>CAYOWF010000174.1:0-4780 GCA_964407585.1 uncultured Qipengyuania sp.
CTGATGGCTATCAATGGCGCGAGCCAAAGCGAATTGCCGCCCTATGCGGCAATCATAACGGAGATATCCGCATGAAACGCCTTGCTCTTTTCCTGAGCGCCTCGCTCTTGCCCATTTGCACCGCTCAGGCCGAAACGGTGACTTCGCCCGATGGCCGCATCGCTGTTACGCTCGATGCCGATGGCGAAGGCATTCCCTTCTACGAAGTCCGCCGGGACGGGGTGCCGATCATTGCCAAGTCGCAGATCGGGTTCAACTTTACCGATGCCGATCCCATGCGCCGCAATTTCGAAGTCGTCGCCTTCCGCGAACAGGGACATAACTCGACCTGGGAACAGCCCTGGGGCGAGCAGCAATGGGTGACCGACAGCCATAACGAGCTTGCCCTCACCTTCCGCCAGAAAGACGAGGAGGCGCGCGAGATCACCGTGCGCATGCGAGTCTTCGACGACGGTATCGGCTTCCGCACGGAATTTCCCGAGAACCCGGATAAGCGCTTCACCAATATTGCCGACGAGCTGACCGAGTTCAACATAGCCAGCGACGGCACGGCATGGTCGATCCCGGCAGGCGACTGGAATCGCTACGAATATCTTTACGCCAAGACGCCCATCAGCGCGCTGTCGACCGTCCATACGCCGGTCACCATGGTGCTGGAAAACGGCACCCACCTTTCCTTCCACGAGGCGGCACTGGTCGATTATTCGGGCATGTGGCTCAAGCGTATGGACGGCACGCGCCTGCGTACGCTGCTCGCCCCCTCTCCGCGCGGCGCCAAGGTCGTACGCGACGGCGCGTTCCATACGCCCTGGCGCACAATCCTGATTTCCTCGAATGCCAAGGGTCTGTTCGAAAGCGACATCACGCTCAATCTCAACGAGGCAAACAAGCTCGGCGACGTCAGCTGGTTCACCCCCCACAAATATATCGGCATCTGGTGGGGGATGCATCTCGAACTCGAAAGCTGGGCAAGCGGCGAGAAGCACGGCGCGACAACCGAAAACGCCAAGACATACATAGATTTCGCAGCAGAGCACGGTTTCCGCGGGGTGCTGATCGAAGGCTGGAACGTCGGCTGGGACGGCAATTGGTTCGGCAATGGTCGCGAATTCAGCTTCACCGAAGCCTATCCCGATTTCGATATTGCCGAGGTCGCCCGGTACGCCGAGGAAAAGGGCGTTCGCATAATCGGTCACCACGAAACCGGTGGCAATATCAAAGTCTATGAAGAGCAGCTCGAAGACGCGATGGCCTTCTACGAGAGCCTCGGCATCGACGCTGTGAAAAGCGGCTATGTCGCCGATGCGGGCGGCATCATCGCGCCTGCAGGCGAAGGCGGCTGGGGCGAGACATTCGTATGGCACGACGGCCAGGAAATGGTCCGGCATCATCTCAAGGTCGTGGAAGAAGCGGCCGAGCATGGCATCGCCGTCAATCCCCACGAACCGATCAAGGATACCGGCCTGCGCCGCACCTATCCCAACTGGGTCAGCCGCGAGGGCGCGCGCGGGGCGGAATACGACGCCTGGGCGGTGCCGAAGAACGATCCCGGACATGTTCCCGAACTAATCTTCACGCGTTTGCTGGCAGGACCGATGGACTACACGCCGGGGGTTTTCTCGCTCGAAGGACGCGGCGCTACGAGCCCCGACCTGCCGAGTACGCTCGCGCGGCAACTGGCCTTCTACGTCACCATCTACTCGCCCATCCAGATGGTTGCCGACCTGCCCGAGAACATCGTCAAATTTCCGCGGGCGCTCGATTTCGTGAAGCGGGTTCCGACAGATTGGGCCGAAAGCATGCTGGTCGATGGCGCGGTGGGCGAATATGCCGTTATCGCACGGCGCGATCGCAACACGCTCAACTGGTATGTCGGGGCAGTCACCGACGAGGCGGAGCGAGAGGTCAGCGTGCCGCTCTCCTTCCTCGACCCGGGCAAAAGCTATGCCGCCACCATCTGGCGTGACGGTGCGAATGCCGACGGGCTCGGCGATGACCGGCATGCGATGACCGTCGAGACGAAGACCGTCACTTCGGACGAGGCGCTCGACCTGCGGCTTGCCCCGGCAGGCGGTTTCGCCATCGAATTCGTACCGCAGGGGTGAACTCTCCCAAGCCTCCGCATATCGTCGTCCTTGGCGGAGGCAGCGCCGGCTGGATGACGGCCTGCCTGCTCCACAAGGAATGGGAGGCGCTAAACCCGCGGATTACGGTGGTCGAAAGCCCCGCCATCGGGATCATCGGCGTGGGCGAAGGATCGACCCCGCAGCTGAAGGCCTTCTTCGACCTGCTCGAAATCGCAGAGGCAGAGTGGATGAAGGCCTGCGATGCCACCTACAAGTTAGGCATCCAGTTCACGGGCTGGAGCGAGGTGCCGGGCTACGAAAGCTACTTTCACCCTTTTCCCGGCCCCATCGACCTGCATAGCGAACCGGGCTTTGCGCACAATTGCGCCTTGCGCCGGCGCGGAGGCGACGTCCCCGCGCATCCCGACGACTGGTTCCTGGCGACGAAACTGGCACAGCAACGCAAGCGCCCGCATCCATCGGGCAATTTCCCGTTCGCCCCCAGCTACGGCTACCACTTCGATGCCCACAAGCTTGGCGGCTTCCTGCGCGAATGGGCCGTGGCAAAGGGTATCGAACATCGTCCGCTCAAGGTTGTCGATGTCGAGATGACCGACGGGGGCGATATTGCCGCTCTGCTATGCGAGGAGGGCGAGCGCATCGACGGCGCCTTCTTCGTCGACTGCTCCGGTTTCGCTTCGATCCTCGCCCAACAGAAACTCGGTGCACGCTTTATTTCCTTCGGCGAGAACCTGTTCAACGACCGCGCGGTGGTCATGCCGACCTCCCATGGCGAGCCGTTGCGGCCGCAAACCGAAAGCATCGCGATGAAAGCCGGATGGCGCTGGTCGATCCCGCTCACTACGCGCGTCGGAAATGGCTACGTCTATTCCTCGCGGCATATCTCGGACGAAGACGCCGAAGCCGAATTGCGTACCGCTCTCGGTGAACAGTCGGAGAATACCGAGGCGCGCTTCCTTTCGATGAAAGTGGGTCGTGTCGAAAACAGCTGGACGCGCAATTGCCTTGCGGCCGGGCTCTCTCAGGGGTTTATCGAACCACTCGAGGCGACCGCATTGCATATCGTGATAGCCACCGCGCAGGAATTTGCCGCTGCCTTCGCGGCGGGCGGCTTCACGCCCGAACATCGCGATCAGTTCAACCGTTCTATCGCTGCACGATACGACGGAATTCGCGACTATATCGTGGCGCATTACCGTCTCAGCCGCAGGACCGACAGCGACTACTGGCGCGAGAACGCCGCCAACGATGCGCTTCCCGATACGCTCAAGGCGATCATGACGGCGTGGTTCACGCACAGGGACATGGCGGAGGCGAACAGCGCCATCAATGGCGAGAGGCCCGCCTATTCCTCCATGAGCTGGCACTGCCTGTTTGCCGGGTACGGCCGCTTCCCCCCGCAGGAGAAACTGCAAGACCTACCAGTGGGGATCGACGGTGCAGATATCGAAGCGATCGGCGAGATGCTCTCTGCCTGCGCAACGAACTTCCCGGACTACGCCCTCGATTGAAAGGGATGTGGGGAAAAAGGAAGCCATCCTCCTGTCCCTTTTCCAGTGATACCTCGGCACCATCTCAGGGTACGGGCTTGTCGTCTTCCTCTTCGGCACCAGCCTCTTCCCCGAGATCGGTCTCGCCCTGAACAACCTCGCCCGACTGGAAGATCGGGCCTTCGGTCGGCAGTGTGACGACGGGTTCGCCATCGGGTGAAGTCTCGCCGGTTGCGATTACGACGGGTTCCTGCCCGGTTGCGGGCGGGATTTCGACCGGCGCCTGCGCGCCGCCAGGCGGCGATACCGGCGACGTAGCCGGCGTGGCATCCACGACCGTCTGGTCGGGCTCGACCTTCACGGCCGGGTTGAGCGGATTGACATAGCCTTGCACCGTCGTGCCGACGGTGGGCGAGCCATATTGCGAATTCCACGCCCTCAAATCGACGCGATACTGCTCGTAGGCCCGGAAGAAATCTTCGAAGACGCCTTCGATACGCGGCAATGCCATCGAGGCGAAGGTATCGAGATCGCTCGGTGGGATCGTGATCACTTCACCGCTGATGGTATAGGCGACGTCGCAGAAATCGCTCTTGGCCGGCGGCAGCGCAAAGTAGTTGTAGACCTTCGTCATGTAGGAATCCTGCGCGTCGCGATACGTTCCGCCATATTGCTGGCGAAACTCGCTTTGCAGGGCGCGGTTGGCCGCCGAGAGCTCGCGCGCGTTGCGATCGAGGAAGGTTCCGTAATTGTCGACGAGGCCGGTATATTCGAGGTCGAGGCAGTTGAGTGCGGCGACGTTGAGTGCCGACCGCAGATTCCAGGTGGTCTGCGCAGGCGTCAGGTTGGCGTTGACCGTCTGGCGCACGCCTGATGCCGCCACCATCGGGATCGTCATGCTTGCGGTTGCGCCGCTCGGCGGCGTCGGCCGCGGTGGAATGACCACCGGTGCGGGCGGCGGAGGGGGCGGCGGTGGCGGCGGCGGAGGAGGCGGCGGAGTAGTGCAGGCGGCGATAGCGGTAAGTGCCGCAGTCAATGCTGCGAGGCGGATAGTCTGATTCGATACGCGGCTCACGATGTGCCGACCCTCCTGATCTTGGCATTCATTGTCGCCCCCCGCTGATTGACGGGAGATGAAGCAAGGCCGTCCTAGCGCCTTGAGCAGGCAAAGAAAATGCCCGGGGCGAGAGTTTCGCCCCGGGC
>CAYOWF010000175.1:0-4766 GCA_964407585.1 uncultured Qipengyuania sp.
GGGCCTTTTGCCCAATGCATTCGGGAAATCCAAGCGGGAATGCTGGAAATTGCTGGCGAATTGCGCGAAAGGCGACAGCCATGAGCAGCAAGACGCCTTCCTATACCTACGAACAGGCCGGAGTATCGATCGACGCGGGCAATGCCCTCGTCAAAGCTATCGGCCCGCTGGTCAAAGCCACCATGCGTCCCGGGGCGGACGGAGAAATCGGCGGTTTCGGCGGCTTCTTCGACCCCAGGGCAGCCGGCTACAAGGATCCGCTTCTGGTAGCCGGGAACGACGGGGTCGGTACCAAGCTCAAGCTCGCCATCGATACCGATCGCCACGATACGGTGGGAATCGACCTCGTCGCCATGTGCGTGAACGACCTCATCGTGCAGGGGGCGGAACCGCTGTTCTTCCTCGACTATTTCGCCACCGGCAAGCTGGAGAACGGCGTGGCCGAGCGGGTCATCGCCGGGATCGCCGAGGGTTGCAAACAGGCCGGTTGCGCGCTCATCGGCGGCGAAACGGCGGAAATGCCCGGCATGTATGCCCAAGGAGACTACGACCTCGCCGGATTCTGCGTCGGTGCCGTCGAACGCGGCGAGCAACTGACCGGAGAGCGCGTTGCACCCGGCCATGTGCTGATCGGAGTGGCCAGTTCGGGCGTCCATTCGAACGGCTTCTCGCTGGTGCGCCGACTGGCCGAGGACAAGGGCTGGAAGCTCGACCGTCCGGCGCCCTTCGACCAGGACAGACTGCTGATCGAGACACTGCTCGAACCGACTCGCATCTATGTCGAAGCCTTGCTGCCTCTCGTGCGCGACGGACTGATCGATGCGATGGCGCATATTACCGGAGGCGGCCTGCTGGAGAACCTTCCGCGCGTGCTTCCGCAAGGTGCGCATGCCGAAGTCGATGCCGATGCCTGGGAACAACCGGGGCTGATGGGTTTCCTCCAGGCGCAGGGCAATATCGAACCCGGCGAGATGGCGCGCACCTTCAACTGCGGTGTCGGGATGGTGCTGGCCGTCGAACCGTCGAAAGTCGAAATCGTGCGCAGCAGGCTGGAAGATGCGGGCGAGCAGGTCCTCGCGATCGGCGGCATCGTCGAAGGCGAGAAAGGCTGCACCGTCCGCGGGTCGCAGGGCACATGGGCGGCGAAAGACGGCTGGGAGGCGGTTCACTTTGGCTGAACCGGCGAAGGTCGCGATTTTCATATCCGGGCGCGGCAGCAACATGGCCGCGCTGCTCTATGCCTCGAAATTGCCCGATGCCGCCTATGAGGTGGTATGCGTTGCCGCCAACGATCCCGAGGCGGAAGGCCTGGCGATCGCTGCAGCCGAGGGTGTTTCCACATTCGCCCTTTCGCACAAGGGCATGACAAGGGCCGACCACGATGCCGCGATGGAGAAGGCCGCGCTCGATGCGGGGGCGGAATATATCGTTCTGGCAGGATATATGCGGATCCTGACCGACGGCTTCGTCGAACGATGGGCAGGCCGGATGCTCAACATCCACCCCTCGCTATTGCCCAAATATCCTGGCCTCGACACTCACAGGCGCGCCATCGATGCGGGAGACGGCTTCGGCGGCGTATCGGTCCACATCGTGACCGCCGATCTCGATGCGGGCGAAGTCCTGGGGCAGATGAAGGTTGCGATCCGCAAGGGCGAAACGGCAGACAGCCTGGCCGAACGCGTGCGTTTCGCGGAGCATCAGCTCTATCCGCGCGTTGTCAGCGAATATGTTGGCCGCAATTACGATCCCGACTATCTGCTCGGCAAGGTGCGCGAACTCGCGCTTTCACTTCCGCAGACGCATGAGCGCGAAAGCCACGGCTCTGCCGGATGGCGGGCGGGGAGCGAGAAATCGGGCAAGTACTTCGCCTATTTCAACGATCAGCACCATGGCAGCGAACATATCGCGGTACTGGTCAAGACCGGCAGCATGGACGAATTGCTCACCCTCGTCGAAGCGCAGCCGCAGGCCTATTTCAAGCCAGCCTATTATGGCGCCAGCGGATGGATCGGCGTCATCCTGAACCGCCCCGGCCTCGACTGGAGCCACGTATCCGATTGGCTCGAACGCAGCTGGAGATCGGTCGCTCCGAAGAGCGCGACCCGGCTGATGGATGCGGCGGACCAGTTCTGATGCAGCGAATCACGCCCTATGCCTTCTTCCTCGTCGCGATACTCGCGCTTGGCATGGTGGCATTCGACACGGACGACAGCTGGCAGACCGAGGAAGTCGATATGCTCGACGCGATCCTGATCACTGCCGGCGTGCTCATCGGCGCCCATGTGCTGCGCAAGCTGGGCGGAATGCTTTACGCCAAGTGGCAGGAAGGCCGGAAATGAGCTCGGCCCGGTCGCATTTCTTCGCCCGCTCCGAATTCGCCGAGCGCGCAGACCGGTTGATCGCGAGCGTCTGGGAGCGCGGCTGGGACGAAAAGCCGTCGCTGGATCCCGACTATCTCTGGCAAGTCGGATCGAACGGCTATTCGCGCGAGGATGAGGCATCGATCCGCTGCGAGGAGGACGTCGCCGATTTCCGCCTACGGCTGGAAAGACTGTGCCACTCGCTGAACCATGAGGCGGAGTTGAACGCGCTGGGTCACACGGTCGCCTACGGCCAGCTCAAGAATGCGATCCGCAAACGCCACGCCTTGGGCCGCGTGTGGCGCGAACGTCCAGAACTGGCCGAAACGCCCCTGGCCCGCCCCATCATCGTTCTGGGCCAGATGCGCAGCGGAACCACACGCGTGCAACGGCTGCTGGCCACCGACCCGCGGCACTCGGGGACGCGCTTTTGCGACAGTCACGACCCCGTTCCTTCGCGGCCCGACTGGCGTCCCTTGAAAGCCCATGCGGCGCTGTTCATGGCGCGCCGCGTCAAACCCTGGCTCGACACGCTCCACCCGTTCGGACCCACGCGTACGGACGAGGAAATCGGATGGCTTGCCGCGGCGCTCTCGCCGGCGGCATTCGAAGCGCAATGGCGCATTCCGTCCTTCGTGGAATTCAGCGAGCGGATCGATCACGCACCTGTTTATCGCGAATTCGCCCGCATCCTGCGAACCGATGCGGCAAACCACGGCAGCTCGGCGAGACCCCGGGTCCTCAAATGCCCGCAATTCTCGGAAGACCTGCCGGCCTTGCTCGAACAATTTCCCGACGCGCGTATCGTATGGTGCAAGCGCGATCGAAAGGAAGTGCTGGCGAGCAGCGTCTCGATGGTCGCCAGCCAGATGGCCTTCCAGAGCGACGAGCACGACCTCGCCTCGCTGGAAGCCGAATGGAACCGGAAGCTCGCGCTTCGCGAAGACCGGATGAGCGAAGCGCTCGGCAGCTTTGCCGGCCCGGTGGCCGAAGTGGATTTCCGCGATCTCAATGCAGATTGGCGCAGCACCATGGCATCGACCTATGCCCGGCTTGGCCTTGACTGGGGGCCGACAGCCGAAGCAGCCATGGCGCAGGAGCACGCGCGTTCAAGCGGGGGTGCGCACACAGCGCATCAGGAGCAAATCCAGGGGCTGGCCGCTCGGGCCTAGCCGTCGTTTACGCGGGTGATTTCGACTTGCGAAATCAGCTCGCCTTCGAAGCCGACACGCCACATGGTCGGGCCGCCCACATCGGGAAGCGGGCTTTCAAGTCGGCCGCGCACGAGAACCTCGTCGTCATGGTGGATGATCTCGTCGAGTTGGACGATCGCCCGCGACGCTTCGCGAAAGGCGCGATCTTTCCGGATGAAAGCAGCGCGGCCTTCGGTGCGTCCGCCACGAACGTTGAACACGAGGACGTTGGCAGTGAGAAATTCCCCGACCTGCTCGTAATCGCGTGCATTGAGGGCTTGTGCGAGTTCCCGCACCCTCTTCTCGCGCTGGGACCGCGCGCGTCCCGGAAATAGTGATCCAAATGCCATGGCGGGCGCATCTCTATCAAGAGAAGCGCCCGCGCGATAACTCATTTGTTTCGATTGCGAAGTTAATTCGCAAGTACTTGTAATAAGATAAAAATCAGCCGACGATTTCGTCTTCGTCGAAGAAAAAGTCGATTTCGATCTTGGCATTCTCGTCGCTATCGGAGCCGTGGACCGAGTTGGCTTCGATGCTTTCGGCATAGGTCTTGCGGATGGTGCCTTCGTCGGCATCCGCCGGATTGGTGGCACCCATCACGTCGCGATTGGCCTTCACGGCATTCTCGCCTTCGAGGACCTGGACCACGACCGGGCCCGAAATCATGAACTCGACCAGTTCGCCGAAGAAGGGGCGTTCCTTGTGGACCGCGTAGAAGCCTTCGGCCTGTTCGCGGGTCATGTGGATGCGCTTCGATGCGACGACGCGAAGGCCGGCGTCTTCGAGCATCTTGGTGACCGCACCGGTCAGGTTGCGGCGAGTGGCATCGGGCTTGATGATCGAAAAGGTGCGGGTAACCGCCATGATAAGAGTTCCTTGCGAATGGTCTGTTTTAAGGGGGAAGAGTGTTCTCGCGCGCGCCCCTAGCGCCAAGGGGGCGAAGGGGCAAGAATTAGTCGAAGTCGCGCGCGATGCTGAGCTGTCCTTCGGTGAGCGCGGAGACGCGGGTAACCTGCAGCGCGAAGCGGATACCGGCATCCGCACTTTCCCCGCCGAGCGTGGTCGTGGCGCCGCCGGACACTTCGACATCCGGTTCGATGCCCGCCTTTCCTGCCTGCTCACGGTAGAAACGCACCACATCCTCACGCTCGTCCGTGGTGGTGAATTCGACCGTGACGAACGTGCCCTCTCCTTGTTCCACGCGCGT
>CAYOWF010000176.1:0-4746 GCA_964407585.1 uncultured Qipengyuania sp.
ACAGGCCCAGGCGCTCGGCCTCGGCGATGATCGAATCGCGGACCTTGTTCTCGAAACCGGAATAGGCGTGGATGATGTACCAGCGTGCCATGTGTCTCTTGTTACCCTTTTGTCAGGTCAGGCCAGCGTGAGCAGCCAGCGCACCACGGCGCCGAACAGCGAATCGACGCCGAGGAAGAAGAGCGAGAGGATGACCATCATGATGAACACGAAGATCGAGATGCGGACCGTTTCGGGCCAGGTGGGCCAGACGACCTTGCGGCCTTCGGTCTGGACCTGCCGGATGAACTCGGCGGGCGAAGTCTTGTTCGCCTTGGCAACCTTGGGTGTCTTGTCGGCGTTTTCGGCCATGATCGATGCGCTCTCTCGCGAATGAATTTTGCGTCGCTTCCGGGATGGGGATTTCGCCGCCCCGATACAAGGTCGGGAGGGGCTTTTCCTTCATCGATTTCGGAAGACGGGCACGCGTTTAGGCCGCTCCCGCAGAAAACGCAAGCGGTGGAGATAGCCGTAATTCCGGCTTTCCAAGTGGGCGGCGCATGGCTAGCCTGCGCGCTTCAATTTCACGGGACGGCTTAGGGGAATACAAGAATGGCAAATGCCACACCGCCGAGTTTCGGCGAACGCATGATCGAACCGGTCACCAATGTTTCGGACTTCATTTGGGGGGGCACGTGGAACGGCGAAGCCGTGATTCCCTTCCCGCCACTGGCGCTGATCCTGCTGGGTGTCGGCCTGTGGTTCATGATCGGTCTGCGCTTCTACCCCATCGTCAAGCTGGGCGCAGCCATCAAGGGCCTGTTCGCGGGACGCAAGAGTGCCGGTGCCGGGGAAATTTCGCCTTTCGCGGCGCTGTCGACCGCGCTTTCCGGCCAGGTCGGCACGGGCAACCTCGCCGGTGTCGCGACCGCGATCGCACTGGGCGGACCGGGCGCCATCTTCTGGATGTGGATCACCGCCCTGTTCGGCATGGCGCTGGCCTTCGCCGAAGGTTCGCTGGCCATCCGCTATCGCGAGCACACCAGCGACGGCGTGCTGCGCGGCGGCCCGATGACCTACATCATGATGGGCCTGGGCAAGAAATGGACCTGGCTTGCCGTGGTCTTCTGCCTCGGCACGCTGTTTTCGGCCCTGGTGACCGGCAATTCGATCCAGGCCAATGCCGTGGCAGACGGCCTCAACGAACTCTTCGGTATCGAGGAATGGCTCGGCGGGCTGATCGTCGCGATCCTCGTGTTCATCGTCATCATCGGTGGCATCAAGTCGATCGGCAACGTCGCCGAGAAAGTCGTGCCCTTCATGGCCGCGACCTACATCGTGATGGCTTTCACCGCGCTGATCCTGAACTTCGCCGACCTGGGCGAGACTTTCGCGCTGATCTTCAACGGTGCCTTCAACCCGCAGAGCGCGGTCGGCGGCTTCACCGGTGCGGCCATCATCATGGCGATCCGCGCCGGGGTGGCGCGCGGCCTGTTCTCGAACGAGGCCGGCCAGGGTTCCACCGCCATCGCCCACGCAGTGGCGCAGACGAACGATCCCGAACAGCAGGGCCGCATGGCGATGCTGGGCACCTTCATCGACACCATCGTCATCTGCACCATGACCGCTCTCGTTATCCTGACCGTGCGCGGCGATTTCATGGCAGGCGGCGAAGCGGTGGCGCATGCCTGGCAATCGGACCGTGTCGGCTTCGAGATGACCAGCGGCGCCTTCGCTGCGGCCTTCCCGGCGGAAATCGGTTCGATCCCGATCGGCACACTGATCGCCTCGATCGCTCTGATCCTCTTCGTCTTCACGACCTTGCTGACGTGGAGCTATTACGGCGAACGGGCGATCACCTTCCTCTACGACCGGATGAAGGGCTCTTCGCGCAGCGGCGAGAAGAAGCTCCACATGGCGTGGCGCATCCTGTGGTGCGTGGTCATCTTCCTCGGCGCGGCACAGCCGAGCGAACTGGTCTGGCGTCTCGGCGATATCTCCAATGCTGCGATGGCGCTGCCCAACCTGCTGGCACTGGCTCTGCTGTCTGGCGTCGTATTCAAGCTCGCCCGGGGCGAGCGCGACGCCGGCCCGACGCATACCGCGGAAACGCCCGAGGAACCGGAGGAGTACTAGGCTCCTCCAACCTCATCGACGGCACAAGAAAAGGGGCCGGGAGTAGCGCTACTCCCGGCCCCTTCCTTTTCGATCAAACTTTACTCAGCGAGCGCCGAACAGGCGGGCGAAGAAACCGGGCCGTTCCATCGGGATGATCTTCCCGTGATGCTTATAGCGAAGGCTGGCATCGCTATAGGCTTTCGGCTTTACCCACCCGTCTGGGCGGCTGCTGCGGTAGGACAAGCTCGACATGGGTATTCCTCCATGAAATCTTTTCCCTGCGTCCGCTGCATAAAACCAGCCATGCGGACTCGCGGTTCCCGGATTTTTACCCACAGGCTCGCCACCTGTGGTAATTCGGCACCATTAACCTTTTGAAACTTGGACATTCCCCCGCGCGCGAGGGAACGATCGGGTGACTGCCTATTCGATGATACCGGCGGCGCGCATCTCCACATCGGTGGCGATTCCATCGCGATCGGTGTCGATTCGGTCGAAATTGGCCTGAGTCGCAATGCGGTATTCGACCAGCGTGATGATGCCGTCCCTGTCGCTGTCGAACTGGCTCATCAGCGGCGCAGGATCGACAGGTACGGCCTCGACGTTCACCAACTGCGCGAAATCCTGCGGGGTGAGCGTCCCGTTGCCATCGGTATCGAGCTGCCCGAAGATGACCTGGTTCTGGCGCAATGCCTGCGCCTGCATGGCGGCACGCTGGCTGTTCACGATTTCGGCGGGCACGATCATGCCGTTGTTGTCGCCGTCGAGTTGCCGGAACTGCGCATCCATCTGCGCTATGAACTGCTGACGCTCTAGCGGCTCTGCAGGCGCCTGCTGTGCCGCGGCCGGTGCGGACAAGGCGAGAGCGGCAGCGGTGAAAGGCAAGATACGAGACATCGGCGAACCCCCTGTTGTTCGAGAGCGCAGCGGCTGTGGCCGTGCAACAGGTAGTTTGCACGAGCCACGGCTCATCTCAACCCATACCCGACAGCCCGTACCGGCCGGCGGAGGCGCCTAGCCCCCGCCGTTCGCGATCCAGCGGTCGATCTTCGCTTCGAGAACCGGGAGCGGCAACGCGCCCGTGTTCAGCACCTGGGCATGGAAATTGCGGATGTCGAAATCGTCACCCAGCGCAGTTTCCGCCCGTTCGCGCAGCTCCTGGATCTTCAGCGCGCCGACCTTGTAGGCCAGCGCCTGCGAGGGAATCGCGATATAGCGTTCGACTTCGGCGACGACTTCGGTCCGCGTCATGCCGCTGTTGGCGAGCATGAAATCGATCGCCTGCTCGCGGCTCCAGCCTTTCGAATGCAGGCCGGTATCGACCACCAGTCGCATCGCGCGCAGCTGTTCGTCCTGCAGCGTGCCATAGCGGTTCCACGGGTCGTCGAAGAAGCCCATCTCGTAGCCCAGCGTCTCGGCATAGAGCGCCCAGCCCTCGATATAGGAGGTCTTGCCGCCGAAACGCATGAAGCTGGGCAGGTCCTCGTTCTCGCGTGCGAGGCTGATCTGGAAGTGATGGCCCGGCGCACCTTCATGGAGGTAAAGCGTGACGTTGCCCGTCGTCAGGCGGCTCGGCAGGTCGTAGGCATTGAAGTAGAAGGTACCCGGGCGCGAACCGTCGGGTGCACCGCTTTCATAGGATCCGCCGGCGCTGAACTGTTCGCGATAGGGCTCGTAGGGCTTGATCAGCAGTTCGGTCTTGGGAACGAGCGAGAAATATTCGCCGATCTTTTCGTCCACCTGCTTGCCGATGTCGTAATAGCTCTGCGTCAGCGCTTCGCGGCTTTCCGGCTTGAACCGTTCATCGGTACGGACGTAGTCGAAGAATTCGTTGAGCGTACCTTCGAAGCCCACTTCCGCCTTGATCTCCTCCAGCCCGGTCTTGATCCGCGCGACTTCCGACAGGCCGAGATTGTGCAGGTAGTCGGGCGTCAGCGGCAGCGTCGTGGTTCCTTCGATCAGGTGCTGGTAGAGCTGCACCCCACCTTTCATCTGGGAGAGGCCAACGCTGTCGCGCGCTTCGGAATAATATTCGTCGCGCAGGAAATCGCGCAGGCGGCGATGCGCTGCGTAAATGCTCTCGATCGATTCCAGATATTCGAACTTCAGGCGCTCCTTCTCGGCGTCGGAGAAGCTTTCCGGAAAATTGTCGACCGGCATCCAGAAGGGCGATTCGTGGATCTCCATCGCCAGCTGGGTGTCGAGCTGGCTGATGACATTGCCGATGGTCAGCTTGGTTTCGAGCACGCCGGTGTCCAGCCCTTCACGGAACTTGGCGATCGCCCGGTCGGTCAGCACGACGTAATTGGCGTGGCGCTTGAGGTTGTTTTCGTAATCCTCGACCGTGTCGAACGGGGCGGCGCTCTGTCCGCTGGCGAAGCCGGGATAGAAGGTGTGGAAGCCGGAGAAATGGTTGACCGGCCGCACCTCCGTAATGGCGAGCAGTTCCGGGCTGAGACCCTTGAGGGCGCGTTCCTCGTCGTATTGGAACACGTCGTAGGCGAGCTGGTCGGTTGGCGACAGCGCGCTCCGGTCGATCTCTGCAAGCTTGGCCAGGTTCATCTGCGCATCGGCGCGGCTGGCGTCGTTGTATTCGTCGGTCAGGAAATCGCCGAGCCGGTCGGCATAGCGCATGTCGCCGCGGAACAG
>CAYOWF010000177.1:0-4733 GCA_964407585.1 uncultured Qipengyuania sp.
CTTACGACCTGACCAAGGCGCGCATCACCTACCGCTTCATGCCCGGACGCGGCGGACCCGGCCAGGGCCCCGGCCCCCAGTAACACCCAGTGGGTAAGCCCACTCTCATCCTCGCATCCGCCAGCCCGCGCCGCCGCGAACTGATCGCGCGGCTCGGCCTCGTGCCCGATGCCATCGCACCGGCCGATATCGACGAAACGCCTGGCAAGGGCGAACTTCCGCGCGCCTATGCACGCCGCATGGCGCGCGAGAAGGCCGAAGCCGCTGCCGGCGACGACGGTTTCGTGCTGGCAGGCGACACAGTCGTCGCAGCCGGACGCCGGATACTTCCCAAAGCCGAAGACGAAGCGGTGGCCCGCCGCTGCCTCGAGCTGCTTTCCGGCCGCCGCCACCGCGTGTATTCCGCCATCGCCCTGCGTGCGCCGGATGGTAGCCTGCGCGAACGGCTGAGCGAGACGGTGGTGCTCTTCAAGCGCCTCTCCGCCGAAGAGATGGACGCCTATATCGCCAGCGGAGAATGGCACGGGAAAGCTGGAGGATATGCGATCCAGGGCATCGCCGAAGGGCTCATCAGCCGCATCCAGGGAAGCCATTCGGGCGTGGTCGGCCTGCCGCTCTACGAAACGCGCGCGCTGCTGAAGGCGGCGGGGTTCGACATTGCCTGAGTGGCTGGTCGAGGAAGGCGTGGGCGAGACCCGCGCACTTCTGCTCGACGGCGATCATGTGCTGGCGGCCAAATGCCGGTGGCCGGGCGAATTGCACGCAGGGCAGACCGTGACGGCACGATTGACCGCCAAGCGCGGCACGCGCGGCAAGGCTACGACGGACGAAGGCCGCGAATTGCTCATCGACAGGCTCGCACGCGATGTTAGCGAGGGCAGCATGCTCGACCTCGTCGTCACGCGAGCCGCCATGACCGAACGCGGTCGCTACAAGCTGCCCGCCGCAAGAGCGGCCGCCCTCGCCTCACCTTCGGAAAACGTGTTCGCGACCGGAAAGCGCGTCCACCGCTTCCCCGCCGGTGTCTGGGAAGACCTGTGGCACAGCGCCAGTTCGGGTGAGATCGCCTTCGACGGCGGCTCGCTGCTCTTCGCCACGACGCCCGCCATGACCCTGGTCGATATAGACGGCGACCTCGATCCGCGTGCGCTGGCGCTGGCGACGGTAGAGCCGCTCGCCCGTGCGCTGCAGCTCTTCGATCTGGGTGGATCCATCGGCATCGACTTCCCTACATTGAACGCCAAGTCCGATCGCAAGGCGATCGATACGGCGCTGGCTGACGCGCTGGGCGATTGGTCGCACGAACGCACGGCAATGAACGGCTTCGGCTTCGTCCAGCTTGTCGCACGGCTTGAAGGGCCTTCGCTGCTACACCGCTTCGCGACCTCGCGCACGGCCATGGCCGCGCGCATGGCGTTGCGGCGCGCGGAATTGGTCGAGGGTGCGGGTGTGACGCTGCTCACGGTCCATCCCGCACTCAAGGCCAAGCTGAAACCGGATTGGCTTGCAGAAATCGAGCGCCGCACCGGGCGCCCCCTCCGGATAGAGACCGATCCGGGCCTTGCTATCGAGACCGCCTCTGCCCAAGTGGTGGGGCATGCCTAAAGCCTGCCCCATCTGCAAGAAGCCCCGGTCCCAGGACCATGCGCCCTTCTGCTCGGAGCGATGCCGCGATCGCGATCTCGCCCAGTGGTTCGGCGACGGTTACGCTGTCCCCGGCCGCCCCGCCCTTCCCGAAGAAATCGCTGCCGAAGTAGTCAAGCCGCAGGACGATTGAATTAGCCCCTTGCCAATCCGGCCATGCTTCGCCATAGGCGCGCACTCCAACCGCTGGAGCGCCCCACGAGAGGCCGCAGCGAGGGTTAGCCCGGGTAGCTCAGTTGGTAGAGCATGCGACTGAAAATCGCAGTGTCGGCGGTTCGAATCCGTCCCCGGGCACCACCATTTCAGATCATACCGATCGTCGGACGCGTGTGACGCGGGCCCCGCCGCCTCTTCCTGTCCTTCCGGTCGTTCTCCCCGCGCGCGCGCGATTGCGCGCGAGGAGCCGGATCCGGACGCACGGTCCGTACAGGTTTGCGCACCTCGACCGGACGCCCTCCGGCGATGAAGGGTAGCGTCATCGGTTCCAGATCGATCCCGGACATGAACTCGCGCCAGATCTGCGCGGGCAACCGGCCACCGCTGGCGCCGGCCACGGGTCTGTTGTCGTCGCGTCCCACCCAGACGGCGGTCACGACATTGCCGGCAAAGCCGACGAACAACGCATCGCGCCCTTCCTGCGTTGTCCCGGTCTTGCCGAAGGTCGGGTAGCCAAGCGCGGCACGCCGACCGGTTCCGTAATTCGCGGCATACCAGAGCAGGTCGAGCATCGGCGCCCACTCCCGGTGCCGGTCGAGCCTGTGATCCGGTTCCTCGAAATCGTCCTCGACACCGTAAAGTTTCACCGGATAGCTGCCCCCCGCAAAGGCGGCATAGGCGCCGACGAGTTCGGCCAGCGTCATGCTTGCGGTACCAAGCGGCAGGCTATGCGCTTCGGGCAGATCGGAATGCACGCCGAGATCGCGCGCCGCCTTGCGCACTTCGTCGTAGCCGGCCGTCTGCGCGACGCGAACGGCCACCGTGTTGCTCGACCAGGCGAAGGCTTCGCGAAGGTTCACCACGCCGTAATAGCCGTCGTACCCGTTTTCCGGCTTCCAGCCGTCCACCTCGATCGGCTCGTCGATCATCCTGTCTTCGGGCACGGCGCCGTCGCGAAATGCGGCGAGATAGTCGAAAAGCTTGAAGGTCGATCCCGGCTGGCGTTCGGCGAAGAGCGCGCGATTGAAAGCCGCCGGCTGCCAGTCCTTTCCACCGACCATGGCCAGGACGCGACCATCGGGTCGGATGGCGATAAGCGCCGCTTGCGCCCGGCCCAGCCGCGCATCGGCAATGGCCTTTTCCGCCGCCTTTTGCATGTCCGCATCGAGCGTCGTGCGAATCTCGCCCGTTTCGCCGTCGTCGATGTCGCGCAGCAGCCAGTCGGTGAACCAGCTTCCCGCGGCCACATCGCCGCTTTCGCCCCTGCTGAGTTCCGGCTCTTCGACCGCATCCGCCTCTTCGCGGGTGATGAATTCGGCATCGACCATGGCATCGAGCACTACTTCCATGCGTTCGCGCGAGGCCTCACGGTCGACCGTGGGTGCAAGGTTCGACGGGGCCTTGATCACCCCTGCGAGCATCGCCGCCTGTCCCAGCGTCAGTTCCTGAGGCGTGACGTCGAAATAGCGATGCGCGGCGGCCGTCAGCCCGGTCTGCCCCGCCCCGAAATAGGCGCTTTCGAGATAGCGTGACAGGATTTCGTCCTTGTCCATCCAGTTCTCGACCCAGTCGGCAAGGAGGAACTCCTTGAATTTTCTGGTGAACGTCCGGTCCTGTGTGAGGTAGGTGTTCTTGACGTATTGTTGCGTGATGGTCGAACCGCCTTCGACCACCCCACCCGCCTGCAGGTTGGCGAGCATGGCACGGGCAAGGCCGCGGACGTCGATGCCGCCATGGTCTTCGAACCTGCGATCCTCGATCGCGATGAAGGCATGGCGAACGTGATCGGGCAGCGCCGCTGCATCGATTTCTTCCACGGGCGCGGGACCTCGCCTCGCGATGATGCTGCCATCGCTGGCGAGGAAGGTCAGGCTTTCGCGTTCTACCCGCTCGCCAGCTTTCCAGGGCGGGATCGCCATGGCCTGCCATGTGACGAGCCCGACCAGTAGCACTCCGGCAAGCGTATAGCGCTTGGGCCTGCCGCGCAGCCACGACCAGGCGCTATTTCGCCACGAAAGCCCAAATGTGGCAATCCTATGTCGAAATCTGCCGACCATGACCGACCGAACGCGCGAAACGCGCTAAGGTTCTTGCGACGATTGCCTTTAGGCGGCCAGCTGCAAGTCCCGGTCCATCAGCGTCTTGAAGACCAGGCCGGACAGCGCCGGGTCGATCTTCGGAAACTGGTTGCGCATCCGTTCGGACGAAACGCGCCCTGCACTTTGAGAGGCAAGCTTCACGTAAGCCTCCCTCCACGCTATCGCTCCCACCATGCACGAAGAAACCGCGACCTCGCTCTCCGCCTTCGAAATCGCTGCTCTCCTGGTTGTCGCCTCCGCTCTGCTCGGCTGGTTCAACCATCATTTCGTCAAGCTGCCGCATGTGATCGGGCTGACGGTGATGGGAGCGATCGCTGCGATCGGGCTGATGATCGCCAACGCCTTCATCCCGGGCGTCACTCTCGACGACTGGGTGGCGAACACGCTGCAGCAGATGAATTTCACCGATACACTGCTCCAGGGCATGCTCAGCTTCCTGCTATTTGCGGGCGCGCTGCATGTCGATCTCGACCGGCTGAAGGTGGCGTGGTTGCCGGTGCTCTTGCTGTCGACCGTGGGCGTTTTGATTTCGACCGTGTTGGTGGGCCTCGCCATGTGGGGACTGGGTTCTTTCATCGGCCTGTCTTTCGCCCCGATCTGGTACTTCGTGTTCGGTGCGCTCATCGCCCCGACCGACCCGGTTTCGGTGCTCGGCGTGCTCAAGGAAGAAAACGTACCGAAATCGCTGCAAAGCGCGGTGGCGGGCGAAAGCCTGTTCAACGACGGTGTGGGTATCGTGGTCTTCATCATCCTGCTCGGTGCCGCGGTCAGCGGAAACGAATTCTCTTTCATCGAAGGAGCGGAGCTCTTCGCCATCGAGGCGGGCGGCGGCAT
>CAYOWF010000178.1:0-4700 GCA_964407585.1 uncultured Qipengyuania sp.
GCCCATTTGATGAAGTCGGCAACGATCAGGAAGTAGCCGGGAAAACCCATCTGGTTGATGATGCCGACTTCGTAATCGAGCCTGTCGACATAGACCTTCAGTTGCTCGTCCGACATTTCGCCATAGGGTTCGAGACGGGCGGCCAGCCCCTTGCGCGCATCCTCCTCCAGCATCCGCGCCTCGCCTTCGAGGTCGCCGGCCAGGCTCGGCAGGATCGGGTCGCGATAGGGCGGCGCATAGGCACAGCGCTGCGCAATGACGAGCGTATTGGCGATCGCTTCCGGCAGGTCCTCGAAGGCCTCTCCCATCATGTGCGCGGTCTTGACGTATGCCTCTGGGTTCGACTTGGGCCGCTCCTCCGCGTCGATATGGGTGGAATTGGCGATGCACAGCATGGCGTCATGCGCCTTGTACATGTGCGGCTCGGCAAAATTGGCAGGATTGGTCGCAACCAGGGGAAGGTCGCGTTCGTAGGCCAGGTCGATCAGCGCCGCTTCCGCCGCTTCCTCGACCGGATTTCCGCGGCGGGCGAGCTCGATGTAGAGGCGACCGGGAAAGAAGGATTGCAGCCTGTCGAGCATGGCCACGGCGTGGCTCGTTTGCCCTTCCGCCAGCAACTTGGTGACCGCGCCCTCGCTCGCTCCGGTGAGCGCAATCAGCCCCTCCGTCCGGCCTTCGAAATCTTCCATGCGGATATGCGGTTCGAATTCGAGCGGACGTTCGAGATGCGCTTTCGACACCAGGTGGCAGAGATTGTCGTAGCCGGTCTCGTCCTGCGCATAGAGCGGAAGGTAATCGACCACCCGCCCTTCCTCGTCGCGCGAAACGCCGAGCAACGTACCGGTTATCGGCTGGACACCCTCCGCCTTGCAGGCATTGGCGAACATGACCGCGCCATAGAGTCCGTTGCGGTCCGCCATGGCGATCGCCGGAAATCCGCGCTCCTTCGCCAGCTTCGCCATGGCCTTGGGGTCGATCGCCCCTTCGAGCATCGAATAGGCCGAGAGCACGCGCAGCGGGACGAAGGGCTTGTAGGGCATTCACGCAAGTTAGGATTTCGCGCGCCGATCTCAAAGCGCGCAAAGGCAGTTATTCTCCACAAGCGGTGGAGAAATTCACTCTTCGTCTGCAGCCGCGATCTTGCGGCGGGTATCGCGGATCGTCGACCAGGCTCCGTAGGCGATCAGCGCGGCGAGGAATATCCATACCCAGAGGGGAATATTCTGCCCGACAATGGCAAGGTAGATATAGGCGGAAACGAAGAAGAATCCCGCCAGCATCGTCGGGACCACGGTCGACTGCCCTGCCCGCGCGCGCTTCACCAGCCAGGCGATCGAGGCGAGGAAGAAGGGGATCGCGCCCACATAGATCCCGCCGAAAATATAGGGATTCACGCCATATTCGGCGCCGAGCAAAAGGAACCACTGGTTGATATCGGACAACATGACTGGCCTTTCGAACGCTTGGCGCCAAGGGTTACAGGAGTTTTTCGATATCCTTGGCGATACCGGCAGGTGCATCCGCCGGGCCGTAGCGCTTCACTACGTTGCCCTCGCGATCGATGAGGAACTTGGTGAAGTTCCACTTGATCGCCTGCGAACCCATCAGGCCGGGTGCTTCCTTCTTCATCCAGTCGAACAGCGGGCTGGCATTGCCGCCATTCACCTCGACCTTCTGCATCAACGGGAAGGTAAGGCCGAAATTGACCTTGCAGAATTGCTCGATTTCATCGGCATCGCCCGGCTCCTGATTGCCGAACTGGTTGCAGGGAAAGGCCAGCACTTCGAAGCCCTTTTCGCGATAGTCCTGATAGAGTTTTTCCAGACCATCGTACTGGGGCGTGAAACCGCACTGGCTGGCGGTGTTTACCACCAGCAGCACCTTGCCGAGCTTCTCCTCCAGATCGAGGTCTTCGCCCTTGTTCGTGGCGACGGTGAAGTCGGCGATGGTGGTCATTTTGCGGTCATTCCTTGCGGCGATAGATGAGGTCGAAACTGTCGCTCCAGGTCACGCCATGATCGGAGCTGGCCTGTCCGTGCTGGCGGACACTGCCATCCTCCTGCACCGAATAGGTCATACGTACAAGCGAAGGATTCCCTTCGTTATCCTTGCCCCAATAGCCGGTAAGCACCATCCGGCCATCGACCGCGCCCCCGTCGAAGAATACGCGTCCGGGAGCCCCGCCGACCCATAATTGGTGCCAACCGCCGGTTTCGGGGTCGTAAGCGCTCAGGCTCGAACCGCCCCGTCCCCTTAGAGGCATCCACGTTTCGCGAATGGCACAGCCAGCGCTGACTTTCTCGATACGACTTTCAGCGACCTGGTCCGGCGTTCCCTCGGTGGCATTGGGATAGACGTCCCATTCCCCGACCCAGAAGTCGAACGCCTCGTAATTCGCGCCCTCGCAACGGGGCGGAGCCGGCGGCGGGGTGGCGGGCGCCTCGGCCGAAGCCGCTTGGGCGAGCATGAGGGTCAGAAACGTCGTGAGCATAATGCTGTCCTCCCTCGGGCATGGTTAGACGCCCGGAACCCGGCGACAACTCGCCTTCTGCGAATGACCGTCCTGAAACTACGAGCGCGGGAAATCGCTGCGCCGCGACAGGTCGGCCACTTCCTCCGCATGATATTCGCGATCGCCCAGTTTCTCGATGTAATAGGCCGAACGCTCGCCTTCGGGCATGAGCATCATGTGGCGCACGAGCTCGGCGAAGGTACCCGAACGCAGCCCCTTCGCTCCATCGAGCAAGCCATCGCCGTCGTCCTTGCGATGCAGGGCCGCTCGGTCGTCCCACTCGATGCCGTTACGGTTGCAATCGTCCGCTTTGTAGGTGCTTGGATGGTCGGTCATGCAAAAATCCTCCTTTTACATGACTAACGGGCGAAACCCGGTCCGGGTCCTCTATTCGAGAACACCCTCGTGCAGGCGCACGACGCGGTCCATGCGGGCTGCAAGGCGCTCATTATGCGTTGCAACGAGCGCGGCACTGCCCTCGCCCCGAACAAGTGCGAGGAACTGTTCGAGAACGCGATCGGACGTCGCCTCGTCAAGATTTCCCGTGGGCTCGTCGGCGAGGACCAGATCGGGCCGATTCGCCAGCCCTCTGGCTACGGCTACGCGCTGCTGTTCGCCGCCAGAAAGCTGGCTTGGGCGATGGCTCAGCCGGTGTGCGAGGCCGAGCGCCGTCAACAGCTGTTCCGCCCTCTCGTCGGCTTCGCTACGCGATTTGCCCGCAACGAGCTGAGGCAGGACCACGTTCTCGCGCGCGTCGAAGTCCGGCAGCAGGTGGTGAAACTGGTAGACGAAACCGAGGTGATCGCGGCGCAGATTGGTGCGCGCATTGGCGTCGCTCTTTTCGGCGGAATGGCCCGCGATCAGGATTTCCCCGCCAAAGCCGCCTTCGAGGAGCCCGACGGCCTGAAGCAAGGTGGACTTGCCCGAACCCGAGGGGCCCAGCAGCGCGACGATTTCCCCGGGCATGACGTCGAGATCGACCCCGCGCAGTACGTCGATGCGGACGCCGCCCTGCTCGAAGCTGCGGGTAAGGCCGCGTAATTCGACCACCGGGCGCAAATGGGCGTTACTCATAACGCAGCACCTGTACCGGATCCGTACTCGCCGCCTTCAGCGCCGGATAGAGCGTTGCGAGGAAGCTCATAACCAGCGCGAGCCCGACGATCATGACGATTTCGACAGGGTCCGGCTTGGAAGGGATCGTGCTGAGGAAGCGCACCTGCGGATCCCACAAGTCGGCCCCGGTAAGCCAGCCAATGCCTTTCACGATCTGCTCCCGGAAAGCCAGGACCAGCGCGCCGAGCGCCAGGCCTGCCAGCGTGCCGATCGCGCCGACGGTGAAGCCGGTGGTCACGAATATCTTGGTCAGGCTCCGCCGCGTCGCGCCCATGGTGCGCATGATGGCGATATCGCGGGTCTTCGCGCGCACCAGCATGACCAGGCTCGAAAGAATATTGAAAGCGGCCACCAAGACCATGAAACTCAATGCGAATGCCATTGCCGCCCGTTCGACCTGCAACGCTTCGAAGAGCGTGGCGTTGATGGTCTTCCAGTCGCGCACGACAGCCCTGCCCGCCAACGATTGGGCAACCGGGGCGAGGATGTCCTCGACCTCGTCCGGATCGCTGACCTGCACCTCGATCATGCCGATGGTCTCGCCGATCAGCAGCAGCGTCTGCGCATCCTGCATCGGCATCACCACGAAGGCACCGTCGTAATCGTATACGCCCACTTCGAAGATGGCCGCGACCTCGTAGCCGACCTGACGCGGTACCGTACCGAAGGGTGTGGAGCGACCCTGCGGGTTGATGATGGTGATCGTGTCGCCCACCCTCGCCCCGATATTCTCGGCCAGGCGCACGCCGATCGCGACCTTGCTCGCCCCCGGCTGGAGCGCATCCATATTCCCGCTGACGACCTTTGTGCCGAGCTCGCGAATGTCCCGCTGGGTATTGCCGCGTAGCAGGATCGCCTCGACCCGGCCGTTGAACGTGGTGAGCAGGGGCTGTTCGATGAGCGGCGATGCTTCGACGACGCCGGGCGTCTGCTCGATTTCCTGGAGGACACCCTCCCAATCGTCGAGCCGTCCGCCATAGGCTTGCACGATGGCATGGCCGTTCAGCCCCACGATCTTGTCGAGCAGTTCGGCGCGGAAGCCGTTCATCACGCTCATCACGATGACCAGCAT
>CAYOWF010000179.1:0-4658 GCA_964407585.1 uncultured Qipengyuania sp.
CACATGGCGCCGATCATCGGCAAGGCGGCGATCGCCTACCTGCCCAACGACCGCGTAGTCGGCATTTCCAAGCTGGCCCGTGTGCTCCACGGCTTCGCGCGCCGTTTGCAGGTCCAGGAACGCCTGACTGCCGAAGTCGCCGACTGCATCTGGGAGAACCTCCAGCCGCAGGGCGTGGCCGTGGTCATCGATGCCCAGCATTCCTGCATGACCGCCCGCGGCGTGCGCACGCCCGGTGTCGGCATGGTGACCAGCCGCATGATGGGTACTTTCCTCGACGACCAGCGCAGCCGTGAGGAAGTGCTCAAGCTGATGGGTTACGGCTGAGGACCCCGGCCCAGGCGCCAAAGCGAAAATACCATTCAAGCCCGTTCAAGAGGAAGCCGGCGCATTTGAATGATCCTGGTCCCAGCCTCCGTAACGACCGGTTTAGGGAGCAATACCTAGGTTGCCTAAAGCGAACGAATGCGGATAAAATCGGGGCTCTGTGAATAGTTCTTTGTTTCTATTGGAAATTTAAAGGCGTTCCAGGAGTGGCTTGGGGCTCATCCTGCGGCAATTGAATGTCCTTTTACCCTAAATTCATGGTTCTACGTCAATATACGTGCCGTGAAATTCATTCACGGGGATTTGGGCGAAATTCCATGAGTTTTCATTTCAATCCCTCACGGGAGAGGTCTGAATTGCTCCGGCAACTCCAGTTGCTGGACAAGCCGGCGGCGCAATTGCTGTCCGATATCACCCGGCTTGCGGCAGAGGTGTTGAACGGATCCAGCGCCATGGTTTCGCTGCTCGATAACAAGAGCCAGCATTTGCACGCCAGGTCCGGTATCGAGGTTACCGAAACCCCGCTGGAAGTTTCCTTTTGCCTGCATTGCGTAGAAGCCGACCGGCCGATGCTGGTCGAGGATGCCGCCACGGATCCCCGATTTGCCCAGAACCCGCTTGTCACCGGTGCCCCGTTCATTCGCTCCTACGCGGGTATCCCGGTACATGCTGCGAATGGCATTCCTCTCGGGACCTTGTGCGTGATCTCTCCCGAACCGGGCGCCTTCGACGAGCAGAGCCTTGCCAGGCTCGGACCGCTCGCCCAATCGGTAGAAGGGTATCTTGCCCTGCTGGATCGCAATCTGGAACTGGAACGGCTGAACGTCCGGCTGGCCGAGCAGACCATCGAGGCGGATCGCAAGAACGTCATCTTCCGCCAATCGGCGGATGTCGGCGGTACCGGAGTGTGGCAGATCGATCTCGAAACATCGGAACTGCATTGGTCCGATCAGGTGTACCGCATACACGGTATCCCGGTCGGGACGCACGTCAGTGTAGACGATGCGATCGAATGCTATCTCGAAAGCGAACGCGATATGGTGCGGGCGGCAGTCGACCGTGCGATGGCCGACGATGTGCCCTATACTTTCGAAGCGAGCATCATGAGGCCCGATGGCGCGATCAGGCGCGTGAGGAGCATGGGAGAACGCGTTTCCTTCGAGGGCGAGGCCGATCGCATGATCGGTGTGATTTACGATATCACAGAAGCTCATGACACTTACGAAACGCTCAAGCATACTGCCGATCACGACAGTTTGACGGGCCTGCTGAACCGTCATGCGTTCGATCTTCAACTCTCTTCGAAGATCCGCAAGTTCGACCCTTGGCGCGGTCCGTTCCATGTCATCCTCATCGACCTCGACGGGTTCAAGGACGTCAACGACTTCTTCGGACATCTAGTCGGCGATCTCGTTCTCAAGAAGGTGGCAAGCCGGTTACAGGGCGCCCTTGCGAAAGGCGATGTGCTGGCGCGATGGGGTGGGGACGAGTTCGTGGTCGTGACCGAGCAGGGGAAGGACCCCGAACATGCCATCGAGCTGGCCGAAAGGCTGATCGAGGCGATTAGTCCTCGAATAGAAGTGGGCGGCAACGATGTCAGCGTCGGCGCTTCATGCGGCATATCTTCCTACCTCGAGAATTTGAGTGCGAAAGAGCTCCTGAGGCGTGCCGACCTCGCTTTGTATCATGGGAAGGCGCGAGAGCCGGGACGCGCCCATGCCTATCGCCGTGAATTCGAAGCGGATATGAAGAACAGGCAGGTCGCAATCGACAGCGTGCGCTCGGCTATCGCCGACGATCGGCTCTTCGCCGCCTACCAACCCATTATCGAACTCGAATCCCGCAAGGTCGTGGGGCTGGAATCGCTCCTTCGGCTCCACGATGAGAACGGTGACGTCCTCACAGCTTCGAACGTCCAGCCGGCCCTGCTCGAACCGGCGCTCAGTCGGCGCGTATTCGATAGCATGTTGGCGAGTATCTGCAACGATTTGAAACGCTTGAAGCTGGCACTGCCCGATCTCGAATTTCTGAGCATCAATGTTACCGAGGCGGATTTGCTGTGTCGCGATTTCATGACGCGGTTTCTTGATCGGCTTCAAGATGCCGGGATCGAGCCGGGCGATATCTGCCTTGAATTCACCGAAATGCTGCTGATGGTGAACGACACGAACTATGTGAAGCAGGTCCTGGCGCAGCTCAGGCAAGCAGGGGTTTCCATTGCCCTCGACGATTTCGGGACCGGCTTTTCCTCCCTGTCGCACCTGCGTGACTTTCCCATCGACCGCGTGAAGATCGACAAGTCCTTCGTTGCCGGGCTTACGCTCGACCATAGCAACCTCGCGATCGTCCAGGCGTTGATCGCCATGAGCCAGAACCTTTCGATCGACATCGTCGCCGAGGGGATAGAAAGCGAGCGCGATTGCGCCAGCTTGATCGAACTGGGCTGCAAGCTTGGCCAGGGGTTCCATTTCAGTCCCGCCAGCAGTGTCGAACGGATCGAAGCCTTGGCAGAGGGGATCGGCGAGCCTGGAGAAACTGCTTAAGACGACGGTCCGGCTGGACAGTGCGTCGCGATAGCGATGGCCGGATCGTGTCTATGGCGGTGTGATCGCTGGTATCGAGGGCCGCCGTTCGGGCGAACGATTGACGTGCGACTTGCCAACCATGTTCTCATCCGGTCTCTTGATGCTCTTCGCAAGGGAAGGGAGGGGCCGGCTTTGAAATACGCGCTTTACGGATTGTGTCTCGCCATTGGCTCGGCGAACGGCGTATCCGCACAGGCCCAAGAGCCTCCGCCAATAGCATTGGAAGTTCCCGCGATTCCGGGCGAACGGATCCTCTTGCCGGGGGCTGCGACCGAGGCATCCGACACGGAGCAATGGAACCGGGTGATCGGAGAGGTCTGGGTGCGCAATGTGTCGCACCCTTCGCTTTATCGCGTTGCGCCCAAGAATGGCGATGGCAATGGGCAGGCCGTCATCGTCGTGCCGGGCGGGGGCTATTCGTTCGTCTCGATAGAGAGCGAGGGATTCCGGGTAGCGGAACGTTTGGCTGCCAAGGGCTACACCGCCTTCGTCCTGAAATATCGCCCGCGCCCGACCCCTCGCGATCCAGCCGAATTCATGCGGCAATTGCTCGCCGAATGGGCAGGCTATTCGAACGAAAGCGAGTTTGATCATCCTCCGGCCGTGGCCGACCTGGCTGCGGCGGTGGAACTCGTCCACGAGCGGTCGGCAGAATGGGGTCTTGATCCGGGCAAGCTAGGTGCGATCGGATTTTCGGCGGGAGCGCAATCGACGGTCCGCCTGCTCCAGCAATATGAGGAAGCGGCGCTGCTCGAGAATGTCGCCCTTATCTATCCGCCGATCGCGCGCGATATGACGATGCAGGTCCGACCCGACCTCTTCATGGCGATAGCGGCGGACGATTTCCTGTACGAATGGGCCACGCTGGATTTTGTGGGAAACTGGCAGGAGACCGCCGGCAGCGTCGAGTTCCACCTCTACTCGGGCGGATCGCATGGCTTTGGGATGCGGCCGCAAGGCACGACCAGCGATCTATGGATCGATCAATATCTCGCCTGGCTGGCAATTCGCCGCTGATCAGCCGCGCATCAGCCGGTTGAAGAATCCGCGTTTGCGCATCGCAGGCGGGGTCTCGCCTGCCACGCCATAGAGGAAATTCCCCAGCTGCACGGCCTGTTGCCGCGTCATGAAATAGCGATATTCGCGCACGTCGTCGCCGCTTTCGACCACCTTGCGCGTGCTTTGCATCTTCAGTGCGATCCTGTCGCCCGCCGGGTCCGCACGCCAGCCTAGCAGCATGCCGTATGTGTCGTCCTCTTCCCAATCGCGTTGTGCCATGATCCTTTCCTCCAGAGGGGAGAAAGACTGCGCCCCGCCGTGCCGGGTGGCAAGGCGGGGCGCGAAATTGTCCTCAGGCGGGACGGTCCGATTACATCTGGCCGAGCATGTGCTCCGCGCTCGAAACTGAGAAATCGCCCGGCGCTTCGACGTTGAGCTGCTTCACCACGCCGTCTTCGACCAGCATCGAATAGCGCTGGCTGCGCTGGCCCATGCCGAAGCCGGTGAAATCGGCGCTGAGGCCCGCAGCCTCGGCAAATTCGCCATTGCCGTCGGCCAGCATGGTGATGTCGTCGCTGCCGGCGGACTGCTTCCACGCTGTCATCACGAAAGCATCGTTGACCGAAGTCGCGACGATTTCATCGACGCCCTTGGCCCTGAGCTCGTCTGCCTTTTCGACAAAGCCGGGCAGATGCTTGGCGGAGCAGGTCGGGGTGAAGGCACCCGGGACCGCGAACAGCGCCACGG
>CAYOWF010000180.1:0-4653 GCA_964407585.1 uncultured Qipengyuania sp.
CTGCGGCTGCCCAATTGCTGCATCCGGTCGATAAGCTGTGCGATGCGATCGACTTCGCCCTCGATCATCGTGGCGAGCGGTCGGTCACGTTCCGATGCGCGGCGCGCCAGCAGCTGGCTCGCTCCACGGATAGCCGAAAGCGGATTCTTGATTTCGTGGGCCAGCACTGCCGGTGCGCGAAGTTCCACGCGCTCCTCGTCATCTCCATCGTTGCCCGTTTGGCCGAGTTCCGAAAGAGTGACGACACGCCAACCGGGATGTGCGTGCATCGGCGAACTGGTGATGTTCACCCTCCTGGCCCCATGATCCGTCGCAATGGCGATGCCTCGCGCGATGACCTGCGCATCGCAGTTCTGAAGGCTCTCTCGCAGTCGCGAGTCTTCGATGACGATGGCTTCCTGAAGCGACATACGCAGGAGCTTGCGGGCGCTGCGACCTAGCAATTCTTCCGCGGCAGGATTGACCTCGACGATGCAGTCGCTCTCGTCGACCAGCAGGACGGCGAATATAAGTCCGGAAATCTGGGCGGCGGCATCGGGCGCCCCGGCAGCGATCATCACGCGGCGCGCCGACGCAGGAACGGTTCGTAGAATCGCTCCAATTCATCAAGAACTTCAGAAGCTTTATCGATGAAATTAACACGATTACGGAACTCTGCCGACCCGTGCATTCCCTTCGTGTACCAGCCCAGATGCTTGCGTGCGATCTTTACGCCGACCTGCTCGCCGTAAAGCTCGAGCATGTCGCGGTAATGTTCGACCACCACTTCGTACTGCTCGTCGAAGCTGGGGCTTTCGAGCTTCTCGCCCGTGCGCCACCAGTGCATGACCTGTGCCAGCAGCCAAGGCTTTCCATAGGCGCCACGACCGATCATAAGCCCGTCAGCGCCCGATTGTTCCAGCGCCTTGCCGGCGTCGTCGATCGTGCAGATATCGCCATTCACGATCACGGGAATAGATACTGCGTCCTTGACCTTGCGGATGAATTCCCAATCCGCACTGCCCTTGTACATCTGATTGCGTGTACGACCGTGCACCGTGACCATTTTTACGCCGAGATCTTCTGCAATCCGCGCCAGTTCCGGCGCGTTGAGGTCGCCGTGGTCCCAGCCCATGCGCATCTTGACCGTTACGGGCACGTCGACCGCCTTGACCGTCGCTTCCATCAGCTTCGTCGCCAAAGGAACTTCGCGCATCAGTGCGGATCCGGCGAGCTGGCCGACCACCTTGCGCACCGGGCAGCCGAAATTGATGTCGATGATATCCGCGCCGTTGCCCTGCTGGAGCTTCGCGGCTTCGGCCATGCTTGCAGGATCGCAGCCGACAAGCTGCATGGAAACCGGCTCTTCGATCGGATCCCACGAAGCCTTTTGGACCGACTGGCGGGTTTCGCGGATCGCCGCCTCGCTCGCAATCATCTCGGTGACGTTGAGGCCCGACCCGTATTTGCGCACGAGCTTGCGGAACGGCAGGTCTGTCACACCGGTCATGGGCGCGAGGATGACTGGCGTGTCGATCGCCACAGGGCCGATGTGAATGGGCTTCGGCGGGGCCGGAGGGATGGGTTGCGCGGTCATGACTGGTGGTGTGCCTAATTATTGGGCAGGCACATAGTGCGTTGCAGCGAAAACCTCAACCCGCTAGCGCGCGGCATAGCAATGCAGGATGACAGCCCCCTTCCCTCTTACGCCGCCATCGTGGTTGCCGCCGGCAAGGGACTGCGGGCAGGACAGCCCGTTCCGAAGCAATTCGCTCCGTGGCGCGGAAAACCGGTCGTCCGTCATTCGGTCGAAACCCTGCTGAACGCTGGCGCTGCGCCTGTCCTGGTGATGATACCCGAAAGCGCCGAGAAACTTGTAGCCAGCGCCCTGGCGGGATTGACGGGCTGGAAAGCGGTGACCGGTGGCGACACCCGCCAGCAATCGGTGGCGCTTGGCCTTGAGGCACTGGGAACTGCAGAGCGCGTATTGATCCACGATGCTGCCCGGCCCGATTTGCCGCGCGAGGTTATCCGGAGGTTGGTCCAAGCGCTTGAGGACTATCCCGGCGCTATTCCCGTGTTGCCGGTCGTGGACAGCCTCGCTCTCGCCGAAAATGGCCTGATGACGGGGACCGGTGAGCGCGAAAGGCTTCGCAGGGTCCAGACCCCGCAAGCGTTCCGGTTTCCGGACATCCTTTCTGCACACCGTGCCTGGCATGGCGAAGCGGCGGCGGGCGACGATGCCCAGGTTTTGCGTGCCGCCGGAGGTTCGGTCGCGCTGGTCGATGGAGACGAGCGCCTGAAGAAACTGACATTCGTGGAGGATTTCGTGTCCGACTTTCCCCCAGTCCGCATCGGTACGGGCTTCGACGTCCACAAACTCGCTCCCGGAGAAGAACTTTGGCTAGGGGGCGTCAAGATCGAGCATGACAAGGGCCTTGCCGGTCATAGCGATGCCGATGTCGCGCTCCACGCTATCGTCGATGCCCTTCTCGGGGCGATCGGGGATGGCGACATCGGTAGCCATTTCCCGCCGTCCGACCCGCAGTGGAAGGGCGCGAGCAGCGATCGCTTTCTTGCCCATGCCGCGGAACTTGTCGGCGCGGCAGGATACCATACGGGTAATATCGACCTCACCATAATCTGCGAATCTCCGAAGATCGGCCCCCATCGCGAGGCCATGCGCAAATGCATCGCCGAACTGCTCGGCGTTGACATAGGGGCGATATCGGTGAAGGCGACCACTACCGAACGACTCGGATTTACAGGTCGCGGCGAAGGAATTGCCGCGCAGGCCGTCGCCACGGTGATCCGCAACTGACCCGATCGAGACGCGTATGACGCTCCAGCAACTCCTTCCCGATGATGTCGAAACGCTCGCCAAGCGGGTCGTCGAGGAAAACAAGGCCGCGGGTCGCAAAGTGGTTCTTGCGGAAAGCTGCACCGGCGGATTGGTTGCGGCAGCATTGACCGAGGTGCCCGGCTCTTCCGCCGTTTTCGACCGCAGTTTCGTGACTTATTCCAACGAAGCGAAAATGGAAACGCTTGGCGTGCCGCTCGACATCATCGAAACCTTCGGTGCCGTGTCGATCGCCTGTGCATGGGCGATGGCCAAGGGCGCGCTTGCGAACAGTAATGCCGACGTTGCGATTGCAATCAGTGGGGTTGCGGGGCCCGCGGGCGGTACTGCACTCAAGCCGGTAGGCACGGTCGTATTTGCGCGCGTCGTGCGCGGCCAGGAAGGCGAGCCCGAAGGGGAACTCAAGAAGTTCGAGCCGACTTCGCGTGCCGACATCCGCCGTGAAGCGACCGTCTGCGCGCTCGAACTGTTGCTTCCCTAGAGGTTCGCGGCCGCGTTTTCGCGACCGTAGAGCTCGTCCGCCCGCTGTTCGAACGCTTCGACCATCTTGCGGAAGGCGCGGTCGAAATACTGCCCGGCAAGGGCTTCGAACATGGCATTCCTGAAACTGAAGTCGACATGGAAATCGACCTCGCAGCCGCCATCGGGAAGGCAGGTGAAATGCCAGTTGTTGTCGAGGTCCTTCAAGGGACCGTCGACATAGAATACTTCGATGTGCTCGGGGCGCCGCTTGATGACCCGCGAGGTGAATTTCTCGCGGATCGCCTTGAAGCCGACCAGCATGTCGGCTTCCATCTCGGTATCCGAATCGCTGCGGATACGCGTTGCCACGACCCAGGGCAGGAACTTGGGATAGCTCGCCACATCCGCGACGAGGTCGAACATCTGTTCGCAGCTGTAAGGAAGGCGACGCGTTTCGCGAATGCCCGGCATCAGCCCCCTGCCCTCGCCCTTGCCTTTGCCAGTTTTTCCTCGCGCGCGGCCTTCATGACCGCAAAGTCGTCGCCAGCGTGATAGCTGGAACGGGTCAACGGGCTCGATGCGACCTGCAGGAATCCCTTCGCCCGGGCGATCGAGCCATAGGCGGCAAACGCCTTGGGCGTGACGAAATCTTCGACCTTGGCGTGCTTCGGGGTCGGCTGCAGGTACTGCCCCATGGTAATGAAATCGACATCCGCGCTACGCATGTCGTCCATGACCTGGTGTACTTCGAGGCGCTGTTCGCCGAGGCCGAGCATGATGCCCGACTTGGTGAAGATCAGCGGATCGTGGCTCTTCACCTCTTCGAGCAGGCGAAGCGATGCGTAATAGCGAGCACCAGGCCGGATCGTGGGGTAGAGCCGCGGCACGGTCTCGAGATTGTGATTGTACACGTCCGGTCCGGCTTCGCAGATCTTCTCTACCGCTGCGCGCATCTTGCCGCGGAAATCGGGAGTGAGGATCTCGATGGTCGTTTCGGGCGTCTCGCGCCGCAGCGCCTTGATCACCTTTACGAACTGGTCCGCACCCCCATCGGGCAAGTCGTCGCGGTCGACGCTGGTGATGACGATGTGATTGAGCCCCATCTTGCCCGCGGCGATCGCGACGTTTTCCGGTTCCATCGGATCGACCAGGCGCGGCATGCCGGTCTTGACGTTGCAGAAGGCGCAAGCCCGCGTGCAGACATCGCCCAGGATCATCACCGTGGCGTGCTTCTTATCCCAGCATTCGCCGATATTCGGGCAAGCCGCTTCCTCGCATACCGTGTTAAGCGACAGGTCGCGCATAAGCTTGCGCGTTTCGTGATAGCCTTTGCTGACCGGCGCCTTGACGCG
>CAYOWF010000181.1:0-4580 GCA_964407585.1 uncultured Qipengyuania sp.
GCCATCACCGGTCTCGGCCTCACCGAAGCCAAGGCCCTGGTCGAAGGCGCACCGAAGGCGCTCAAGGAAGGCGTCAACAAGGCTGAAGCCGAAGAAATCAAGGGCAAGATCGAAGCTGCCGGCGGTACCGTCGAGCTCAAGTAAAGATCTCTTTCTCTTGAAGAAATCGTTGAGGGGCGGCACCGCAAGGTGTCGCCCCTTTCGCATGGATTAAGCAGGACCTCGCGGGAAATACGGCAATTATGGGTATATTCTGAATTTGTTGGGCGAGCCATTGCCAAACTTGGACACGGCGACCTAGACTCGGTTTTCTACACTCTTGGGGTGAGTGCGCAAACCAGACTGTACTGGATCGCCCATGTTCGCTTTCGCACTCCTGTGCGGCTACCTCGCAGCGTGTTTCTGCATCGCTGCACTCGCCATCCGCTTCGCTCCCGGTTCGATCACCGCCCAGCAAATCGAACACCGATTGTGGCTATTCTCCGTGCTGCCGCTGTTGCTTGCAATCGATATCGTCGTGCTCGTGGGAGAGGCGGCCTTGCTGATCATATACGGGGCAATGACATGCTTCGACCGGCTCTCCGGACGGGAGCGGCGGCGCAAGAAACTGAAGCTCTACGGGTATTTCAGCTACGGCTACGCCCCACCTGCCCGCAAGCGTGAAAGCCGAAAGTCGCTAGGACGCTCGCACCGATACCGCCATCGCCGTCGTGCCTGAAAAGTGGCGGCGCAGACGTTCCGAAAGCAGCCGGACAAAGGCTGTCGGGTAAGCGCGCTCCCTTTGTCCACGAGCAATCCGGACTGGCCGATCGGTCGCTCACATCCGGTAGTTCAGCCGTAGCCCCATCGTGTCGATTCCGGGGTTCTGCTCGCTGTTGAACAGCCGTGCATTGCTGATGTGGACCCAGCTGGCCTCGACGGACCAGCGCTCGGACAGGTCCACGCCGATCGCCACTTCGGGTTCGAACAGGATGCGGCTGCCGAGGTCGGTACGATAGCCGTCTTCCGGATCGACCCTTAGCGACGGTGCGTCGTGCACCACAAGGCCGACACCCGGCCGAAGATAGACCGGGCCCAGTTCCGCCTTCCAGCTCACACCTGCACCGACGAAACTCGTGTCGCCGTCGAGATTGACCGAACCGAAGACGTAAGGCTGCACGTCGGCCAGCCCCTCGATCGGGTCGAGGCGGATGCCGGCCTGCAGGTCCGTTCCGCCCTCGTTGGTCTCGAAGGTGAACGGCGTCTCCACCGCATGCGCATAGACCCCGCCATAGACTTCCTGCGCCATGGCGGACGCGGGCATCAGTGCGGCAAGAAGGGCAAGCGAAGTGAAGGAGCGTGCGTGGCGCATCGGCAAAATTCCGGAAGTTTCAGAGATGAGGCGTTAGCTATTACCGACCGGCAGCTTTCGGAGGGCTGAAGCGAATTCTTACACTGCCGTTAACCTAGTGGCGAAACTGTTCCTTGAACTTGCCGCCTTAGCAAGGAGGCATGGTTGGAAACCTCTCCTCTATATCCACCATGCGCACCGCGATGGCCGGCGCTGCGCTGCTCGCGCTTACTCCCCAAGTCGCGCAGGCAGCCACGCCGGCGGTAGCGGTCCAGACGGTCAAGATGATGGCGACCGATTGCGGCAGTCCGATTGCCGCACCCATCGCCGCCAACCTGAACGTCACCTCGCCGATCTCCATGACAGCCATCGCGCCGAGCAAGGCTGCGCAGATCATCGGCGGTGCGAGCGCACTCGATGCCATTCGCGCGCAACAGGCCGGGGCCCCTGCTTCGCACCCGCTGCTTTCGAGCGCGCCCGCCAAACCGTTCGAACCGGCCGCCGCACCCCGCGAAGCGAATTTCTCGGGCTGTTCGCTCGACGCCAGCCCGTTTGCCGTTACCGGTCGCATCGAATTCGACCGACCAGCCTTCGCCAGCCGGAAGATGGAGCAGCCGCTTTATTCCGCAACGCCTCGCAAGGATCTCGTTCTCGGCAGCCGCATGGTTCCGATCGCGCGGACCAGTTTCGATGCGCAATGGCGGCGTGTGGGCGCCAGCCGCACCAATCTCTCCGCAACGCTTTCGCGCGTCGGCGGGGTGAACGGCGACCGCACCGACCTGGTCGGCTCGGTCAATCGCTGGGTCAACCGCGAGATCCACCACGCCGAAGACGTCGAACTGTTCGGCCAGAGCGACTACTGGGCCGATGCGGCGACCACGCTGCGTCTCGGAAAGGGCGATTGCGAAGACTTCGCGCTGCTCAAGATGGAACTGCTCGCTGCGGCAGGCGTCGCGCGCGAGGACATGATCCTCACCCTCGCCCGCGACCTCGTTCGCCGCCGCGACCATGCGGTGCTGCTGGTGAAGGACGGCGATGGGTGGCTGATGCTCGACAATGTCGGCACTGCCCCGCTCGATGCCTCGCTCGACCACGGCTACCGCCCGGTGATGAGCCTTGGCGCCAAGCAGAGCTGGCTCCACGGCTACTGAGTCGGCCAGACAGTATCGGAGGCGCAGACACCATCGTGTCCACGCCCCCGCTCTCCTCCCGGAAAGGTCTCAGCGTTCGGTCAGCGCCCGGTCGAAGGCACGGTTCACCGGCTTGAAGAGATAGGACAGCACGCTGCGGCGCGCGGTCAGGATTTCGACATCGGCAACCATGCCCGGCACGATGGGAAGGCGCACCCCGCCCTTCTCGATGAAGGCGCGATCGGTTTCGATAATGACGGAGTAATAGGCTTCGCGCTCGACTTCGTCGAAAATGCTGTCTGCGCTGACCTGTGCGACCTTGCCCTTGAGGCCGCCGTAGATCGAGAAATCATAAGCGGTGATCTTGACGTTGGCATTGTCGCCGACCTTCACGAAGGCACGGTCGCTCGGTGAAATGCGCGCTTCGACCAGGAGCTTGTCGCCCACCGGGACGATCTGCATGATCTTCTCGCCCGCCCCCACGAAACCGCCTTCGGTGGTCACCTGCACATCGTTGACGATCCCGTCCGACGGTGCCCGCAATTCGTTGCGGTCGCGCCGTGCGGCGGCGCCGCGGATGCTCTGCTCGTTCACTGCGATCCGCGTGGCGACTTCGCTGCGTTCGGCCAGCGCCTGCTGGCGGAAATCCGCGCGCGCCTGGTTGAGGTCGGCCTGGGCCTGGCGAATGGCGGCCGAAGCCCGCCCCGCCGCCTGGCGTGCAGCCGCAAGACGGCCCTGCAAATCGATCACCTCGCGCTCCGCCGACAGAAGATCGGTTTGCGGCACGATATTCTTCGCCGCCAGCGGACGAAGCATCTCGACCTGTTCGCGCGCGAGGCGAAGACTGCTCTCGAGGCTGGCAGCCGTGGCCTGCGCCTCCGAAAGGTCGCGGCGGCGCTGTTCGACTGCCGAAGCCAGCGAGGATTCGCGCGCCTGCGCCGTATCGCGGCGAGCCTGCGCCAGCCGCGCTTCTTCGGCGCAGGCCGTGCCTTCCTCGCAACCGAGCGATCCGCCGGAAGCTTCGGTATCGAGCCGGCGGGCACGCGCCGCCAGTCGCTCGTTCTCGGTTTCAAGTTCGCCAAGCTGCGAAGCGCTTTGGGAATCGTCGAGGCGAACGAGCAAATCGCCCTTCTTTACGCTCTGCCCGCTACGCACGAGGATTTCGGCCACGACCGAAGGTTCCGCCGGCTGGACCAGTTGCGCCTTGCTCGAAGGGATGACCTTGCCCGTCCCGCGCGTAATCTGGTCGACCTGCGCGAAGGCGGCCCAGGCGAACAGCAGGGCGATCCCCACCGCGGCGGTGACGATCAGGCGCTGCGCTGCGCTCATCGTATTCCAGCGCTGAAGATAGCTCATTGCTCTTGCTCCGAATTCCCGGCCGGTGCGGCGACAGGCTCGCCCTGCAGGGAAAGGGTATCACGATAGGAAGACGTCGCCTCGACCGGGTCGGGAATGGTCAGGCGCCAGGTCTTGGTGGTGTCGATCCGCCCGCCGACATCGGCCGCGGCATGGCGGTCCTTCACGTCGGGCGTGACGGTCAGCCCGGGCGTATAGGCGGGTTCGGCCGAGAGAGCGGCGAGATCGTCATTCGCATTCAGGAAACGTGCGAAATCGACCCGCGGCTTGAATTCACGCCCACCCCAATTGCCGTAGAAACTGGCGGCACGGCCCGGCGAGCCGGGGAAGCGATAGAAGATGTGGCGGCCGATCGTGGCCAGCTTACCCATCTTGAAAGCCCAATAGGGCACGACGTAATCGGCGTGATAATGCGTCGCCGTGCCGACTTCGGCGACTTCGCGGCCTGCCAGCGCTTCGCGCGCAATGGCTTTGGACTTGCTCCAGAGATTGGCTTGCGGAGCGCGCATCAGGGCGCCGTCGCAAGTAAAACTGAACTGGCAGACGGGTTGGTTCCACCCTTGGTAGACCACACCGCAAACGCTGTTCGGATAGGCCGGATGCCGCACGCGGTTGAGCACCACCTGCGCAACCGCCCGCTGTCCCTGCTCGGGTTCGAGCGCGGCTTCGTAATAGACCGCCTGCGCGAGGCACTCGGTCGCCGTGCCATAGTAATTCGAGGACATCGGGATACCCGCGAAGCGTCCGACGCGTTCGATCCGTCC
>CAYOWF010000182.1:0-4536 GCA_964407585.1 uncultured Qipengyuania sp.
TATGATTCCGCTGCTCTAACCACCTGAGCTACTCCGCCCCGAAAGGCCGTGCGGCAGGCCGGTTCCCGATCCCGGGGGCCCGCTCGGCAGGCGGCGCATTTAGGGCGCTTGGTGGACGCGGTCAACCGTCCTTCTGTCCTTCCGTTGCAGTTTCTGAATCCGGGCGCGAAACGGACTGGTTCATCCGCTCGACCTTGACCGCCAGCCCCTTGTTCAGTGCCTGGTTCACAGCCGCACCGACCTCGGGGACGGAACGGGCATATTGCGCCAGCGCAGCGCGGTCGAACAGCGCGATGCGCGAAGCCTCCACGACGGTTGCGGTGGCCGATGCCGTGTGGCCGGAGACAAGGCTCATCTCGCCGAGAAAATCGCCCGAACCGCAGGTGCCCAACTCGGCACCGTCTACTGCCACACCGATCCTGCCTCGTGCCACATAGACCAGCGGCGGCTCACGATCGCCTTGGCGCATCAAAACCTCCCCCGGCTCCACGTCGCGCCAGCGAAGCAGGTCGTTCAAGCGAAAACCCTGCGCCGAATCGGCATCGCCGAGCAGTCGGGCGAACAGGGCTCGCTCCTCCTCGAGCATGGTGCCGCTACGCGACAGACGCCAGAGACCGAAAAGATGCAGCGAATTTACGCCAACGAAGACCGCTGCGAGGAGGATCGCCACCACTCCGCTTCCGGCAAGGACGACATAGGCCAGAGCCGCAAGCCCCGCAGCAAGCGCGAAATAGCGCAACCGCCTGATGCTGGTCACGGCCATGGAGATGATGAGCATCAGTCCCGCGAAATACGCCAGCATCAAGAATGAGGATGTCGAAGCGTCCATGCCGGTAATCTCCCCCCGCAAGGCGGCGGTTATGCGCCTTCACGCCCGCGAAATGCAAATCTGCGCAGGAATTCCCACGGACCGCCGCGATAAGCGTGAAGCGCAAGGCCCGGAAAGGCGAAGTGACGCGGCTCGATCTGGCCGGACAGCTCTGCCTGTAACGCCTTGGCCTCTTTTGAGCCGACCTTGTTCTGGATCGTTACATGAAGGCGCGGACGATGCTGGTCCTGCTGTGTCAGCATTCCGCGGAAATGTTCGGCGACTTCGTCGCGCAGTGCGAGCAGATCGGGGCTGGCGAGCCTGATCGCCGTACCTCCGCCAAGCGACATCAGGCCCTCCACCCTCCCCGCTATCTGCGGCACTTCTCCGACCAGCCGCGCAAGGTAGCGGCGCAGTTCGTCCTCGCATTGCGCGGGAAACGCATGGAACAGCGTAACATGCGCCTCGAGATAGTTTCGTTCCGGAGGGAAATACCGGGTGCGCAGGTCGGTGTAATGGCGATGCAGTTCGGGCGGAAGTTCCGCCGTCAGGATCAGGGGCGCATCCTCAGCGGTCACATTTCCCCGCGTTCGCGGCGCAGCTTGCGCCATGCGGCGGCGTTGCGATTATGCTCTTCCAGCGTTTCGGCGAAGACATGCCCGCCGGTTCCGTCGGCCACGTAGTAGAGCGCCTGGGTCTGTGCCGGATCGAGTACGGCGGCAATGCTTTCGCGCCCGGGATTCGTGATCGGACCGGGCGGCAATCCTGCGACGGCGCGCGTATTGTAGGGATTGGTGCTGCGCAGTTCGGACAGGCGGATACGGCGGCCGAGCGGTTTGCCCTTGGTGATCGGGTAGATGGTCGTCGCATCTGCTCCCAGCATCATGCCTATGCGCACGCGATTCGACAGCGCGCCGGCGACCATGGGACGCTCGTCGGCCTGCGCGGTTTCCTTCTCTACGATCGAGGCGAGGATGATGGCTTCACGCGGCGTTTTCACGACTGCCTTGTCGGTTCGCTTTTCCCACGCCTGCGCCAGATAGGCATCCATCGCGGCCTGCATGCGCTCGAGCACTTCGGCGCGGCTTTCGCCCCGTTCGAAATCATAAGTGTCGGGAAGGACCGAACCTTCTTCGGGGACATCGACCGGCCCGGTCAGCAAGTCTTCCGCCATCAGCCGCTCGTAGACGAGGATCGAGGGAAGGCCCTCGGGAATGGTGACGTAGCGGCGAATGACCTGGCCATGCTGGAAAGTATCGAGGATCTGCGCCGAGCTTGCTCCTGCAGGCAGCAGGAATTCGCCCGCCTGAATCGGATCGCCCGAGCCGAGAATCTTGGCGCGCAGCAGGAAGCTTTCCGCAGAATCGATGAGCCCTTCGTCGTCCAGCTGGCGCGCGACCGACGTAAGCGTCGCGCCCTTGGAAACGATGAACGACGTATCCTCTTCGACGTCGGCCGTGCCGTACCAGCCGCTGGCGAACCAGACGAGGCCCGCCAGCCCGATCAGGACCACGGCCCCCAGCAAGAGGCCGAATTTCCTCACCTCAATCGACCTTCTTGACGATGAGCGAAGCGTTGGTCCCGCCGAAGCCGAAGCTATTGTTGAGCGCAGCCTTCACTTCGCGCTTCTTTGCGGTCAGCGGAACGAGGTCCACGCCCTCCGTCCCTTCGTCCGGATCCTCGAGGTTGAGGGTCGGCGGCACGATCTGGTCGCGGATGGCGAGAATGCAGAAGATGGCCTCAACCGCGCCCGCACCGCCTAGCAGGTGGCCGATGGCGGATTTGGTGCTGCTCATCGAAGCGCCGCACAGATCGTCGCCCAGCACGCGCTTGACCGCGGCGAGTTCGATCGTGTCGGCCATGGTCGACGTGCCATGCGCGTTGACATAGCCGATGTCGCAGGGCTCGAGGCCGGATTTCTTCAGCGCCATCCGCATCGCCAGCTCCGCACCCCTGCCCTCAGGATGCGGTGCGGTGACGTGATAGGCGTCGCCCGAGAGACCATAGCCTACAACTTCGGCATATATCTTCGCGCCGCGTGCCTTGGCGTGCTCGTATTCTTCCAGCACGACCACGCCCGCACCTTCGCCCATCACGAAACCGTCGCGGTTCTTGTCGTAGGGGCGGCTCGCCTTTTCGGGCGTATCGTTCATGCTCATGTTGAGTGCGCGAGCCTGGGCGAAGCCGGCCACGCCGAGCGGATTGATTGTGCTTTCCGCACCGCCCGCCAGCATGATGTCCGCATCGTCCAGCGCGATCATCCGCGCGGCATCGCCGATCGAATGCGCGCCGGTCGAACAGGCGGTTACAACTGCGTGGTTCGGACCCATCAGGCCGTATTTGATCGAGACCTGACCGCTGATGAGGTTGATCAGGCGGCCGTGGACGAAGTGCGGGCTGACCCGACCGGGGCCGCGTTCGGCGAGCACCAGCGACTCGCTCTCGATACCCGGCAGGCCACCGATGCCCGAGCCGATCGAAACGCCCGTGCGCTCTTTCGTGGCATCGTCCATGTCCTCGAGACCGGCATCTTCGAGCGCCTGCCCCGCTGCATCGATACCGTAGACGATGAACGGATCGACCTGGCGCTGGACCTTGTGATCGACGCGCTTGTCCGGGTCGAAGCCGAACTCATGGTCTTTCGGCTTCACCTCGCAGGCGATGGTCGCCTTCTGCCCGGTGGTGTCGAAACGGGTAATCTGCCCCGCCCCGCTCTTTCCGGCGATAAGGTTGGACCAGCTGGTTTCGACGTCGCCGCCCAGCGGGGTGACGAGTCCAAGTCCGGTAACGACCACACGACGCATGAAATTCTCCGCATAAAAGACGACAGGCCCGGCCCATCTTCGGGGTCGGGCCTGTCCGGTCCCGCGCACGAAGCGCAGGTCATGAAAAACAGTGGGGCTTAGCCCTTGTGCTCTTCGATATACTTGGTCGCGTCGCCGACGGTGGTGATCTTCTCAGCCGCATCGTCGGGGATTTCCACGCCGAATTCTTCTTCGAAGGCCATGACCAGTTCGACGATGTCGAGGCTGTCGGCGCCCAGATCGTCGATGAAGCTGGCTTCCTGGGTGACCTTGTCGGCCTCGACGCCGAGATGCTCGACGACAATCTTCTGCACGCGGTCGGCAGTATCGCTCATTCTATTCCCTCTCAATCTTGGGGGTTTCAATATTGCGAACGGCCCTAATCAACGGCGCGGCGCAGCGCAAGGGCAACTCGTCCTAAAGGGTGAACCGATAGCCTCTCCCAGGTGTTTCGGAAACATCTACCACCCTGAAAAGGAGAGAGAAATCATGGCTACCACAGTATTCAAAAGCCTTGCCGACACCACCTTCGATTCGGTCGAAGGCTATCGCCAGGCATGCGACAAGGCCGACAGTCCCCAGCTTAAGCAGGCCCTGCAACAGCGCTGCAGTCAGCGCGAGTCCACCCTGCGCCAAATGAATGCCGAACTCGATCGCCAAGGCGACGAACTCGTAACCGAAGGCACTGTCACCGGTGAAGCGCACCAGATGTGGCAGAGCATTTCGAGTGCGTTCGAAGATGATGACGAAGCCGCTGCCGAACGCGTCGAAGAAGGCGAAGACTACATCAAGGGCAAGTTTCAGGAAGCGATCGAAGGCAACCAGCTCGAAGCGCAGGAACGCGCCGTGGTCGAGCAGGCCTATAACGAGATCTGCCAAGGCGAACGCTTCGGCGATATGATCGCACAGCAATACGACTGATCG
>CAYOWF010000183.1:0-4526 GCA_964407585.1 uncultured Qipengyuania sp.
TGAACTTGTCCTTCGCGCTGCGGCCGGTGTGCTTGCCGGTTTCCACCACCAGCGGCCCATGCTTGGCGCGGCGGCCCTCGCCCCGCTCCAGCGCGGCAGCGGTCAGCTCTTCCGAAGTGAGATTGGGATGGATGGCAGCACGGGTCTCGATGCCCTGCGCGGCAAGCGAGTGGGAAAGCTCGGTGGTCACTGAATTCTCCAGCGCAAAGGTGGTGCGGTGTCTGTCGAGGGAATCGCTGCGCATACGAATGCGCGCCCTTCGCCCCAGCCTTTAGTCCCGCCCTGCCGCAACGTCAAACGCCTGCAGTGGAAATTCCATAAACCGCTGCTCCGCCGCGTTGTCTTGCCGTCGGAACTGCGGTAACCGCCGTTTCCATGGAAAGTGAAGCCGGACAAGGCGCTACGCCGAAAGAGGACGACCGTACGGTCATCGCGCTGGTCGACGACGACCGCAATATCCTCACCACCGTGTCCATCGCGCTGCAGGCCGAAGGTTTCGCCACCAGGGTCTATTCGGACGGCGAACAGGCTCTGTCCGCCCTGCTCGGCAATCCTCCCGATTTGGCCATCTTCGACATCAAGATGCCCAAGATGGACGGGATGGAACTGCTCCGCCGCCTGCGCGAACAATCGCCGCTGCCGGTCATCTTCCTGACCAGCAAGGACGACGAACAGGACGAAGAAGCCGGCTTGCAGATGGGCGCGGACGATTACATCTCCAAACCCTTCTCGCTGCGCCTGCTGCTGGCGCGCATCCGCGCAATCCTGCGCCGCAGCGACGCACGCCGGCCGATGCCGATCGAACCCGGCGAAAAGCCCGCCGAGGTGATCGAACGCGGCCGGTTGCGGATGGACCCCGCCCGGCACCATGTGACGTGGGACGAAAAGCCGGTTTCGCTGACGGTGACCGAATTCCTGCTGCTCGAAGCGCTCGCCGCGCATCCGGGCGTGATCAAGAGCCGCAACCAGCTGATGGACGCCGCCTATCCCGACGATGTCTTCGTCGACGATCGCACGGTGGACAGCCACATCAAGCGCATGCGCCGCAAGTTCCGCAAGGTCGACGACGATTTCGCCGCGATCGAGACGCTGTACGGCGCGGGATACAGCTTCAGCGATGGCTGACAGCAAGAACGTCCTTCGGGGCGATCCGCGGCTCGACAAGCTGCGTTGGTCGCGGCGCCTGTCGCTCACCAGCCGCATTCTCTTCGTCAACGTGCTGCCGCTGGTCCTGCTGGGCGGCGGCGTGCTCTACCTCGATTCCTATCGCAAGCAGCTGCTCGACGAACGCTTCAAGCTGGCGCTGGTCGAGGCGCAGATCACTGCAGAAGCGCTGGCCGGGGCGACCCCGCAGCGGCAGGAAGCGCTGCTGATCCAGATCGGCAAGGAACAGCGGCTTCGCATCCGCGTCTACGGCCCCGACGGTAGTCTGGAATCCGACAGTTTCCAGCTGGCCCCGCCCAGTTTCGACCTGCCCGAACCTTCGGAGATCGACCAGGGCGATTTCGCGCTGCGCATGGATCGCTGGTTCGACCGGGTGGTCGGGGCCCCTGCCCTGCCCGACTATCGCGAGCCCGAGCAAGACGGTGCCGAAGCCTGGCCCGAGCTGGTCCGCGCACGCGAGGAAAGCCTGACGCAGATCGTGCTGCGCGATGCGCCCGACGGGACTCATGTCATCAATGCTGCGGCTCCGGTCGGGCTTGATGGCGACACGCTGTTGCTCACCCGCAATCCGGTCGACATCACGCAAAGCGTCCGCGAGGCGCGCACGACCGTTTCGATGGTGGTCCTGCTGTTCCTGCTCGTCTCCACGCTGCTCAGCTTCTTCCTGGCGCAGACCATCGTGCGGCCGCTGCGCGAACTGGTGCAGGCGGCGGTGCGCGTGCGACAGGGGCGCGATCGCCAGGTGGAGGTCCCGCGGCTGCCAGACCGGCGCGACGAGATCGGCATGCTGGCCCGCGCCGTGTCGGACATGACCGCCGCACTACGCCACCGGATCGACGCGGTCGAAAGCTTCGCCGCCGATGTGGCGCATGAAATCAAGAATCCGCTCGCTTCCCTGAGGAGTGCGACCGAAAGCCTCGGCAAGGTCGACGACCCGGAACTGCGCGCCCAGCTGCTCGACATCGCGCGGCACGACGTTCGCCGGATCGACCGGCTGGTGACCGAGATTTCCGATGCCAGCCGTATCGACGCGGAAATGTCGCGCACCGAATTCGAGCGCGTGGACATGGCCGAACTGCTTCACAACATCGTCGCCAGCCGCGAGGAACGCGGTGAGAACGAGGGGCGGATCATCAACGTCTCCGCCGATGGCGGCGCGAGGCTGGTTGTGGAGGGCGTGGGCATGCGGCTCGAGCGCATAATCGAGAACCTGCTCGACAATGCGGTCTCCTTTTCGCCCGAGGGCGGGACTATTGACGCGAAGCTTGTCCGGCGCGAAGGGCGTGTGCTCCTGACTGTGTGCGACGAAGGTCCGGGTATTCCGGAGGAAAAGCGAGAGAAAGTGTTCCACCGTTTCCACTCCGACCGCCCCGAGGGCGAGGATTTCGGCAATCATTCGGGCCTCGGCCTCGCCATCGGCCGCACCATCGCCGAAGCGCATGATGGCTCGCTGCATGTGGAAGGCCGCGCCAACGGCGCGCAGGGGGCCTGTTTCGTGCTCGACCTGCCGGCGGCCATGCGATGAAGAGCAAGCTGCCCAACGTCACCGCCGTCGCCATCGACGGACGCGGATTGCTCATCGCGGGCGAGGCCGGCGCGGGCAAGAGCTCGCTCGCCCTCGCGCTGATCGATCGCGGCGCAACGCTGATCGGCGACGACGGCATCCTGATCGAGGACGAGAGCGGCCATCCGGTCGCCAATCCGCCCAAGACCACGCGCGGCCTGCTCGAAGTGCGCAACGTCGGGCTGGTCGAACTGGAAACCGCGCAGGCGCCGATTTCGCTGGTTCTCCAGCTGACCACGCTCGCCCCGCGCTATCCGATGGAACTCGCCACGACCAAGCTCGGCGGAGTCGACATTCCCGTATTGCTGTTCCGCCCCGGAGACGCGACGCAGGCGCTCAGGGCGGAATTCGCGCTCGGCAAGCATGGCCTTGCGGTGCAGGGCGAAACTCGGGACTCGGCTTGATGAGCGACCCCGCTTCCCCGCAACGGATCCTGCTCGTCACGGGCATGTCGGGTGCGGGCAAGTCGACCGCGCTGCAGGTCCTCGAGGACCTCGGCTGGGAAGCGATCGACAATTTCCCGCTCCGCCTCCTCGCCAGCCTGGTGGGCAAGGAAGCCGAAAGCCGCGCGCCCATCGCGATCGGTTTCGATTCGCGTACCCGCGGCTTCCTGCCGGCCGCGATCCTGGAGGAATGCGAGGCGCTGGCCGGGCGCCACGACGTCGAACTGACCACGCTTTTCATCGACTGTTCGTCCCGCGAACTCGAACGCCGCTACAACGAAACCCGCCGCCCGCACCCGATGGCGCGCGATCGCCCGGTGGCAGGCGGGATCAAGGCCGAACGCGAACTGCTGGAACCGCTGCGCAAATGGGCCGAAATGCTCATCGACACGAGCGATTTCTCGACCAACCAGCTGCAACAGGTGGTCCGAGAACGCTTCGGCAAGCGCCGCGAACGGGCGATGACCGTCACCGTCTCCAGCTTCGGTTTCGCACGCGGCATGCCCCCGCTGGCCGACCTGCTGTTCGACATGCGCTTCCTCGACAATCCGCACTGGATCCCCGAATTGCGCGAGCTGACGGGGCTGGACGAGCCCGTGGCCAAGCATATCGAAAGCGACCCCGCGCTGGAGCCCTCGTTCGCGCGCATTACCGACACGCTGCTCGAACTTCTGCCGCGCTATGCGGCGCAGGATCGCAGCTATCTCAACATCGCTTTCGGCTGTACCGGGGGGAGACACCGCTCGGTTTACAGTGCAGAGCGCGCCGCCAAGGTCTTGCGTGAGGCAGGCTTTTCGCCCACGGTCCTCCACCGCAACCTGGAAAGCCGCCCTGCGGACCCGCTCGAGCGGCGTTGAAATCGAGCCATGATCAACACGAAAAGCCCAGAAACTCGGGACGCGAATCGGACAACGGCAACCGCATGATCGGAATGATCCTCGTTACCCACGGCAAGCTGGCCGAACACTTCATCGACGCGATGGAGCACGTGGTCGGCAAGCAGGAAGGCGTGGCCACCATCTGCATCGGGCCGAACGACGACATGGAGCAGCGGCGCAAGGACATCGCCGATGCCATCGAAAGCGTCGATACCGGCGATGGCGCCATCATCCTGACCGACCTGTTCGGAGGGACCCCGTCGAACCTCGCCATCTCGCTGCTCGACGCGGGCCGGATCGAAGTGATTGCGGGCATCAATCTGCCGATGCTCATCCGCCTTGCCGGTGCGCGCAAGAGCATGAACGTGGTCGACGCGGTCAATGCCGCGCAGACCGCCGGGCGCAACTACATCACCGTGGCGAGCGAATTCCTCGGCCAGGATCTCGACAGCGCGCGGAAGGCAAGTTGAGCGAGCA
>CAYOWF010000184.1:0-1118 GCA_964407585.1 uncultured Qipengyuania sp.
CCACGCCAGACGGCGCGAGAGATTGATGCAGATCGCCGCGGTCACGCCCCAGATGCGGTAGCCCTCGTGCTCCATTTCGTAATAGCGGCGCATCGCGCCTTTCCAGAACACTTCGTTCTCGCGCCAGCGGGTGCGGTCCATCAGCAGGGAGAGCGGGGCCTCGAACCAGCTTTCCACCTCGCGCGGGTCGGGGCGGATGGCGATATCGGCCGGCACGGTGGCGAGAACCGGCGTGATGTCGAAACCGGTTCCGGTCTGGTAACGATCGGTCGTGCCGATGATCCGGACCTGCTCGCCCCTGATGCCGAGCTCTTCCCATGCCTCGCGCAGGGCGGCCTCGATCGCGTCCTCGCCGTCGTCGATCTTGCCGCCGGGAAAGGCGACCTGGCCCGGATGGTCGCGCATGGTGGGCGGTCGCTGGGTGAGCAGAACGGTGGGTCTCTCGCTCTCCGTCACCGCGATCAGCACGGCCGCATCGGCAGTGCGATCGAGATCGGCGAAGCGCGCATCGGACAGCAAATCCTCGATCTCGTTCGCATGGCCCTGTGCGAACAGTTCGGCGAGGCGGTCGAACAGCGTGCTCATGCCGGAAGCAGCGAAAAACTCTCGCCCCCGCTGCTAACGGTCCAGTCGTCGCCCTCGGCCAAGGCGATCCGGGCCAGCTGCTCGTAGGTCGACCGGTTGAGCCGCGCTTCGCAGGAGCGCCGGACATGGAGATAGATCGCAGGCTGTTCCGGATCGCCTTCGGCGCGGATGGGGTTGTCGGGGCCTGCCACCACCAATTCGTCGGTATTGAGGCGGAAGGCGAGATCGCCGTCCTTGCGGCCGACGTCGGTCGCGACGAAGCAGGCGTCTTCCACTGCGATCGACAGCTTCTGATAGGGCACGACCAGCCAGTAGCTGCCGTCCTCTTCCCGGTTGAGCAGGCCGGAAAATGCGCGGACCATGGCGGGCCGCGCGATGGGGCTGCCATCATGCAGCCATGTCCCGTCGGCGCGGATCACCATGTGGCTGTCATCGACATTCTCGGGCGACCATTGCTCGACCGGCGGCAGCCGCCGCTCGGCAACGGCCTCGGCGATCTCGGCGAGCGACATTCCGGCTAGTTCGGGGGGCGG
>CAYOWF010000184.1:1218-4433 GCA_964407585.1 uncultured Qipengyuania sp.
GTCTCCGCGGTCCACGGACCGAGCATTCCTTCGGGCGGGAGGATCGACGGATTGCCCGTGCGCAGCAGCAGCCGCTCGCGCTCGAAGGGGCCGGGGCAGTGCCAGCTACCGGTGTGTTCGGCGGTGAATCCCCATTCGCCGTAATAGTCGGGATCGCCGATCATCACCTGCGGATAGGGCGGGGCGCCTTCGTCGAACGCCGCATCGATGGCGCCCAGGCTGGCGGCCATCAATGCCCTGCCGAAACCCTGGTTCTGGCGCGATGGCATCACCGCGACCGGTCCCACCATGATCAGCGGGTGCGGGCGGCCCCTCGGATCGGTCAGCGCGACCGGCCAGAGCTGGATGGAACCGGCGAGGTATTCTTCCTCGTCCAACGCGGCGAAGCTGAGGCCGGGCAGCCAGTCGGTACCCTCGCGGATCCGGTAGGCGGTGCGCGCATGGCGACCCTCGCCGAAAGCGGCGTCGAGCAATTGCTCGATCAGTGCGGAATCGACCGCAGACAGGGGGACGAGTACCGCCATGGGCCGCGGCACCTAGAGCCACGGCCCATGGCTGTCGATCAATTTCGCCTTATTCGGGGCGAAGTTCCAGCAGCCGGCCGCCTTCGCCGTCTCCCAGCACCCACAGCGCGCCGTCGGGCCCTTCGATGACCGAGCGGATGCGCTTGCCCATGTCGTAGCGAGCGACTTCGGTCGCGTTCTCGCCGTCGATCGCCACACGCACGATAGCCTTGGAGGAAAGCCCGGCAATCAGCGCGTCGCCCGCCATGCCGCCGAACAGGTCGCCATCGTAGAAGATCATATGCCCCGGCGCGATCACCGGGGTCCAGCTGATCGCCGGTTTGTTGAACCCGTCGTCGGCGCTGTGATCGGGAATGTCGTCGCCATTGTAGTGGATGCCGTTGGAGCGCACCGGCCAGCCGTAATTCGCGCCGCGCTCGACGAGGTTGAGTTCGTCGCCGCCCCTGGGGCCGTGCTCCATGTCCCACAGCCTGCCCTGCGCATCGAAATCCATGCCGAGGATGTTGCGGTGGCCATATGACCAGATCTCGTCTCCGAAGGGATTGCCTTCGGCGGCGCTGCCGTCGAGGTTCAGCCGCACGATCGAACCGAGCGTGTTCGAGCGGTCCTGCGCCGGCTCCATCTTCTGCCGGTCGCCGCTGGCGACATACATATGGCGTTCGTCGGGGCTGAAGAGGATACGGTGCGAATAATGGCCGCGCCCCGTCACCTTGGGTGCCTGCCGCCAGACGACCTCCATATTCTCGATGCTGCAGCCGCTGGGCCAGATACAGACCAGTTGTCCGCGCCCGACCGCGGCTCCGCGGGTATCGCCAGTGCCCGCTTCGGCCCAGCTTAGATAGATCGTGCGTTCGACGACCTCGTCGTCGCTCTCGCTTTCGAGGAAGGCGACGTCGCCCAATCCGCCCTGTCCGCCGTAATCGACGGTGGGAACTCCGGTGATCTCTGTGGTCTTGCCAGTTGCGGGATCGACGAATTTCATCGTGCCGCCCTTTTCGGTGATCACCAGTTTCGAAGTGCCGGGCACGAAGGCGGCGGCCCATGGCTCGTCGAAACTGCCGTGTTCGGCGATGGCGAAACTGCCGTCGAAACCGCCGGTGGGTGCGGGCGTGGAGGCTGCATCGCTGCCGTCGCCACCGGTGGAATACCCGGAGCCGCAGCTTGCGGCCATCAGCAGTGGGGATAGGGTGGCGGCAAGGAAGGTTACGCGCTTCATGTTTTCATCAGCTCCCGCAAAAGGTCTTGGCGACGCACCGCTGCTCATCGGGGTGGACGAAGCAGGGCGCGGGCCGTTGGCCGGTCCCGTAGTGGCCGCCGCAGTGGTTCTGTGTAAACCCTCTCCCGCCGGCCTCGACGATTCCAAAAAGCTTTCCGCAGCGAAGCGTTCCAAGCTCGAGCCGCACATTCAGCGCCGCTGCGCCTGGGGCCTGGCGGTGGTCGAGCCGGAAGAGATCGACCGGCTCAACATCTTCGGCGCGACCATGCTGGCGATGACGCTGGCGACGCAGCGCTGCGTGGAGGCGCTCGGCACAGAGCCGGTGAAGGTCCTGATCGACGGCAATCTCACCCCCGAGGGACGGCGCGTGGAATGGCGCTGGCCGGCGCGCGCGATCGTCGGCGGAGACGGCAAGGAGGGGTGCATTTCCGCGGCCTCCATCCTCGCCAAGGAATATCGCGACCGGATCATGGTGGAAGCGGCCAAGGCCCATCCGCACTATGGCTGGGAAAGCAACAAGGGCTATGGTTCGAAGGCGCATATGGAAGCGCTGCGGGTACATGGCCCGACCCCGCTCCACCGCCGCAGCTTCGCGCCGGTGGCGCAGGCCGATTTGTTCGTGGGTGCCGCCTAGGTCGGCAGGTGCCGGGCCATACTCGGAGCGTCGGATGATGTCTCCGAATGCGGTGCACCGACGAGCCACACGCCGCTTTCGGCCACCAGTTCCATCTGGCACACGGGACGACCTTCGCGATAGAGTTCCGCCCAGTCGCCGCGCGCCAGCTTGCGCGCCATGTCGAGCGCGCCGGACAGTGAGCGCTCCTCGAACGAGAACATTTCGACTATGCCGTCGCTATTGGGCGCATATTTCAGATCGTAGCGTGCCATGATTTTCCCCTGTTGCCGCTGTTGGGGCAACGAGAGGGCCGCGATAGGCCTTCCGGCGGCGGCGCGCGATAACATGCTATAAGACGGGCGGGATCGCATGGTGGCAGCGAATGCGATCGGATGCCGGTCGAAACCGGCCGAGCCAGTGAGTCCTTCGCGCCACACCGCTGTATCTGGAGTCTGCCATCGCAGGCCGGACTCAAGATGTGGTAGGGGACTCGTTTCGTTCTCCTATGGTTAACACCATCTTTAGAGGTTGGCTCTAAACATCTGTCTTGACTGGGAGTCCCTTTGGACTCACCCTGTGGATAACTCAGACGGGGGAATACTCATGGCGGTCCTGGAGACCACGAAAACGCGTGGCCGTACGGTCGCGAACGGCAAGCCGAAGCAGATGGCGCTGGACCTCAAGGGCGAACTGCCCCTTGGGCAGATCCTCGATGGCGATTGCGTGGAAGCCATGCGACGGATTCCGTCGGGCAGCATCGACCTCGTCTTCGCCGACCCGCCCTACAATCTCCAGCTGGGCGGCGATCTCAACCGGCCCGACGGCAGCCATGTCGATGCGGTGACCGACGATTGGGACA
>CAYOWF010000185.1:0-4416 GCA_964407585.1 uncultured Qipengyuania sp.
GACGCGAGTGGTTGTCCTTGTGGTTGGACTTGAAGTGCTCGGTCAGGTTCTTGATACGCTCGGTCAGGATGGCGACCTGGACTTCCGGCGAACCTGTGTCGCCCTTACCCTGCGCGTTGTCCTTGATGATCTTCTGTTTCGTTTCGGCGGTAACCGACATGCATTTACTCCGCGACATCCGGTAGGTTGAAGCCCCGTACGACCTTGGCCGAACCACTTTCGAGTTCCATCAGTGCCACCGGGGTATTTCCCAGCTTGGCCAGATGAAGCCCGTCGGTTTGGGGCAGTTCCGACAATACCCGGCCCTGGCGGACCGCCTGCGCGCTGTCGGGATCGAGGGGAAGGACCGGGATGTCGTCCAGTCCCGCCTCTAGCGGCAGGAGAAGGTTTTCGATGGGCGCGCCCTTAGCGATTTCCTCGCACTTGTCCAGCGAAATCGCCTGATTTTCGAGGAAGGGGCCCGCCTTGATGCGCCTTAGATAGGTGACGTGCCCCAGAGTTCCAACCGCGCGTGCGATATCCCGTGCAAGCGAGCGGATGTACGTGCCTTTCGAAACATGCGCGACGAGCGTCACGGCTTCCGCCAATTCGAGTGGCGCATGCGGGTCGTAGGGATCCGGCCGCCCCGCAGTCGTGGCAAAGGCTGACCGCAGGTCCGGATCCTCGCGCTCACCTGCGAAGCGGAGCGAATGGATCGTCACCGCCCGCGTCTTCATCTCGACCTCTTCGCCGGCCCTCGCCCGGTCATAGGCGCGCTTTCCATCGACCTTGATCGCGGAAAAAGCGGGCGGGGCCTGCTCGATGGCGCCGGTGAAATGCTCGAGCACCGCCGCGACGGCCGCCATCGGCGGTCGACGGTCGGTCCGCTGGACGACCTCGCCTTCGGTATCCAGCGTATCGGTTTCCTCGCCGAACTGGATGGTGAATTCGTAGATCTTGTCGGAATCGAGCATTCTTCCGGCCAGCTTGGTCGCCTCGCCCAGTGCAATGGGCAGCACACCTTCCGCCAGCGGGTCCAGCGTGCCTCCATGGCCCACCTTGGTCTTCACATACCCGCCCTGCCGCAGCACGCGCTTGACGAGGCCGACCGCCTGGGTCGAGCCAAGACCGCGCGGCTTGTCGAGCACCAACCAACCGTGCGGGGCGGCTTTGGTCCGTTCGGTCACGTAATGAAACCCTCGATCCCCGCAGCGACCGAATAGAAAATCCCAGTGAGCCATTCGACCGGCGGGAAGATCGTGTTCTCGATCCAGCGGGCATCGGGAAAGGCCCAGGTCGCGGCGATCAGCACGAGCAGCAGCAGCATGCCCATGGCCTGCAGCTTCTGCCAGTGGGGCGACCATCGGCGCGGCATCAATCCGCCGACGATGTGCGAACCGTCGAATGGCGGGATGGGAAGCATGTTGAACAGCGCCAGGAAAGCGTTGATGACGATGAAGGAGCCGAATGCCACCAGCACCCATTCGGGCAGCGCCACGCCCCAATTGCTGGCCAGTCCAGCCACGATACCGAATACCACCGCTCCGACGAGGGAGAGCAGAATATTGGTCCCCGGCCCCGCGGCGGCAACCGCCATCATGCCGTAGCGCGGATTGTTCAGGCGCCGCGCATTGACCGGTACGGGCTTGGCCCAGCCGAAGATCGGACCGCCGAACAGCGCCAGCGCCCCGGGTACGAGCAAGGTCCCGACCGGATCGACATGCTTGATGGGGTTGAGCGTCAGCCGCCCCAGGTCGCGCGCAGTGGTGTCGCCGAGCGCAAGCGCGGTCCAGCCATGGGCCACTTCATGGAAGACGATGGCCACGATGAGGCACGGAATGAGGATCAGCGCCAGTGTGAGGGTTTCGTACATGCCGCGCTATGTAGGGTTGGCCGAGCCAACAAAGAACCCCGTTCGTGTCGAGCGATGAAGGGCTATTTTTTCAACGCCTGCGAAAAATGCCTGCGACACATGGCGACATAGCGGTCGTTGCCGCCGATTTCGGTCTGTGCGCCCTCGCTGACCGCCTTGCCCGTTTCGTCGACGCGCAAATTCATCGTCGCCTTGCGCCCGCAATCGCAGACGGCTTTCATCTCCACCAGCGCATCGGCAATTCCGAGCAAGGCTGCAGACCCTGGGAACAGTTCTCCCTGGAAATCGGTCCTGAGACCGTAACAGAGCACCGGGATCCCGGCCTCGTCCGCCAGCCGCGCCAATTGCCACACCTGTTCCTTGGTCAGGAACTGCGCTTCGTCGACCAGGACGCAGGCGAGCGGCGCATCCCCGTGCTCTTGCAGAACGCGGGCCTCGATATCGGTATCGGCTTCATAGCGATGCGCGTCGCTGGCAAGTCCGATGCGACTGGAAATTGCGCCGAACCCGGGCCGGTCGTCCAATGCGGCGGTCCACAGTGAAACCTTCATGCCACGCTCGCCATAGTTGAATGCGGCCTGGAGAAGGGTCGAACTCTTCCCTGCATTCATGCTGGCATAATAGAAATAGAGCTTCGCCATGGACGCATGCCTAGCCTGAGCCGACGAGGCTGTTAAGGAGGCCGTCATACAGGATTGGGGATGACCTCCCAAACCCAACGACAATAGAGCTTACAGGGACGAGAGATGGCCGAGGCAAGCACGAGCGATAACACACAGACCGGCATCCTTGGATGGGTCGAGCGGACGGGCAACAAGCTGCCCGATCCGGTGTTCATTTTCTTCTACCTGATCATCGCGCTTGTGGTGATTTCGGTGATTGCCGCACTGACCGGTGTTTCGGCTCAGCACCCGACAGCCCTTGATGAAAGCACCGGCGGCGCGCTTGTGATCGAGGCTGTCAGCCTGCTGTCACCTGAGAATATCCAGCGCCTTTGGGTCGAAATGCCCGCGACCTTCACCCACTTCCACCCGCTCGGATACGTGCTGGTGGTGATGCTGGGTGCTGGCGTTGCCGAGCGCTCCGGCTTCTTCGCCGCGGGCATGTCCAAGGCGGTAAAGGGCGCACCCAAGGCTTTGCTCACCCCGGTCGTCGCGCTAGTCGCCATGCTCGGCAACCACGCGGCCGATGCAGGTTATGTGGTCCTGATCCCGCTTGCAGGCATTCTCTTCGCCGCCGCCGGGCGCCATCCGCTCGCCGGTATCGCTGCCGCCTTTGCCGGCGTCTCGGGCGGTTTCTCGGCCAATATCTCGCCCGGCCAACTCGACGCGCTGCTCTTCGGCATTACCGAGGAAGCAGTCGGCGCAAGTGCTCTCGATCCTGCATGGACCGCCAATATCGCGGGCAACTGGTACTTCATCAGCGCGATGACGGTCCTGTTCCTGCCTATCATCTGGTACGTCACCGACAAGGTTATCGAGCCCCGCCTCGGCCCGTGGACTGGCGGCGCAACCGCCGGTGCGGCAGATGCCGATACCAGCCCCGATCCGACCGAGCATGACGATGCGGCTGCCTCCCGGGGCCTGCGTGCAGCCGGTCTTGCGGCGCTCGGCGTGGTTGCACTTTGGGTGCTGATGGTCTTCGCACCCGGTACCCCGCTGATCGACGAAGCGGCATGCCTTGCAGACGATGGTTCTGCGATCGCCGATTGTTCGATCCACACCGAACTCGCCCCGCTCTATCGCAGCCTTGTGGCGGGCTTCTTCCTGCTCTTCCTGCTCACCGGCTGGGCCTATGGCCGCGCTTCGGGCACGATCAAGGATCACCGCGATCTCGTGAACATGATGGCCGAAAGCATGAAGGACATGGGCTATTACCTCGTCCTCGCCTTTGCCGCAGCGCATTTCGTCGCAATGTTCGGCTGGTCCAACCTTGGTCTGATCACTGCCGTGCATGGCGCCGCCGGGATCGAAAGTACCGGCCTGCCATTACCGATCGTCCTCGGGCTGATGGTCATCTTCGCCGCACTGCTGAATCTCTTCGTGGGCTCTGCAAGCGCGAAGTGGGCGCTGCTTGCTCCCATTCTCGTGCCGATGCTCATGCTGCTCGGCATCAGCCCCGAAGGTGCGACTGCGGCCTATCGCGTAGGAGACAGTGCGACCAATATCATCACCCCGCTGATGGTATATTTCCCGCTCATACTGGTCTTCGCACAGCGCTGGCAGAAGGACTTCGGGCTCGGCAGCCTGACCGCGATGATGCTGCCATACTCGGTATGGCTGCTGGTCTCGGGGACCGTGCTGATCGTGCTGTGGTTCTACCTCGGCATTCCGCTGGGGCCGGATGCACCGGTTGGCTATACGCTGCCCGAAATGGCTGCGCCCGCCCTGGCGGACTAAGCCTCAGTCTTCGTCGTCGAGGTCGCGTGCGACCTTCGGATCTGAGAGCAGTTTCTCGATTCGGTCGGCCTCGTCGAAACTTTCGTCCGGCTGAAAGGCGAGCCTGGGCGCGAATTTCAGGCCCAGCCGCTTGGCGACTTCCTTCTGGAAGAAGGCGGTGTTCGT
>CAYOWF010000186.1:0-4411 GCA_964407585.1 uncultured Qipengyuania sp.
ATGAGCCTGCTCGACGGTTCGGTCGCCCTGCTCGCGAACCAGGCGATGAGCTATCTCGCCACGGGCAGCAATCCGCCGCGCATGGGCAATGCGCATGCGCAGGTGAGCGCCTATGGGGTCTTCCCCACCCGGGACGGGCAGGTCGTTCTGGCTCCGGCCAACGATGCCCTGTTCCGCAAGCTGCTGACGACTCTCGATCGGACGGATCTGCTCGAGGACGAGCGCTACGCAACCAATGCCAACCGCGTCGCCAACCGTGCCGAAGTCGATGCGCTTATCGTCGAGGCCACCGCCCGATGGTCGCGCGACGACCTGCTCGCCCAATGCGCCGCGGCGGGAATTCCGGCTGGCCCCATCAACGAGATCGACGAAGTCTTCGCCGATCCGCAGGTGCAGGCTCGGGGGATAAGGCTCGATATAGACGGCATGCCAACGGTCCGCAGTCCCTTCGCCTTTTCGGATGCCGAACTGGCGCTCGATTCCGCCTCGCCCGCAAAGGGCCAGCACCAGAGGGATTGAGGGCAGTCGAAGGCCGCCTCTTGACCTTTCCTTATATTTCTGTCATTACAGAAAGAGAGGAAAGGATTTCGAGTCGTGGCTGAGATCATGGAAATTCCTGAAGCGCGTGCTTTTATCCTCCATTGGGGGGAAATGGGCAGCGAATGGGGAGTGAACCGATCGGTCGCCCAGATTCATGCCTTGCTCTATCTCTCCGACAAGCCCCGCCACGCGGAGGACATTTGCGAAAAGCTGGGGCTCGCCCGGTCCAACGTTTCCAACGGGCTCAAGGAATTGCAATCCTATCAGATCGTTCGCCGGGTCCATGTCGAAGGCGATCGGCGCGACCATTTCCTCGCCGATACCGATCTGTGGGACATGCTGATGAAGATCACGGCCGAGCGCAAACGGCGTGAGATCGACCCGACCATCCAGTTGCTGGGCGAACTTTCGGAAAGTCTCGGCAAGCGAGACGATGTCCCGGCGCATGTGCGCGAACGGGTGGGCAAGATGCATGACTTCATCGGCAATCTCGCCAATTGGTATGCCGATGTACGCCGTCTGCCCAAATCCACTCTCGTCACGCTGATGAAGCTCGGCGGCCGCGTCGCACGCCTGCTGCCCGGCAGCAAGACCAGGAACTGATCCCGACATGACAGGAGGAAAAGAAATGACCCGGCTTCGCAATTAGTTATTTCTCAAATTACAGAAATTAGAGGAGAAGTATCATGTATCTAGTTCCCGCATATATCGCCTACCTCGTCATCAGCATCGCCCTCACGGTCTGGGTCGCCCGTACCTTGTCGAAGAACGGCATCGTATTCCTCAAGGAATGCTTCGGGCATGACGACAGTCTTGCGAATTCGACCAACCACCTGCTTGTCGTTGGCTTCTACCTCGTGAACTTGGGCTGGATTCTGCTGACGTTGCGCTTCGGAAGCCCGCCGCAGGGAATGGCGGAAGCCTTCGAGTTCCTTTCGACGAAGATCGGCATCGTGGTCGTGGCTTTGGGCGTCATGCACTTCTTCAACATGAATGCCGTCGCCAAGTTCGGTCGCAAGGTTGGCCAGTGGCTGCGCGAGGATGACTACGGCAATGCAGTGCGGCCCGAACCGCAACGCGGCATTCTCGACTGAGAATTCGAGGTGCCGACTAGAAAAGGGCGGCCTTTGCGGGCCGCCCTTTCCGTTCTTAGGATTACAGCGTCGTCAGCCGATCGCTGCCTTCAGGTCGGTAACGAGATCTGTGCGCTCCCACGGGAAGAACTCACCTTCCGCGGGGCGCCCGAAGTGGCCGTAGGCCGCGCTCTTGCGGTAGATCGGCTTGTTGAGGCCGAGATGCGTGCGGATGCCGCGCGGGGTCAGGCCGCCGAGCTTCTCGATCCCCCTGATGGCGTTCTCCAGCGCCTCGTCGGTCACGCCGTCAGCGCAGGTGCCATGCGTATCGACATAAAGCGAAAGCGGCTTGGACACGCCGATCGCATAGGACAGCTGGATCGTGCAGCGCTTGGCGAGACCGGCCGCCACGATGTTCTTGGCGAGGTAGCGCGTGATATAGGCTGCCGAGCGATCGACCTTGGTCGGGTCCTTGCCGCTGAACGCACCGCCGCCGTGCGGCGCCGCACCGCCATAGGTATCGACGATGATCTTGCGGCCGGTAAGGCCTGCGTCGCCGTCCGGACCGCCGATTTCGAATGCGCCGGTCGGATTGATGTGCCAATCGGTCTCGTCCGTGATCCAGCCTTCGGGCAGAATCTCGGTCACGACCGACTTCACGTAATTCTTGAGCTCGGCTTCCTTCTCGCCCTCGTGATAGCCCTTGCCGTGCTGCGTCGAGACGACGATCGCGGTGCAGGCGACGGGCTTGCCGTTTTCATAGCGCAGCGAAAGCTGGCTCTTGGCATCGGGTTCGAGGAAGGGCGCCGTGCCGTTCTTGCGGTCGGCCGCCAGACGCTCGAGGATCTTGTGCGAATAGTCGAGCGTGGCGGGCATGAGATCGGGAGTTTCGTCGCAAGCGAAGCCGAACATGATGCCCTGGTCGCCGGCGCCTTCGTCCTTGTTGCCGTTCGCATCGACACCCTGCGCGATTTCGGCCGACTGCCCGTGTAGGTGGTTTTCGAAGGTCAGCGTTTCCCAGTGGAAGCCTTCCTGCTCGTATCCGATTTCGCGGACGGTCCGGCGGACGGCCTGTTCGATCTCGTCCTTGGCACCCGGTGCCCAGCCGCCATTGTCTGCCCAGTCCGGATTGTTCCGATCGTACATCGGCGCGCAGCGGATTTCACCAGAAAGGATGACCCTTTGGGTCGTCGTCATGGTTTCGCAAGCGACACGCGATTCGGGGTCTTTCGCGAGCATCAGGTCGACGATGGCATCGGAAATCTGGTCCGAAACCTTGTCGGGATGTCCTTCCGAAACACTCTCGGAAGTGAAGAGATAGTTGGTGCGCATTGAGACCCCAATAGAAAGATATAAAGATAACTTTAAATGTTGCGAGGTTCCTAGCGACGACGCAGGCGACTTGCAACCGGCGATGCGCCCAGAAGAACTATTGCCCAGACAAGCGAAAGCCAGTGTCCCATGCGGGAGAACGGGGTCGCGGATCGAGGCGGAGGGACGACGGTGTCGATACGGTCGGCACGATCGCGCCCGATATGATCGCGCACCACGCCGCGGGCATCGATGATCGCGCTGATCCCGGTGGTGGTGGAACGCAGGACGGGCAGGCCTTCCTCGATGGCGCGCATCCGCGCCTGGGCGAGATGCTGCGGCGGCCCCCACTCTCCGAACCAGCCGTCGTTCGACGGATTGAAGATATAATCGGGACGATTGCCGCGCTCGGCCACTTCGCCGGAGAAGACGATTTCGTAGCAGATCTGCATCCCCGCCTTGCCGTGCGGACCGAAGTCGAAGGTCAAGGGGCCCGGCCCCGGAATGAAGTCGATGGAACCGGCCACGAGCCGCGACATGCCCAGCGGTTCGAGCAGCGCGCGCATCGGCAGATATTCGCCATAGGGGACGAGATGCGCCTTGGCATAGCGCGGGCCGAGATTGCCCGCATCGTCGATCGGGGTGATCGCATTATAGGCGCCGGTCGCCCGTTCGCGTCCGTCGACCGTGCCGATCTCCAGATCGACGGCGCCGGTCAGCAGCAGACCGCCTGCGCCGATGGTTTGCCCGATGCGCTGGCGGGCGAAGGCCGGATCCCCCCGACCGGTAAGCGGGTGGAGCGCCGTCATGCGATCGTAATAGCGCTGCGGATAACCGTCGCGCAGATAGTCGGGCACCCCGCTTTCGGGCCAGAGCACCAGCCGGCGGGACACTTGCCGGTCGGGCAGGCTCAGCGCGGCGATGCGCTGGAACTGCTCTTCGAACTTGGTCGGGTCATCGAGCTCTTCCTGGCGCAAATTTGGCTGGACGAGCGTAACCGGGAGGAAGCCCTCCTCGGCCTCGGGCGCAGGCCAGAACATCGCTGCGCTCACGACCACCGCCAGGATCGCCAGCGACCACCAGCGCCGGGTCGCGACGAACAATGCGGCGAAGCCCGCAAGCGCGACGGCCAGGCCGGACAACGCATAGGTGCCCATGAAGGGCAGCAAGCCGGCGGCGCCGGGCCTTGCCCAGTCGCCCAGAAGCATCATCGACAGCGGCCCCCAGGCATAGCCGGTAAAGACCCAGCCGCGCAGCCATTCCGCCGCGATCCACAGGGCACCAAGGGTCAGAACGAAGGCAGCCGGCCCCTTATCCCTCGCCAGGAGCCAGGCGCCGAGCACGGCCAGAGCCGGCCAGACGGCGAGGTAGAGCGACAGCAGCGGAACCGCCGCCCAGCCCAGAACCGCAGGCATTTCGGCCTGGAAGGTGAAAGCCGTCGCGATCCAGTTGTTGGTCAGCGTGAAATGCGCGACGCCGAACAGCCA
>CAYOWF010000187.1:0-4289 GCA_964407585.1 uncultured Qipengyuania sp.
ATCATCGCCTTGCGCGCCCCGATGGCGGACGACCTTCGCGAAGTGATCGCCGCGCTGAAGATCGCCGGCGTCGTCGAACGGATCGGCGACTATTCGAAGAACATCGCCAAGGCGAGCCGCCAGATCGGGGACAATCGCAAGCAGTTCGAACCGCTGACCTTGCTGCCGGCAATGGCGGAAGTCGCCAGCGAGATGGTGCATGACGTGCTGACGGCATATGCTGCGCGCGATCCCGAACTGGCCCGCGAAGTGATCGCCACCGACGAGAAGGTCGATGCCTTCTACAATTCCATTTTCCGCAACCTCGTCAGCCACATGGTGGAAAATCCTTCGATGATTTCGAGTGCGGCGCAATTGCTCTTCGTGGCGCGCAATCTGGAACGGATCGGCGACCACGCAACCAATGTGGCCGAAATGGTACACTTCGCCGCTACCGGAACCTATCCGCCCGACGAGGACGGCTGACACAATTCTGTAGCCTGGGGGTCATAATACTGTGCCGACGAAACCGCAGGAAGGGGCCAAGGTGCAGGTCGGCAAATTGTTATTGGTAGAGGACGATCCCGCCCTCTCCGAACTTCTCGAATACCGCTTCGCCAACGAAGGCTACGACGTCCGCTCAACCGCCGACGGCGACGATGCGCTCTTGCTTGCATCGGAAGACGTGCCCGACCTCGTGATCCTCGACTGGATGATCGAGGGTACCAGCGGCATTGAAGTCTGCCGCCGCCTGCGCCGCGACAAGGCGACCGCGCATGTGCCCATCATCATGTTGACCGCGCGAGAGGCCGAGGACGACCGCATTCGCGGCCTCGAAACCGGCGCCGACGATTATCTCACCAAGCCCTTCTCCCCCCGCGAACTGCTGGCCCGCGTCTCCGCCGTCATGCGCCGCATCCGCCCGGTCCTGGCGGGCGAGTCGATCGAGGTGGGCGACCTCAATCTCGATCCCGTCGCGCACAAGGTCTCGAGGCGCGGCCGGGTGCTCAAGCTCGGCCCGACCGAATATCGCCTGCTGAAGTTCTTCATGGAGAGCCCTGGTCGCGTCTTCAGCCGCAACCAGTTGCTCGACGGCGTGTGGGGAACCGAAAGCGATATCGAATTGCGGACCGTCGATGTCCATATCCGGCGCCTCCGCAAGGCGCTGGAGATCGAAGGCGCGAAAGACCCGGTCCGCACCGTGCGCAGCGCGGGATACTCGCTCGAAGCGACGTAATCAGCGGCAGACGCCGACCCAGCGATCGTCCATGTCGAAGTGGAAATGGTCGGCATGGGCGGCATTGTAATCGGGTGAAAGGACGGTCGAGAAGGCACCGCAGGCCCCGTCGCGCACTTCGCGCAGGAAGCGTCGTTTCTTTCCCTCTCCCTCCCAGTCGCGCAGCACGCTGATCCGCGTACCGTCCGCCAGCACGAAGCCGGCGATGTCGAGCGCATTGGCGGTGGCATGCTCGCTCCATGGGCCGTCGTCCCGGCCATAGAGGCGGCGACAGGAATAGGCTCCAAGGTGTTCGATTTGCGCTATTTCGCTGCCGAAGACCTCCCGTGCGACCGGGTCGAGCGTGTCGCGCCGCCACAGCTCCATCGCCACCGCGACCGGGCAAGTCGTGGCAGGCGTATCGGGGCCGAGCGGATAGTCGCCCAGCCGGGTCCGATCTTCGCGGCGGCAGTCGTTCTCGCCGACCGGTTCGAGCACACGGAAGGAGACCCGGCTTCGTTCGAGCACGGCGCGGCAGCGCGGCACATCTTCGCGCAGGGCGAGGATCTTCTTCTGCGTCGCCCAGCCCTTGGGATCGTTCAGGTCGAGCGGCGCCCAGGGATCGTGTTCCGGATGCGCCGCCAGCCAACTCCTCGCCGCCACGAAGAGGCCTCCGAGCACGAGCAGCAGGACCACGCGCCGGTCCAGCACGAATTTTCCGATGTGGCGCGAAATGGCGAAATTCAAAGCTGCGTCCCGGAGAGATCGACCGCGATGGCGATGGCTATCAGGATGAATACGATTCCGATGCCCCGATCGATCCAGCGGCGCGTCGCAGCGCGTTTCATCGCCCTCGCCACCTGCTTGCCGGTTCCGATGTAGAGCCAGCCGATCAGCAGGTCGAGCAGCAGGGCGATGATGGCGAGCACGGCGATCTGCCAGCCGATCGCAGCCGCGGGATCGACGAAAGGCGGGATGATCGCCACCATGTACACCAGCGACTTCGGATTGCCGATCGCCACGGCTATTCCGTCGCGGAAAGCATGGCGCGAAGGTTCGCGCGCAGGTGCTGCACCCTCGTCTTCATCCGCATGGAAGGAATGGTGGATCGCCTTGATGCCGAGCCAGGCGAGGTAGAGCACGCCTGCCAGCGCCAGCAGGCGGAAGGCGAGCGGGTATGCAGCCGCGAGCGTGCCGAGGCCCAGCGCCGCTGCAAGCCACCAGACGAGGTAGCCGATCTGCATGCCCATCAGCGCCGCCCAGCCCGACTTCGGTCCGCGCCAGACCGACTGGCCCATGACGAACATCATCGAAGGCCCCGGCACGACGCTGGTAAGCGCCGTTACCCAGGCAAAGGCGATTAGGCGCTCCGGATCGAACATGCGCGCGCCCTAGCGCCGGTCTCAGTGGAAGTCGCGCGATTTCGGGATGATGCGCATATCGCGCGGGTGGCCCCGTGAATTGGGATCGTGCCAGCCGCATTCGCGATTGCCCGGCGGCGGCTCCTCCCACGGTTCGACCGGGCGGTATGGATCGTCCTTGCCCTCGCGCAAATTGTCGCGCGGGTTGAACGTGTCGGGAAGCGGACTGCTCACATGGTCGGCGCGTGCGAGCGGGGCGTTGAGCATATCGTCGGAGAGCCTGTGCAGTTCGGCCGTCGCATCGGTCATGTGCTGCGCGATGACGTGGATCACCTCGTCGTCATATTCGACACGGCCGCGCACCTCCATCAGGCGCGAGCCCATGACCACCCGACGCTGCCGTTCCTTGAGGTCCGGCCAGACGACGAGATTGATGACACCCGTCTCGTCTTCCAGCGTGATGAAGCACACGCCCTTGGCCGAACCGGGGCGCTGGCGGATCAGCACCACGCCCGCGACATGGACCATGCTGCGGAACTTGCGCTCGCGCAGGTCGCAGGCGCGCACGAAACCCCGTTCGGCGAGGCTGGCGCGAAGGAAGGCCATGGGATGCGCCTTCAGGCTGAGGCGCGTGGTCTGGTAATCGGCGACGACTTCCTCGGAGAGCGGCATCTGCGGCAGGCGGGTGGCATGTTTCTCCGCCCCCTCGTCGCGCGCGGCGGCTGCGGCAAAAAGCGGCAGGTCCGGCCCCCCGACGAGGCTCCTCGCATCCCACAATGCCTGCCTGCGCGACAGGTTCATCGATCCGAACGCATCGGCGCTGGCGAGCCGCTCGACATGCGCCGGGCCGATCCTCGCCCGATCGCGCAATGCGCGCACGTCCTCGTAAGGACCATGCTCCTCGCGCTCCGCCACCAATTGCGCCGCGACCGCCTCGGGAAGCCCGTCGATCTGGCGCAGGCCGAGCCGCAGCGCGATATGCTTGTCGAGGCGGCCGGACTCCTCCCCGGCTCGGGGAGGATGGACGTCCTCCAGCGTGCAATCCCACTGCGACAGGTTCGCATCCGCCGGCAGCACTCTCACGCCGTGCTCCGCCGCATCGCGCACGATCTGCGCGGGCGCGTAGAAGCCCATGGGCTGCGAATTGAGCAGCGCGCAGGCGAAAGCTGCGGGGAAATGGCATTTGAGCCAGCTGCTGACATAGACGAGATGCGCGAAGCTTGCCGCGTGGCTTTCGGGAAAGCCGTATTCGCCGAAACCGCGGATCTGGTTGAAGCAGCGCTGCGCGAAGTCGCGCTCGTAGCCGCGCGTCACCATGCGCTCGACCATCATGTCCTGCAGTTCGTCCACCATGCCGCGGCTGCGGAAGGTCGCCATGGCCTTGCGCAACCGGTTCGCTTCCTTCGAGGAGAACTTGGCCGCATCGAGCGCGATCTTCATCGCCTGTTCCTGGAAGATCGGCACGCCCAGCGTGCGCTCGAGAATGCTCGACAGCTCGTCAGGTGGCCCGTGCTGCGGCGATGGCGCGGGTATCACCACCGGTTCCGCCCCGCGCCTGCGCTTCAGATAGGGGTGCACCATGTCGCCCTGGATCGGCCCGGGCCGCACGATGGCAACCTGGATGACCAGATCGTAGAACTCGCGCGGGCGCAGGCGCGGCAGCATGTTCATCTGCGCCCGGCTTTCGACCTGGAACACGCCCAGCGAATCCCCCTTGCGCAGCATGGCATAGG
>CAYOWF010000188.1:0-4177 GCA_964407585.1 uncultured Qipengyuania sp.
CCGTTCACCGCCATCCACGCGGGGATGGCGAACCAGAACAGTCCGATCGGCATCCCCTGCCCGACATAGAGAATGAACAGCGTGAACAGCCGCAAAGGCTGGCTGTCCTCGAGAATCCATGAATTGCCGGATGCAGCAGTAGCCATCGCAAAGCCCCCCAAAGCTTGAGTGACGGCTGGCTATCTGCCCTTGGCCGGTCGCGCCCCTACGATCCGATTGACCGATTGCTGCCTTATCTCGGCCAGGGTGGCAAGGTCATTCCGGCAGGCTTCGTCTTAACTCCTCGAGCCACAAATCCGCTACGGCATCGCTGGGCGCGCGCCAGTCGCCGCGCGGGGACAGCGCTCCGCCGGCGCTGACCTTCGGCCCGTTGGGCAAGGCGCTGCGCTTGAACTGGCTGAAGCCGAAGAAGCGTTTGACGAAGTTTTCCAGCCACTTGGCGATGGTTGCAAGGTCGTATTCGTTTCTCGCCTCTTGCGGAAAATCGATCGGCCAATGTCCGGACTTGGCATCCTTCCACGCGTGCCAGGCAAGGAACGCCACATGGCTCGGGCTCTGTCCCCAGCGAATGACATGGTGGAGGAAGAAATCGTTGAGCTCGTACGGGCCGATGATGGATTGGGTGGACTGGATTTCGCCATCTTCACCCGCCGGAACCAGTTCGGGGCTGATTTCGGTATCGAGAATGTCGAGCAGCACCTCGTCGACATGATCGTCGAACTGGTGCGTCGTCGTGGTCCAGCGGATCAGGTACTGGATCAGCGTCTTGGGCACGCCCGCATTCACGCCGTAATGGCTCATCTGGTCGCCCACGCCGTAGGTACACCAGCCCAGCGCCAGTTCGGACAGGTCTCCCGTCCCGACGACCCACCCGCCATGCTGGCCGGCAAGGCGGAAGAGATAGTCGGTCCTGAGGCCCGCCTGCACATTCTCGAAGGTGACGTCGTAAACCGGTTCGCCATCGGCAAAGGCATGGCCGATATTTTCGAGCATCAGCTTCGCCGTGGGCCTGATATCGATTTCTTCGGCCGTGATGCCGAAGGCCTCCATCAGCTTCCATGCATTGGACTTGGTGCCTTCCGAAGTCGCAAAGCCCGGCATGGTGTATCCGCGGATGTCGGTGCGTGGGCGGTCCAGCCGGTCCATCGCCTTGGCCGCAACCAGCAGCGCATGGGTGCTGTCGAGCCCGCCCGAAATGCCGATAGTGAGGCACTTGGGGCGCGTCGCCTCGATCCGCCGCATCAGCGCATCAACCTGGATGTTGAATGCTTCGTAGCAATCCTCGTCCAGCTTCTCCTGCCGGTTGGGCACGAAGGGAAAACGCCGGATCGGGCGATCGAGGCCTATATCGCGTGGTGCATGGCCGTGCTCGAATGCGACCCGGCGAAAATGGTCCTCGGGCCGCCCGGCCGCGTCGGCGGCATCGCCCCAGGTCTGCATGCGCATGCGCTCGGCAAGGATGCGCTTCGTGTCCACGTCGGTCACACACAATTCGGGAGCGTGGTCGAAGCGCTCGCTTTCCACCAGCAGGTCTCCCAGCTCGTAGATCATCCCCTGCCCGTCCCAGGCCAGATCGGTCGTGCTTTCGCCATATCCGCTGGCCGAATAGGCGTAGGCGCAGACCGAACGCGAAGAACTCGCGCGCGTTAGCATGTGGCGTTCGTCCGACTTGCCGATGGTGATGTTCGAAGCAGACAGGTTGAGCAGGATCGTCGCCCCCGCAAGCGCCGCCAGCGCACCCGGCGGATTGGGCGACCAGAAATCCTCGCAAATCTCGATCCCGAAGGTGAATCCGGGCAAATCGTCCGCTTCGAAAACGAGGTCGGTGCCGAAAGGGACGGTCTTGCCGCAGACTGCAATGTCCAGCCCCACGCATTCGCGCCCATGGCTGAACCAGCGTTTTTCGTAGAACTCGCGATAATTCGGAAGATAGCTCTTGGGCACTACGCCGAGCAGCGCGCCCCGCGCGACCGCGATGGCGCAATTGTAGATGCGCCCGTTGCGCCGCAGCGGCGCCCCGATGACGAGGACCGGCGAAAGCTTGCGCGATGCCTCCACGACATCCGCGAGATGATCTTCCACCGCATCGAGCAGCGCGGTCTGCAAATGCAGGTCGTCGATGGCATAGGACGACAGGCAAAGCTCGGGATAGAGCAGCAGGTCCACTCCGCGCTCGTCCGCCTTGCGCGCCTGCTCCAGGATCCCTTCAGCATTATAGGCCACGTCCGCCGTTCGCACTTTAGGGGTGGCCGTCGCCACGCGGACGAAGCCGTGCGTGTGCAAGTCGAAAAAGGGATGCGTATCGCTTGCAGCCATCGAGGACGGGCCTTTCCTGTCGCTGGGTTCGGGTGGGGCAGGCTCGTGCCAGTCGGCAGGCTCGCAGATACCGAGATTGGCCAGCCGTTTCTGGACTGCAGAACGGGCTATGCGGCCCTTGGCTTCCCACCCATAGACGGTACGGCTCGGCCAGGGTTCGGGCTCGCCATAACGCGCGCCGAATTCCTCCGCGCTCAAAGGCGGATCATGCGCTTCCCGCCATGCCCTTATCCTTGCACCTGCCTTATGCATGCAAGCGCAGTATCCAATTAGGATACTCTACGCAAGCTCTTCCTCGGCGACGCGCATCTCGGTGCGGAAACCGTTGAGTACGGGGCCTGCATGATGCGTCGCCCCCGCCTGCGCGGCGAAGGCATGGAGCAATTTGCTGCCCAGCCCGTGCGGAGAATGCGATACGGCCTCTTCACCGACCCCATCGTCTTCGATGGTGAGGCGCCATTTGTCCTCGCGAATATGGAAGAATACGGCAATCGTGCCTGCGCGATTTCCCGGGAAGGCGTATTTCGCCGCATTCGAAATCGCCTCGTTGAGATACAGGCCGATCGCGACGGCGATCTCGCGCGGCAGCATCGCCTCGTCTATCTCGCGGAACAGCCGCACATTGGGCGGCAGCGCCGCGCCTTCGAGCCGGATGAGCATTTGCTCCAGATAGGGCTGCATCGCGACATCCTGCTCCCTGTCCTGTTCCATCGCGAGGGCGGAATAGGCATCGGCAAACGTCCGAACACGCCCCACTGCATCGTCCAGAAGGCCATGCAATTCGACCTGCGGGATACGGCGCTTCTGGATTTCGAGCATGCTCGCAACCAAAGCGAAATTGTTCTTCGTGCGGTGTTCGAGGTCGGCCAGCAGGGTGAGCCGACGGTCGGCCGATTCGCGTATCTGGTCCATCGTGCTGTGTGCGGCCCTGCGGAAGGCCTCGGCGAAGACAAGCAGGATCAGCGTGCACGCCGCATTGAGAAGCACACGGGCCGGATCTGTGGGATCGACGAAATAGAAGGATTTCACTCCAGGAAGGACGAAATACCACGCCCAGAGGAATGTCGTGACCCAGGCGACCAGCCCTGCCCGCCAGTGGCCATAGAGGGTCGCGAGCAGGATTGTGGGATAGGTCAGCGCGAAGGGCCCGGAAACGGGCGCCCACAGATCAAACAGCGAGCGCACTCCCACCATGGCCGCTGCGCACACGAAGCCGAAGCCGACCTGCGCGGCAATCTTGCCTCTGTTTGAAATGAACTGTCGGCTGACATCGAAACTGGCAAGGCGTTGCATGGCACATCACTCCCGGCGGAAGACGTGGCCTGTGCATCGCCGCCGCGTCTGCAGGACCGTCGGCAGCAACACTGCGACTTCAGGTGGGTACACCGATATGCGCTATGCGGCCATAACAAATGTACTGCGCCTCAGGCGGCCTTGGGATCGTAATCGGCCCATCCCCGCCCTGCACCCTTGCGGGTAATTCCGGGCAGTCGGCCGTCGACATAGATGAGCTTCGTCATGGCGAAGGGAAGAACCGTGGCACGTTCGTAACGGTTTCCCACCTTGCGGCGAAGGGTGGCGGGTATTAGCCACCTGTTCCACAAGGAGAACGATCGTGTCCGACCCCACCTATACGCCTCCCGAAGTCTGGAATGCCGACACGGTAAGCGGCGGCAAGTTCGCCAGCATCAACCGCCCGACCGCCGGCGCGCGGGAGGAGAAGGAACTTCCTTCGGGCGAGCACGATTTCCAGCTCTATTCGCTCGCCACGCCCAATGGGGTGAAGGTGACGGTCATGCTCGAGGAACTGCTCGAGGCAGGTCATGCGGGGGCGGAATACGATGCCTTCACCATCAATATC
>CAYOWF010000189.1:0-4146 GCA_964407585.1 uncultured Qipengyuania sp.
TCGAAGAAGCCGGTGCCTTTACGTGCCATGCCAGTCGCTCCTGCATGATTGTGTGATCCGACTCACACAAACAGGATTCGCCGCACCGCAAATTCTTACCAGCGCGTTTACCACGAATCGCGGTTAATTCAGTCAATTACGCAAGATAGTTGCGCACTATTGCGAGGTTGCTTGCGCGAATATTTGGTAAATGCGCCGGACCACGCGCCTATTTGAGCTCGAGAATCACCTCGTCCACCGCCAGCGAATCGCCTTCGCCCGCATTGATCTTGCCGACCGTGGCCTGCTTCTCGGCCCGCAGGATGTTCTCCATCTTCATCGCCTCGACCGTGGCCAGCGGCTGGCCCGGCTGGACCTCTTCGCCCTCGCTCACATGCAGCTTCACCAGCAGACCCGGCATCGGGCAGATGAGCATCTTGGAAAGATCGGGCGGCTCCTTCTCGATCATGTGCGATGCGAGATGCGCAATGCGCGTCTGCAGGATTCGCAGCTCATGCGTCGCACCGCGCGTGGTCATTGCATAGCCGGTGCGCGTGGGCTTAAGCTGGATCGTATAGCTCTCGATCGGCTCGGCATCCTCGTCCGCGCCGTTGTCGTAAAGCGCGACATCCACCATCGGTTCGCCCGGCGTGTACTGCATCTCGATCGTGACTGGCTCGTCATCGACCGTGAGCGCATCTTCTTCCAGCCGCACTTCATGCGTGGTCGAGCCCTCCTCGCGCTCGCCGATCCGGATGGTCCAGTCGCCCGGAGCATAAAGGTCGCTAGAGAGCTGCCCCTCGATCCGCCGTGCTCGGTCGGCATCGGCGGTGGCAATCACGCCGCCCACCGCGGCCAGCACGCTGCGCAAACGCTCGTCTGCAGGCGCGCCTTCGAAGCCTTCGGGATATTCCTCTGCGATGAAGCCGGTGGTCAATTCGCCCGATCGGAACCGCGGGTGCTGCATGATCGCGCTGAGGAAATCGACGTTGTGGCCCAGCCCCTCGATACGAAAAGCGTCGAGCGCGGCGACCTGGAGGTCGGCAGCCTCGTCGCGGGTTTCGCCCCAGGTGACCAGCTTGGCGATCATCGGGTCGTAGAACATCGACACTTCGCCGCCCTCGAAGACGCCGTCGTCGACACGGATGCCATCGACTCCGCGACGGCCGTTTTCTTCGCCGTCATCGGCCCAGGGTTCGACCGGCGGCTGGTAGCGCACAAGGCGACCGGTGGATGGCAGGAAGCCGCGGTAAGGATCTTCGGCATAGACGCGGTTCTCTATCGCCCATCCGTCGATCTTGACGTCGTCCTGCGTGATTTCCAGCTTCTCGCCCGCCGCCACGCGGATCATCTGTTCGACTAGGTCGACCCCGGTGATCGCTTCGGTGACGGGATGTTCCACCTGCAGGCGGGTGTTCATTTCGAGGAAGTAGAAGCTCTCCCCCGTCTTGTCCGCACCGCTGACGATCAGTTCGACCGTGCCGGCGGAGTGGTACCCGACCGCCTTGGACAGCGCGACGCACTGTTCGCCCATCGCCTTGCGCATCTTGGGCGTGACGAAGGGCGACGGCGCTTCCTCGACCACCTTCTGGTGGCGACGCTGGATCGAGCATTCGCGCTCGTTGAGGTAGATTACGTTCCCGTGCTTGTCGCCGAGGATCTGGATTTCGATATGGCGCGGGTCTTCGATGAACTTTTCGATGAAGACGCGATCGTCGCCGAAGCTGTTCAGGCCTTCGCGCTTCACGCTTTCGAAGCCTTCGCGCACGTCCTTTTCCGAATAGGCGAGGCGCATACCCTTGCCGCCGCCACCTGCGCTAGCCTTCATCATCACCGGATAGGTAATGTCGTTCGAAATCTCGACCGCATGGTCGGTATCGCGGATTTCGCCGACGAAGCCCGGCACCACGTTCACGCCCGCTTCGCGCGCGATCTTCTTCGATTCGATCTTGTCGCCCATCGCCGCGATGGCATCGGCGGGCGGGCCGATGAAGGCGATGTTCTCCTTGGCCAGCGCCTCGACGAAGCTCGCGCGTTCGGACAGGAACCCGTAGCCCGGATGCACCGCCTCGGCGCCGGTCTGCTTGCAGGCCTCGATAATCTTGTCGGCGACGAGATAGCTTTCGGACGCCTGCGCAGGCCCGATATGCACCGCCTCATCCGCCATGCGCACGAAGGGTGCGCGAGCATCGGCATCGGAATAGACGGCAACGGTCTGGATGCCCATACGGCGCGCCGTCTTGATGACGCGGCAGGCGATTTCACCGCGGTTGGCAATCAGGATCTTGGAAAACAATCGGGCCTCCGGAGGGCGGGTGAGCAATCGAATGCACGCCTATGCCGCTCCCGGAGGCCCTAATCAAGCTGGCCGGTAGCGACCGGCAACTATCCGTATCCCGGTATCAGTTCATATTTTCCGGATGGCGGTGCGCGATATGCGATTCCTCCCTCGCGACGTAAGTCGAAAATTCGGTGAAGATTTTCTGCCCGGCCTCTTCGCCACCAGCAAGTTCATAGAAGGCCTTGTCCCATGCGTCGCCTTCGGGAGTGCTCTTCCAGCCCATCTGCTCGATACCGTGCTTCATCCGGAAGACCACCACCATGTCCCATTCGCCGGTGTTCATATGGATCACGACGGGATGCGGGTTGCCTGAAGCTTCGTCGGCCTTGCCGAACATCTCGAGAATTTCCCCGATACGCTTGTCGTGCCCGGGCTCGAATTTGATGAAATTCATGCGGAGCCAGGTCTGGTCCCGGGTCTCCATCTCGGCGTCCATGTGATCGTCGGCAAATACCGGTGCAGCCGGAATGGCCAGGCCGATCGCGGCGGCGGCGATAATTAGCTTCTTCATACAGTCCTCTCCCCTAATTCAAGGAATACGACCCTTAGAAGCGATCCGGATTGTAATGCTGTTGTCCCCCAGCGGTGCGGATGGGAGCCGCAAATCGCCGGAGAGTCAAGTTATCGGGATTTTCGATCCGGTTCAGACAGATGCTGCGTAGGCGATCAGCGCATTCGCATAGGCATCGGCGCCACGCCGGTCGCCCTCGCCATCGAGCAGCCCGGTCATCGCGGAGGCGAGCCGCACGATATTCTCGTGTGAAAGTTCACCAAGCGGTGAGACGTAGATTCCGATCGTGAAGAGGATCGCACCCGTTTCGGGCAGTCGTCGCAGCGTCTGGCGTTCGGAGCGGACGAACAGCGTCTCACCCGCGTTTTCGGGCGAAACATGCGCGAAGGCCTTTTCAGGCGGCTCCGCCACCCAGCGCCGGTCCCCGGTGGCGGCGATGAACCAGTTGCAGCGGCCGTAGATTGCGCCCGGCTTGAGCTTGGCCATGAAGTTGTCGACCCCGCTGGCGAGTTGTTCTTCATAGCCCTGGATCGGCGCGTGGAGCGCGCGCAGCGGCAGCCCCGTCTTGTCGGCCGGCGTCCAGTCGGACGGCCATGCCACCGCCGCACCGACGAGCCGGTACTGCTCGTCGCCCGGGCGCAGCGTCAGGAGGCACATGTCTTCGTGGTGCGCCTGTGCCGCTTCGGGCAATCCCCCAGCGAGACCGAGCATGGCGGCGAGCTCCCGTTCGGGAGCCTCGCCTTCCGGCGACCGCTGGATGCCTTCGGGATAAGCCGCGAACCCCTCTGCCCGCGCCGCAAGATCGGGATCGGGCTGGAGCCAGCTGCTCTCGTCGAGCTTGGACAGTCCGATCGCCAGCCTTCCGCCCCCGCGCGCCCTCGGCAGGAGTTCGTCGACGGAGAAGCCGAGAGTCGATTCACCTCGGCGCCCCGGATCCGATTCGGTGGCACGAGGTGGGAGAGAGTTCACTCCGCTGGCTCCACGGCCCGTTCGGCGCGCATCGGCTCTTCCTGCGCCAATGCCGTCAAGCCGAGCTTCGCCATCAGCGCCGCGTCGCTGTCGTCCCCCGCATTGGGCGCGGTGAGGAGCTTGTCGCCGGTAAAGATCGAGTTCGCGCCCGCCATGAAGCACAGCGCCTGCGTCGCTTCGCTCATGCTTTCGCGACCGGCGGAGAGGCGCACCATGCTCATCGGCATCGTGATGCGCGCCACAGCGACGGTGCGGACGAATTCGATATCGTCGATCTTGGCGAGCGGCGTATCGGCCAGCATGTCGCCCAGCACCGTGCCCTTGACCGGCACCAGCGCGTTGACCG
>CAYOWF010000190.1:0-4140 GCA_964407585.1 uncultured Qipengyuania sp.
CTGGTTCCCATGCTCGAGCCGGAATACGACATCACAGCTGCGGACAGGGCGGAAGGCGAGAAGATCATGCTCGAAGCGATCGAGGAAGGTCTCGACGCACTTCCCGAGGGCCAGCAGGTCATGCTCAAGCTGTCGATACCCAAGGAGGCCGGGCTCTATGCGGGTCTGACCCGGCACCCCAAGGTCTTGCGTGTGGTGGCCCTTTCCGGCGGTTACTCGACCGACGAGGCTTGCCGCGAACTCGCCAAGAATCCCGGGATGATCGCCAGCTTCAGCCGCGGCCTGCTTCAGGACCTGCGCAAGCAGCAGAGCGACGACGAGTTCGACGGCACCCTGTCGAGCGCGATCGACCAGATCCACGCCGCCTCGGTCGCTTGATCGCTGTCAGGGAGCGGCCTTAGCGCCGCTCGTAGACGAACCGATATTCCGACGGTTGGGTCTCGCGGTCCTGGCGCTTTTCCGGCTGGCCCGAGACCAGCGCAATCACATGGCCATGTGTGCCGTATGTTTCGCCGAGCGTGATGTTCGCAGTGTCGCGCCATCCCGCACCGTCGATGCGTGTTTCGACCACCAGGCGACCCGCCCAGACGCAGCGCGCATTCTCGGCGCAGCGGCTGTCTTCGACCACCCGTTTCGGGGTGACGACTATGTCACCGAGATAGACCGGCTGGTCCAGTTTCACGGCGGAGCCTTCCGGCAATGGTGTGCCGCTGACGATAGGGGCGTCGGGAACGACCGCGCAGGAAGCGAGCGGCACGGCGAGGAGCATGAAGGCTATTGGTCTGATCATCTTCGGGAAATAGAACCCAATTCGCTTTCGCATCGCTGAATGGGTGACGAATGTGCGACCAAGAGATAAGGCGCCCCGATGAACGATGAAATTCCCACCCAGCTGTACCTGATTTCGCCTCTCGACGTGTCGGGAGATTTCCCAGCCCGCCTCGAACGCGCGCTCACGGCAGGCCGGGGCGTGGTCACTGCCTTCCAGTTCCGCGTGAAGGGGCTTGACCAGCACGAGGCTGCGGCCTTGGCGGAACCGCTCCAGCAGATCTGCGCCGCGCATGAAGTCGCGTTTATCGTCAACGATTCCATCGCGCTCGCGAAGCGCCTCGGGGCGGATGGCGTGCATCTGGGTCAGGGCGATGGCGATATTCGCGAGGCTCGTGAGGAACTTGGCCGTGAGGCGCAGATCGGCGTAACCTGCCATGCTTCGCGCCACCTCGCGCTCGAGGCGGGTGAAGCGGGTGCGGACTATGTCGCCTTCGGTGCCTTCTTCCCGAGCGAGACCAAGGAAACCGACCATCGCGCCGATCTCGACCTGCTCGAATGGTGGAACGAGATGGTTGAAATCCCCAGCGTCGCCATTGGTGGAATAACGCCCTCAAATTGTGGTCCGCTGATTGCCGCCGGTGCGGACTTCCTCGCCGTGTCGGGAGCGGTCTGGTCGGGCGACGAGGCCGAAGCCGTCAAGGCCTTCGCGGAGCAAATCGCGAACGCGTGAGTTATCTCCGGTATGAGGGGTGGGTCGCCTCCCCCAAGTTCAGGAGAGCTCCCGATGCGCAGCCTTTTCTTCGTAGTAGCTTCGACGCTCGCACTTGCCGCTTGCGGCACCGATGGTGCCGAGGAAGAAGCCGAGACCGAAGTTGCCAAGCTAACCCAGCCTGTCGAAGATTACGGTTACGAAACCTATGACGAGGAAAACCTGGCCGACACCATGGCATCCAACGACGATGCCTATGGCATGGGCGACAGCATCGCGCGGCAGGACCATGATATTCCCGACAGCGAAGACCGCCCGATCATGCAGGCGCAGGTCGTGCTGGACCGTGTGGGCTTCGGTCCCGGCGTGATCGACGGCAAGATGGGCATGAGCACCGAAAATGCGCTCAACGGGTTTCAGGAAGCCAAGGGACTTCAGGTTACCGGCAAGCTGGATGAAGCCACGAAAACGGCGCTTTCGGACTGGGACTCGATCCCGGCAACGCGCGTCGTGACCGTTCCGGAAAGCTGGGGCGAAGTCGATTATTACGAGATCCCGGAAGAGACCGAAGGCAAGGCCGAGCTGGAAAGGCTGGGTTACAAGTCGCTCGACGAAAAGCTGGCCGAACGTTTTCACACAACAGTCGAAGTGCTCAAGCGCCTGAACCCAAACGGTCGTCCGGCAGGTATGGACGGGCCTGCAGGTACCTCTTCCTCGACCACGCCCGATCCCACGCCGACGACGGACGTCGCGAAAATCGGTCTCGATAGCTATTTCAAACCCGGCCAGCAGATCCGCGTACCCAATATCGGCGCAGACCGCATCGCCAGGGGTAAAGTGGACAATCACGACTGGCAGCGAACGCTCGCCAGCCTTGGCGTCGGCACCGATCAGCCCGAGGTCGATCGCATCGTGGTCAGCAAATCCGGCAAGACGCTGAAGGCCTATCAGGGCGACAGGCTTGTCGCTCAATTCACCGTAAGTTCGGGTTCAAGCCAGTTCCCTTTGCCGCTCGGCAATTGGAATATTGTCGGCGAGGCTTACAACCCGCCATACAAGTACGATCCCGAAGTTCTCGGCAACGATGACGACGAGGACCATGTCTACACTCTGCCGCCGGGCCCGAATTCACCCGTCGGCGTGGTCTGGATCGACCTGTCCAAGGAGCATTACGGTATCCACGGGACGCCCGACCCCGAAACGATCGGTCGCGCCCAGTCGAGCGGCTGTGTTCGCCTGACCAACTGGGATGCCGCGCGGCTCGCCGGTATGGTGTCCCAGTCGACGCAGGTCGTATTCGAGGCGTAGGGATTTGTCCCTCCGACCCTATCGCGGCTAAGGAGTTAAGATGAACTTCGTCGACAGACTTTTGACCATCGTGATCACGGCCACGATCACCAGCGCCGTCTGGATCGTTGCCGGGGGCAGTCTCATCGAGAATGCGACCGGAGACGGCCAGCGCGAAACTACGCGTCCTGCCGAGGCGGCACCCAGTCCTGAGCCCACACGGACCGGTCCCGCTGACGAAGGGATGGAGACCCCCGTCTCCGATGAGGCGCGCAATTCGAAACCGCTCGATACGCAGTTCGCCCGTCCGGTCGAGGAGACCAAGGTCGGCGATCTCATGATCCCGGTGCTGAATGTGCGCCCTGCGGACCTGTCCGATACCTTCACAGACTCGCGTGGTGGCGGTGATCGCCTTCACGAGGCGATCGATATCATGGCGCCCACAGGAACAAGCGTCATCGCAGCAGCAGCGGGCACGGTCGAGAAGCTGTTCGAATCCGATGCGGGCGGTCGGACCATCTATGTGCGTTCGGGAGATGGCAGGACCATCCATTATTACGCGCATCTCGACGAATATGCGCGGGGATTGAAAGAAGGTCAGAAGGTGCGCCGTGGCCAGCGGTTGGGCGCAGTGGGGTCGAGCGGAAATGCCTCCCCCGATGCGCCGCACCTGCATTTCGCCATCCTGCAGACGACCGAGGATGCGGCCTGGTGGGAGCCCGCGAATGCGGTGAATCCCTACCCACTGCTCATCCGAAAATAGGCTTTAGTCGATTACCGGTCCCGTACGATGGCAGCGCATCCTGCCAAGCTTGCCGTCGCGGTTCATTTCCTGAAGGATGCCGGAGGAGACACGCATCATTTGCTGGCCCTTCATGGGGCCGCGAGTGAAGGTCACACGCTTCCCTTCGAGCAAATAGGTGCCCGCGCCATTGCCTGCCTTGTAGCTGGATGCGCCGGTGATCGCGAAATTATGCCCCTCGAGCTCGTTCCACGCGGCTCCGCTTGCATTGCCAGGCAGCGCGCAGACATATTCTCCTTGCGGCAGCAGGCCAAGACGACCCTGTGCAAGCAAGGGAGAAGCGACCGCTGTCGTAGCGACGATGATGGCGTGGCCGAAGCGTTTCAAAAAATGCCCTCCGTCGAATTCACATAGCGATTTTGCCGCAAATTTTCCACCTCCTTGCCGATATCCCCCACACCCTGTAAGGGCGCAGCCAACGGGCCGTTCCTCATCGGGCGGCGCTCTTTCACATCGAGGCATTCTCCCATGAAAATCAGCGGCGTGGACATCCGTCCGGGCAACATCATCGAATATGAAGGCGGCATCTGGAAGGTCGCCAAGATCCAGCACACCCAGCCGGGCAAGGGCG
>CAYOWF010000191.1:0-4137 GCA_964407585.1 uncultured Qipengyuania sp.
CTTCGCCGAATTCGCTTTCGAGCTTGTCCCATGCGGCTTCGCGGCGTGCGCGGTCGCGGCTGAGCATCGCTTCGCCGTCGGCGTTCTCGATGCGGTCGACGAAGACTTCGACTTCCGAGCCGACTTCGAGGCCGTGCTCGTCTTCGTTGCGCATGAATTCCTTGAGGTCGACGCGGCCTTCGCTCTTCAGGCCGACATCGATGTGGGCCATGCCGTTTTCGATGGAAGTGACGGTGCCCTTGACGACGCGGCCTTCGAAGCCGCCGTCATCGGCGCCACCGAGCTGCTCGTCGAGCATCGCGGCGAAATCGTCGCGAGTGGGATTGGCTGAGGTTGCCATATGTGAGTAGTCCTAAGTTCGTTTTGCTACCGGCCACCGGTTTTCCCGGGGTCTTTCTCCGTCTGCCTGCGCACCATTGCACGGGCCGTACGGGGCAAGAGGGCCGTGATCTCCGCGAGGCCGGATGCCGCCGCGAAGGTCCATCGAATCCAAAGATTGCGAGAACGGGCGCGCGCCTAGGCTGAAACACGCCGGAAAGCAAGCGAAATGCCGTCCTGCCCGCACCCGTTCTCGAGGGCGAACTCGCGCGCTACCAGGCGTCGTACCCGCTGCGCGAGGTGTCGACCGAACACTTGTCGAACCGTGCCTGCAATTTGGCTTCGGTCGAGTTGGGATCGGATTGCGCGTCGCGCCAGGCATCCCAGGCTGCACCGAAGGTTGCGGAATCCGCCGTCTTGCCGATCCACCAGAATGTCTCGAGATCCCGGTCCTGGATAGGTGTCAGGATGGTTGCCTTGTAACCGTAGGCCGCACCCCATTCGTTGAAGTCTTTCACGATGGCCATATAGGTGCCCATCGTACAGCCGTCCTTGAGCTTCGAGCCGATCACGTCCCAGTGCTCCGCCTGCGCCGGTGACGCGGTCAGCCCGATAAGGGTGGCAAGTATAAGGGTCTTTTTCATAGCGTCTCTCCTCTGATGTGTCAGAGAAGCACAACCTGCTCTGTCGCATCCTGCGCTTCGCTGACTTGCAGCGACCCGAGTGCGACCTGTTGGCGACCAAGCTGGAAACGGCAGTCTTCTGGGCCAATACCGAGAAATTGGCAAGATCGGATGCGGCGCGCGCTATAGCGCCTGCTCTACGGCCTCGATTGCGGCCTCGATCGCCTCTTCCTTGCCCAGCACGCTGGTGTCTATCACCCTTGCATCGGCTGCCGGGACCAGCGGTGCGACCGCGCGATTGCGATCGCGTTCGTCGCGGCGGCGCAGGTCGTCTTCTATCTCCAGCAGCGTCACCTGCACGCCGCGCTCGCGCATTTCGAGGAAACGGCGCTGCGCACGCGCCTCGACGCTTGCAGTGACGAAGAGCTTGGCCTCGGCCTCGGGCGCGATCACGGTGCCGATATCGCGCCCGTCGAGGACTGCGCCGCCCTCTTGCATGGCGAAGCTGCGCTGGCGTTCGTAGAGTGCCTGCCGCACCGCCTGATGGACCGATACCCTGCTCGCAAGCCCGCCAGTTTCCTCGTTGCGCAGGTGGGGATCGTCCAGCAGGCTGTCGGGAAAAGCGGTGGCAGCCAATGCATCGCCGCCATCATCCGGGTCCCCGCCATCGAGATAGACCTGCCGCCCAACCGCGCGATAGAGCAGTCCGGTGTCGAGGTGCGGAAGGCCGAAATGTTCGGCCAGTGCCTTGGCGATCGTGCCCTTGCCCGAGGCGGTCGGTCCGTCGACGGCGATGATCATGCGCCTTTCCTGCGTTCCCTGAACGCTTTCGCCAAGCCCCAGATGGCAATTGCTGCCCAGAAACCTTCGAGCACGAGGCTCGGCCAGTTGGTGTGGACGACCAGCGAGACGGTGAGCAGCGCGGCGCCGATGAGGTTTGTGCCGTGAAGCACGAAGGGGTTCGGCTCGTCCTTGTAGGTCAGGTAGGCGTATGCCGCGATGATACACGCCATGCCGACGAAGCCGACCAGCGTGTAGATATCGATCTGATCGGTCACGAGGCGGCCTCGTGGATCAGGTCCATGAAGTTCGGGAAACTGGTGGCGATCGGTTCGGTACTGTCGATCTCCACGCCATTCTCGCTGGCAAGGCCAGCCACGGCCATGCTCATTGCGATGCGATGGTCGAGATGCGTGACGACGGGACCGCCACCGGGCAGGGGCTTGCCGCCATTGCCTTCGATAGAGAGGCCGTCTCCGCGTTCCTCGATCCTGGCTCCGGCCAGCTTCAATGCGGCGGCCATGGCGGACAGGCGATCGCTTTCCTTGACGCGAAGCTCTTCGAGGCCGCTGGTAATCGTGGTGCCCTCGGCCATGCTTGCGGCCACGAAGAGGACCGGGAATTCGTCGATCATGCTGGGGGCGATAGCCGGATCGACCTCGATGCCTTCGAGACGTGCGTGCCTAACCCGAAGATCGGCAACTGGCTCTCCACCAACTTCACGCCGTTCGAGAAATTCGATCTTCGCGCCCATCTGCTGAAGGACACGGTAAATGCCGTCGCGCGTAGGGTTGAGGCCGACATTCTCGATCACGAGGTCGCTTCCGGGCACGATGCTGGCGGCGACGGCGAAGAAGGCGGCGGATGAGGGATCGCCAGGGACGGTGATGTCGCAGGGTGTCAGGTCGCAGGGGCCGGTGAGCTTGATGATGCGCTCGCCATCCTGCTCCTCCACCTGCACGTCGACACCGAAGCCGCGCAGCATGCGCTCGGTGTGGTCGCGGGTCGGCACCGGCTCGATCACGGTGGTCGTGCCCGGGGTATTGAGCCCTGCCAATAGCACGGCGCTCTTCACCTGCGCGCTGGCGACTGGGAGCCGATAGCCGATCGGCACAGCGGGCTGCATGCCTTCCATTACCAGCGGCAGCGTGCCGCCCGGGGAAGGAGTGAAGCTGGCACCCATGGTGGACAGCGGATCGATTACCCGGCCCATCGGGCGTTTCGAGAGGCTCGCATCTCCGGTGAAGGTCGCCGTGATGCCATGGCTGGCGACGAGGCCCATCAGCAACCTCGTAGACGTGCCCGAATTGCCCATGTCGAGCGCCGTTTCGGGCTGGAGCAGCGTGCCGACGCCCACGCCGTCAACGATCCAGTCGTCTCCATCCTTGGCGATTTGCGCTCCCATTGCCCGCAGCGCCGCAGCGGTAGCGAGAACGTCTTCGCCTTCGAGCAGGCCCGAGATGCGGCTTCGTCCTACGGCCAGCGCTCCGAACATCAGCGAACGATGGCTGATCGACTTGTCGCCCGGCACGCGGATGCGTCCGGTAAGCGGGGCGGAGGGCATGAAGCGATGCTGGGTCAAGAATGCGTATCCATTTCGATGCGGCGCTTTGACAGCGCACATGGGTTCTGGCAAGGCGCGCGCGCTGTTGATTCCTGCCCGGCAGGTACCCATCAATACAATTACGAATTCACGGCCCCTTGCAGACAGGCGAGGGGCGGCAAATCCAAGGATTACACATGGTCAAACCTGAATGGGGCACCAAGCGGACCTGCCCGAACTGCGGGACCCGCTTCTACGATCTGAACAAGGAAGATCCCGTCACCTGCATCGAATGCGGTGAAGAGTGGACGCCCGAGCCCGTGCTCAAGTCCAAGCAGCCGATCCTCGCCGAGGAAGAGAAGAAGGACAAGAAGGGCGAAGCCGACAGCGATCTGTCCGGCGACGACGATGACGATCTGGACATCGACATCGACGAAGACGACGATTCGCCCGACAATGAAGTCGATCTTGGCGGCGACGACGATCTCGGCGTCGAAACCAAATCCAAGGGCGACGACGACGACGCGGATGAGTCTTGATTGACCCTCAAACGCCGGGCGCACGCGGTGGGGCTGTGCCCCGCCTTCGGCACCCGGCGAGCCTGGCTTCGCCGCAGTAGCGGCGGCGACTGGTCGCTCGCCCGCAGGGGCCTGTAGCGAAGCGGAAGAATAGCCCGAGGACGCACCCGCGGAGGCGGGTGCGGAACACAAGAACTGAAAACCTCTGGGTCGAAGAAAAACCTGTTGCAATGGATGGACGCCCCTTATATTGGGCGCCTCCCGCAAGGGCGACGCACCTCCCAGGATGCGTCGACACGGAAATGGCTCGGGGCCTTAGCTCAGCTGGGAGAGCGCTACAATGGCATTGTAGAGG
>CAYOWF010000192.1:0-4133 GCA_964407585.1 uncultured Qipengyuania sp.
AGGGCGTGAACGCGTCGATGTTCCAGTCGATCAACGCGATCTACATCGTGCTGCTTGCACCGCTCTTCGCGATGCTGTGGCAAGGGCTGGCCCGCAAGGGAGCGGAGCCCAGCACACCGATGAAGTTCGGCCTCGCCGTGATCCAGGTGGGCCTCGGCTTCCTCGTCCTGGTCTGGGGCGCGGAAAGCGCGGGCATCAACGTCCCGACGCCGGTCATCTTCATCTTCCTCATCTACCTGCTGCACACCACCGGCGAGCTGTGCCTCAGCCCGGTCGGCCTTTCGGCGATGAACCGCCTGAGCCCGGGCCATATGGCATCGCTCATCATGGGTACCTGGTTCTTCGCTTCGGCGACGGGTAACTTCGCAGCCGGCCTGATCGCCGCCGCTACCGGTGGCGAGGGTGTCGGCGAGGAAGCCGGCAAGCAGGTCGTGCTCGACGTCTACTCGACCGTTGGCTGGTATGCCGTCGGCATCGGCGTTGCAGTGATGGTGGTCAGCCCGCTCATCAAGCGCCTGATGCATCTCGACTCGCTGCGCGACGACAATGTCGGCGACGATCTCGAAGGCCAGGCCGGCGCAGGCCTCGAATCGCAGGAGGGCGGGGTTCACCCGACTTCCAAGTCGCAGGCCTGAGACGGGCCGGACCGGCAATAGCGAAAGGGCGCGGGCTTCGGCTCGCGCCCTTTTCCTTTGGGCGAAGCGGAATCGCGTGATAGCCCCCGCGCAAGGGAGGATATCATGGACCCGCTGACTTCGCTTATCGCCGCGTCGCTGGCCTTCGTCGGCACGCATTTCGCCCTGTCGCATCCCCTGCGCGCTCCGCTGGTGAAGGCGCTGGGGGCAACCGGATTTTCGGTGCTCTACAGCCTCGTCGCGGCGGGCTGCATGGCGTGGATGTATTTCGCCTTTGCCGCCGCCGGGAATTCCCAACTGGGCGGCAGCGGCGAAATCGGCTGGATCGTCGCCACCGTCATCACCCTGCCCGCGCTGGTGCTCTTCTTCGGCTCGCTGATGGGCAATCCGGCACTGCCGGCGCCGGGCGCCGAAAAGCTCGCCCAGCGCGAACCCTCGGGCGTCTTCGCCGTGACCCGTCACCCCATGATGTGGGGCTTCGCGCTCTGGGCGCTTTCGCACATCGTGCTGTGGTGGAGCTGGCGCACGAATGTCGTGGCGCTTGCCATCCTCATCCTGGCGCTGGTCGGGGCGCGGCTGCAGGACCGTAAGAAGCAGGCGCTGATGGGAGAGGCCTGGGCCGGCTGGGAAGCGAAGACCAGTTACTGGCCGGTGTGGAGCAAGCTACCCGGAGCCGGAGCGATCCTGTGGCTGGTCGCGACGGTCGGCTGGCTCGGCATCAGCTGGTGGCATATCGGTGCGGGAGGGATCCCCGCCGGCATATGGCGCTGGGTGGGCTGATCACTCGCCGGTGAATTTGGGCGCGCGCTTTCCTATAAGCGCCTCGACGCCCTCCATGTGATCGGCGGTCGAATGCATCAGCGCCTGCGCGTTGGCGGCCATCTCGAGCGCGGCGTCATAGCTGGTCGAACGACCTTGCCGCATGAGGTTCTTCGCCTGCCGCAGCGCATGCGGCGGCATGGCCGCTACCTTGCCGGCGAGCACCCGAGCCTCGTCCATCAGCGCCTCATGTTCTACCACGCGGCTGACCAGCCCCCAGTCGAGCGCGGTGGGCGCATCGATCACCTCGCCGGTGTAGAACAGTTCGGCTGCACGCGCTTCGCCGATGATGCGCGGCAGGATCCAGGTCCCCCCGTCGCCGGGGATGATGCCGAGCTTGAGGAAGGTGACGCCGAACTTCGCCTTCTCGCTCGCGATGCGCATATCGGCAAGGCAGGCGAGATCGCACCCCAGCCCGATCGCCGGGCCGTTGACTGCCGCGATCAGCGGGACGCGGAGGCCATAGAGCGCGCGCAGGATCTTGTGGATGTTGTTGCGGTAGCCATCGGCGATTTCCGGCGCGCTTCCGCCGAAATTGCCGGTCTTTTCCTTCATCGCCTTGATGTCGCCCCCCGCCGAAAACGCACGCCCCGCGCCGGTCAGGATCGCACATCGCACGCCCATGTCCGCATTGATCGCGTCGCAGGCGGCCACGAAGGCATCGCCGTCGCCCGCTGCGCCCAGCGGGTTCATGCTGTCGGGGCGGTCGAGCGTGAGCGTGGTGACGTGGTCGGCGGTTCCGATCTGGAGGAGGGTCATTGCGCTCCGCTTTCCTTGGGGATTGTCTGCAGGAATTTCAGTACGGCCTCTTCGGCCTCGTCGTGCCACGCAAGGTCGTGGCCCTTGCCCGGGTAGATGACCAGCGTCGCATCGCGGCGGGCCTGCGCCAGCAGGCGCGAGTGCGCGTGCGGGATGAGGGTATCGGCGTCGCCATGGAGGAGCAGGACCGGGGCAGCAACCGAGCCGATCTTTTCGTCGTTCTCATAGTGGTGGCGCAGCAGCAATCCGGTGGGAAACCAGCGCATCTTTTCGCCCACCAGTCGTCTCAAGCTCGCGAAAGGACTGATGAGGACGAGCGCGCGCGGCGCGATTTCGGCCGCCAGCTGCGTGGCGACTCCCGAACCGATCGAATTGCCGATGAGGACGATCTCGTCTTCCGCCACCCCCTGCCGCGCAAGATAGGCGATGGCCGCGCGCCCGTCGCGATAGAGTCCCTCCTCGCTCGGCGTTCCCGGATTGCCGCGATAGCCGCGGTATTCGGCTGCCAGCACGCCATAGCCGTTGGGCACCAGCCGGTCGGTCGCCACCACGCTCGATACCCAGTCGGCGCCGTTGCCATGGAAGTATACGATCGTCGGCTTGCCCGTTTCGGCAGCGCGATAGCCGGCCGACAGGGTCAGTCCGTCATCGGTGGGGTAAGCGATTTCCTCGAAGCCGCCGGTGGTCGGACCGATGGTCTTCGGCGCAGGGTAGATCAGCCGTTCCTGCTGGCTCCACAGCAGGGCCAGCACGACGAGATAGGTGGCGACGATCAGGACTGCGATCCACATGACGCTGCGGATCGGTCGGCTCAAGCCCGCGCTTCTTCGACGCCCGCGCTGTTGTGGCGCAATGCGTTCAGCACCGTGTCGACGATATGCGGCGCGTTGAGCCCCGCTTCGTCATACTGCTTCATCGGATCGTCCTGGTCCTGGAACACGTCGGGCAGGCGCATGGTCCGCACCTTGAGGCCGTTGTCGGTCAGGCCCTTGTCCGAAGCATAGGTCAGCACATGCGCGCCGAGGCCGCCGATGGCGCCTTCCTCGACCGTGACCACGACGTCGTGGCTGCGCATCAGCTTTTCGATCAGATCGGTGTCGAGCGGCTTGGCGAAGCGCATGTCGGCCACCGTGGTCGAAAGCCCCTTGGCCTCGAGCTGGTCGGCAGCCTTCCTGGCTTCCTCCAGACGCGCGCCGAGCGAGAGGATCGCCACCTTGGAGCCTTCCTGGACGATCCGGCCCTTGCCGATTTCCAGTTTCTCGAGCGTCTCGGGAATGGCCACGCCCGTGCCGCTGCCGCGTGGGTAGCGGAAGGCGATCGGGCCGTCGTCATATTCGGCGGCGGTATAGGTCATATGCGCCAGTTCCGCTTCGTCGGCGGCGGCCATGACCACGAAATTGGGCAGGGTGGAAAGATAGGTGATGTCGAACGAGCCAGCATGCGTGCAGCCATCCGCGCCGACCAGTCCCGCGCGGTCGATGGCGAAGCGCACGGGCAGGTTCTGGATCGCCACGTCGTGCACGACCTGGTCGTAGGCGCGCTGGAGGAAGGTGGAATAGATTGCCGCGAAAGGTCGCATGCCTTCGGCGGCAAGGCCTGCGGCAAAGGTCACGCCGTGCTGTTCGGCGATGCCGACGTCGAAGGCCTTGTCGGGATGCGCCTTGGCGAACTTGTCGACGCCCGTGCCGGAGGGCATCGCTGCCGTGATCGCGCAGATGCGCGGATCGTCGTTCGCCAGCTTGGCGAGCGTTTCACCGAAGACGTTCTGATAGGCGGGCGGGCCGCCCTTCGATTTCTTTTGTTCACCGGTGACGACGTCGAACTTTGCGACGCCATGATACTTGTCGGCGCTGTTTTCGGCGGGCGCATAGCCCTTGCCCTTCTTGGTCACGACATGGATCAGGACCGGGCCCTGTTCGC
>CAYOWF010000193.1:0-4104 GCA_964407585.1 uncultured Qipengyuania sp.
GGCGCGCTAACCGCTTGCAGCCGGAGGGAAGCGCGACTACCTCGCGCCCCCTATGGCACAGCCTCCCATCCTCAGCCTCGAAGGCATGGCCCTGCAGCAAGGCGGGAAGTGGCTGTTCGGCGGGCCCGACAACGAACCGCTCGACCTGCATATCGGCCCGCGCGACCGGCTCGCGCTGATCGGGCGCAACGGCGTGGGCAAGACCACGCTCTTTCGCATGATCGACGGGCGGATCGAAACCGATGCGGGGACGCGCAAGGTCAAGCCGCATGCCAGGATCGTCCTGCTCGAACAGGACCCCGACCTGTCCGGCCACGGCACGCTGATGAGCTGGGCGCTGGACGGCGCGCATGCTCCGCAGGAACACGAGGTCGAAGCCATCGCAAGCCAGCTCGGTATCGACATGAGCCGCGAGACGACCGGCGCGAGCGGCGGCGAAAAACGTCGCGCGGCCATCGCCCGCGCGCTGGCGCAGGAACCCGATCTGCTGTTGATGGACGAGCCGACCAACCATCTCGACCTCGGCGCGATCGACTGGCTCGAAGGCTGGCTCGAACGCTACAAAGGCGCCTTCGTGGTGATCAGCCACGACCGGACCTTCCTGAAGCGCCTCACCCGCGCGACCATATGGCTCGACCGCGGTGAATTGCGCCGCAAGGAGGTGGGCTTCGGCGGCTACGAGGCGTGGGAAGAACAGGTCTATGCAGAAGAGGCCCGCGCCGCGGAAAAGCTCGACGCCAAGCTGAAGATCGAGGCGCACTGGCTCGAACGCGGGGTCACCGCGCGGCGCAAGCGCAACCAGGGCCGGCTCGAAAAGCTCTGGCAGATGCGCGCGCAGCGGGCCTCCATGATCTCCGCCGGCGGCACCGCCAAGCTGAAGCTGGCGACCGAGGAGGAGTTCAAGTCCAAGTCGGTCATCGTCGCGGACAAGATCACGAAGGCCTATGGGTCCGGAGATGATCGGCGCACGATCATCAAGCCGTTCTCCCTGCGTATCCAGCGCGGCGACCGGATCGGCATCGTAGGCGCGAACGGCGCGGGCAAGACGACACTGCTCAAGATGCTCACCGGCGAACTCGAACCCGACAGCGGGACGGTGGATATCGCCAAGACTCTCACGGGTGTGATGATCGACCAGCAGCGCCAGCTGCTCACCGCGGAAAAGACGGTGCGGCAGGTGCTCGCCGAAGGCGGCGACTGGCTCGATGTGCGCGGAAACCGCAAGCACGTGCAGGCCTATCTCAAGGACTTCCTGTTCGACCCCAAGATCGTCGACATGAAGGTGGCGGTGCTGTCGGGTGGCGAGCGCTCGCGCCTGCTGCTGGCACGCGAATTCGCCAAGGCTTCGAACCTGCTGGTGCTCGACGAGCCGACCAACGACCTCGATCTCGAAACGCTCGACCTGCTGCAGGAAGTCATCGCCGATTACGAAGGCACGGTTCTCATCGTCAGCCACGATCGCGATTTCCTCGACCGTACGGTGACCATCACGCTGGGCCTCGATGGGTCGGGCAAGGTCGATATCGTGGCGGGCGGCTACGAGGACTGGGAGAAGAAGCGAAACAAGCCGGTCGAGGGCAAGTCCAGGGCGGGCAAGCCGGAGGACAGGGCCGCACCGCCTCCTCCACCGCCGCCGCCCAAGCCGACCAAGCTGTCCTACAAGGACCAGCGCGACTACGAACTGCTACCCGCGCGGATCGAGGAGCTCGAGGCCGCCATCACGCGCGGCGAGAAGATCCTTGCCGACCCCGACCTTTACACTTCCGATCCGCAGCGCTTCGCCAATGTCTCGAAAGGTATCGAGAACGCGCGTACCGAGAAGGACCAGGCCGAGGAACGCTGGCTGATGCTGGCCGAACTGGTCGAGGCGCTTTGAGCCACGAGGCTCTTGCCGAACGGATCGCCGGGTGCCGCATTTGCGCCGCTCATCTGCCGCACGGCGTTCGTCCCGTCGCCAGCTTCTCTCCCACCGCGCGGCTGCTCGTCATCGGCCAGGCCCCGGGCTCGAAGGTGCACGAAACCGGTATCCCGTGGGACGATGCAAGCGGCGACAGGCTGCGCGAATGGACCGGGCTTTCGAAGCGGCAGATGTACGATCCGGCGCGCGTAGCGCTGGTGCCGATGGGCTTTTGCTATCCCGGCAAGGCGAGCGGAGGGGACAAGCCGCCCCGCCCCGAATGCGCGCCGCAATGGCACGAGCGCATTCTCGATATGCTGCCCGACGATCGCCTAACCCTGCTGGTCGGCACCTATGCACAGGCCCATTACCTTCCCAATACGCGCAAGCTCTCGATGACCGAACGGGTGCGACGTTTTCGCGAGTTCCTCCCACGCTTCCTTCCCCTTCCCCATCCGGCGTGGCGCAGCGCGATCTGGATGAAACAGCATCCCTGGTTCGAGGCCGAAGTGCTGCCCGAATTGCGCGAGGCAGTCCGCCAGCACATTTAGGATCGTCACCCGCGAAGTCCGACAGGATGGAACACATGGAACACGGTCCAGGACGAAAAAGTCCCTTCACCTGATCCGATAGAAGTCCGCCACCCGGTCGAGCGCCAGCTTCAGCACCAGCTTCCCGCTTCGTGCCGGCCAGCCGAGGTCCCTTTCCGCACCGGCTATTCCTTCGCAGGCGCAAACCACCCGCCAGAGGATATCCTGCAGCCCCGTGCCCGCCTCCGCCATCGCCCCGTCGAAACGGGCCTTGGCCGATAGCTGACGTTCCGATGGCGTCATGCCGTCACCTCCGCCACCATCCACCCGCAACGGATCCCAGCGCATCGTAATCGAAGGTGAAAGAAGGGCCCGTTCGTAATCCAGCCGCAGCCGCTCCCCGGCAGCGAACAGGCGATCGTCGAGATATCCGCGCGCATGAAGCCAGGCGAGCGGGGATTCCCCTACATTCACCGTTACGGTACGCTTTTTGCCCTTAGCCGAACCCGATCGTTTCGGCCCCACCTCGGTCAATTCCCGTTCGACCAGTTCCCTTCGCATCGCATTCCTCCATGCCTGTGGATGGAGGGCTTGCAATCAATCGGTTCGTGTAGGAAAGTCATTTTACCATTTCGGTTACAAGGAAGTGCGACCCCGTGATCAACCGCATCCGCGATATCCGCAAGCAGAAGGGCATGACGCTCGCCGATCTGGCCGAAGCATGCGATCCGCCCACCACGCCGCAGACCGTCGGGCGCCTGGAGACCGGCATGCGCAACCTTTCGCTGAAATGGATGGAGCGGATCGGCGCGGCCCTGGGGGTGGAACCGGAAATGCTCGTACGCTCGGAAAGGGCGGGTCACCCGCAAGTCGTCGCCACGCTCGGCCAGGCGGGTCCGGAAGCGCTGGGCGACACGCGCGACGCCCTCCTCGCCACCGATCTCGGCGGCGACGGTGCTCTGGTAGTGCTCACGATCGAGTACCCGCATGGCGAATACCGGCCGGGCGATCAGCTCTGGTTGCGACAGATCCAACCCGACGAAGCGGCCCGCGCAGTCAATCGCGACGTGCTGGTGCCGAAGAAGGGCGGGCGTTTCGCTTTCGGTCGGCTGATCGATCGGCAGGGCAATCTCGTCGGCCTGCTCCCGCCCGGACATGGCGAGAAGCAGCAGGTCGTCGACAGCCCGGCCTGGATCGGCGTTGCGGAGATGCTGGTCCGCCGCCTCTAGGTGCAGCGGACACCGGCCATCAGACTTCGCCGCGCAGCTTCTTTTCCTGACGATCGGCCACGGTCTCTTCGGGAATGAAGCTGTCCGAATTGACGCCCAGCCACACGAGTATCGGCGAGGCCATGTAGACCGAGGAATAGGTGCCGACGAACAGGCCGAAGACGATCCCTGCGGTCAAGCCGAAGAGGCTGGCCGGGCCGAAGAACAGTAGCGGAATCAGCGCAACGAGCAGCGTCAACGAAGTCATCACGGTACGCGCCAGCGTTTCGTTGACCGACAGGTCGAGCAATTCGGGCAGCTGCATCTTGCGATATTTCTTCAAATTCTCGCGGATACGGTCGTAGACCACGATGGTGTCGTTCAACGAATAGCCGATGATCGCGAGGATGGCCGCGATGATCTGGAGGCTGAATTCGAGCTGGAACAGCGCGAACATGCCGAGCGTCAG
>CAYOWF010000194.1:0-4040 GCA_964407585.1 uncultured Qipengyuania sp.
CATGCGCTCGAAGGCATGGGCCGCGCGTGCCGCGTGCTCGATTTCCCCATCGTGAGCGGCAACGTCAGCCTTTACAATGAAAGCAAGGCGACTGGTGGCGGCTCGGCCATCCTGCCCACCCCTGCCATCGGCGGTGTCGGCCTGATCGACGATTACGAGAATATGATGACCATGCCCTTCAAGGCAGAGGGCGAGGCGATATACCTCATCCACGCCGAAGGATGGGCGACTGCCGATCCCGAAAGATCGCACCTCGGCAAGTCCTTGTGGCTGTCCGAAATCCACGGCCGCGACGAAGGCCGCACACCGCCGACCGACCTCACGGTGGAAAAGAACGCAGGTAAGATCGTCCTCCAGCTGATCGCCGACGGCCTAGTCAGCGCGGTGCACGACGTCTCCGACGGCGGCCTCGCCATAGCGCTGGCCGAAATGGCCATGGCTGGCGGCATCGGTGCCGATGTCGAATGGAACGAGGAGTATACCAAGGCCGCTTGGTGGTTCGGCGAAGACCAGGGCCGCTATGTGGTGACGGTTCCCGATACGCAGGCGCTGAACGAAGCGCTCGCCAAGGGTACGGAGAACGATGAAACCGCCTCGATCGGCTTCCGCCGGATCGGCAAGACCGGAGGCACCTCGTTGTTCGGCAAGTCGGTAGACGACATGCGCGCAGCGCATCGAAGCTTCTTCGACGATTGGATGGAGAGCTGAGGTAAGCGCACATGGCGGTGTTCCAGTTGCTGCTTCATTACGGGGGGCACTGGATCGCGCCATTCTTCATCGCGAGGCTGGCGGCAGCGGGCGGCTGGCTGCGATTTGCAGCGGTCATGCTATCGGCCAATTTGATCGATCTCGATCACCTGCTGGCCGATCCGATCTTCGATTCCGGCCGCTGCAGCATCGGTTTCCACCCCATGCATGGCTGGGTGGCCACCTTTGCCTATCTCGCCATGCTGGCAATTCCGCGATGGTGGGTTCGCGCCTTCGGGATCGGTGCGCTATGGCATCTCGCCATCGACTGGGGCGATTGCACGATGCAGCTATGGAGCTGAAACGATGACTGCCGGCTATTCGGGGACACCGCTCGCGAAGAAACTGAACCTGCGCGACGGGCAGCGCGTGTGGTTCGACGGCATGCCAGAAAACGTAATCGACGAGATCGACGAATATGCGCTCGAACTCACATTCGTCGAAGGGCCGGAGGATCGACCCGATGCCGCCCATATATTCGTAACCGAACAGGCGGCGCTGACGGACAAGCTGTCGGTGCTGCGCCAATCCATCGCTCAGGACGGGCAGGTCTGGGTCAGCTGGCCAAAGCAGGCGTCCGGTGTGGCAACAGAGGTAGGCGAACACGATGTTCGCGAGGCAGGCCTTGCGCTCGGCTTTGTCGACACGAAGAAATGTGCCGTGGACGAGATCTGGTCGGGCCTGAAATTCGCAATCCGGAAGGAGCTTCGTACGTGAAGGATCATGACAGCGTCGCCTATTCGCTCGAACGACTGGACGATTCAGAGGCCGTCGCTCGTGCGCAGAGCATGCGCGACAGGCTGAAACAGCGGCGCACCTGCCGTTATTTCTCCGACGAACCGGTCCCACGCGAAATTATCGAGGCGGCGATCGAAGCGGCCGGAACAGCCCCCAATGGCGCGAACCACCAACCGTGGCATTTCGCAGTCGTCTCCTCGCCCGACAAGAAGCTCGCCATTCGCGAGGCGGCGGAGGAGGAGGAGCGCAATTTCTACGCCGGCAAGGCCAGCGAGGAATGGCTCGAAGCCCTCGCCCCGCTAGGCACCGACGAGGACAAGCCGTTCCTTGAAACCGCACCATGGCTGATCGTCGTTTTCGCCCAGCGAAAGGGTGGCATCGAAGAAGACGGCAAGGCGCAGAATTATTACGTCAACGAAAGCGTCGGCATTGCCTGCGGCATGCTGATTGCAACGCTGCATGAAGCGGGATTGGCCACCTTGACGCATACGCCTTCGCCGATGGGCTTCCTGCGGGAAATCTGCGGGCGGCCCGAACATGAAAAGCCGCTGATGGTGATTGTGGTCGGCCATCCGGCAGAAGGCGCCACGGTACCGGCGCATGCCTTGAGGAAAAAGCCGCTGGAGCAGATTTCGTCCTGGCTGTGAAGTTTCGAGAAACGACCTGATCCGGCGTGCAAGCGGAGCAGAGGCGGGCTGGATGGTCAGGCCGCGATGGCTTCCGGCTTCTTGCGTGGCGCAAGCAAGTCGTAGGGGTCGAGACCCTCGCTACGCCAGATGCGGTGGCATTCGCGATACCAGTGCGGCTCGGGAATGTTGAGCCTGGCACGCGCTTCCTGAAGGTCCGTCGCCAGCAATTCGCGGATCGACATGGCCACCAGCGGCGGGCAGGCGACGCCCGTCTTGTGGGCCTGGCGACAAGCCTTGAACACCGGCGCGCTGGATTTCACCGTCTTCTTGATCTGCAACGCTCCGGCATAGCCGATCAGGAGATGTCCGTGGCTCGGGCTCTGGCCATGCGTGAACAGCAGCACGCATTGTTCCCCCAGGCCGTCGCGGCCGTAGCCGGTGAGGACGTGCATGAGATCGTGCGTATCGCGCTGCCGAAATCCGAACCATTCGACGAGATCGCCATATTTCGGATTTCCGAGCTTTTCCGCCTCGGCCGCGAGGCCGGCGGCGGTCAGGCCTTCGCTTTCCATGAAATCGCAATAGGCGTGCGCCACACTGCCCTTGGGCAGTTTCCGCAAGGCTTCGTGATCGTCGAGAATGGGCGGCAGAGATGGTTCGTCCGCCCGCAATTTCTCGCCTTGTTCACTGAGGGTCAGCTTGCGGACGCGCGGCATGAAGGTCTTGCTCGGCAACGATTCGAAAATCTTGAAGACTTCCGCCGTATCTTCCTTGTCCTTCAGCAATTCGCGGAAGTGACGATAGGCCTTGGGCAGCGAATATTTCGGCGTTGGGCGGCGCGGGTCGCGCAACAGGGTGCCGTCGTCGGCGCATTCGACATTTGAAGCGATATTGGTCTGGCTGTTCATCACGGCGTCTCTGCTGACAGGTCTGTCAGCATATAGATTAAGTTGCAAAATTGAAACCTATTTCAACCGACCACCCATTCGGTCTCTGGAATGCCGAGCAGTTTGAGCACTGAAGTCAGGTCTTCGGTTACAATGCGTCCATTGGCGGCGTCGCGCGCCGTGGGCTTCGCACGATAGGCGATGCCGTAATCGGCGGCCTCGATCATCGGGATGTCGTTCGCCCCGTCGCCGGTGGCAAGGACGCGGGCGCCCTCGCCCAGCTTTGCGCGCTCGTCTTCGAGCGTCGCGAGCTTGGTCGAGGCATCGCTGACCGGTCCGGCAAGCATCCCTGTCAGCCTGCCTCCCGACACTGCAAGCCGATTGCCTACCACCCGTTCGAAACCGAGCTGTTCGGCCACGCGGTCGGCGAAATGATGGAAGCCGCCAGTGACGAGGACCGTGCGGCAGCCATTCGCTTTCAACGTCTGCACGAGAGTGCGAGCGCCGGGCACCGGAGCGATCCGTTCCGCGAGACAGTTGTCGATCGCCCGTTCGCCCAGCCCGCCGAGCAGGCCGACACGCTCGCGCAGGGCGCTTTCGAATTCGAGTTCGCCGCGCATGGCACGCTCGGTGATGTCGGCGACCTTGTCCTTGATTCCGGCGAAATCTGCCAGTTCGTCGATGCATTCCTGCCCGATCATGGTCGAATCCATATCGGACACGAACAGGCGCGGCATTTCTATTTCGTGGTCGGCCACCAGCAGGTCGCTCTCTCCGAAATGTTCGATTAGGATATCCGCCACGCGCTTCGCATCGCCTTGCGGCAGCGAAACCTGCAATACGTCGCCGCAAAAATCGAGCATGGCCGCGGCAGCGACCGGCATTCCCGCCGCATCCAGCGCCGCGCTGGCTGCATCGAGCCGGGTTTCCAGACCGGTCGCCTCTGCTATCAGCCGGGCGATGAGCATTTTGAATTCCCCTGAATTGCCACCACTTGCGCTCATCGCAGGGCCGACCGCCAGCGGCAAGAGCGATTTGG
>CAYOWF010000195.1:0-3985 GCA_964407585.1 uncultured Qipengyuania sp.
GGCACTCCTGAAAGAGTCGCCCCCAAGTCAAAAGTAAGGGCGGCACTCCTGAAAGTGCCGCCCTTGTCACGTGGGGATCATGATGAGCCGAAATTGGCCCGGTCTTGATGTCGCCGGGAGCCTGTGAGCCGGAGTGGCTGCCCGGTGACAGTCACAGTTTCTGACAGCCGCGCCTTAAGAGAATTTAAGGAAGCGCACTTAACTCGAATTTAAGCATAATCTTACGGAGGTGGCAGTCGTGCTTGCAATCGCAGGGCGCGCTTGCGAGGAGCCCTGGAAAGACAATTCTGGAGAGAAAATGAAGTCGCTCACCCTTGTCGCAGCCCTCGCGCTCGGCACTTGCCTCGCTACGCCGGGCCTTGCCGACCATCACGCCACATCGCAGGAGAACGCCGCCATGGACCTTACCTTCGAGCGGGTTTTCGCGTCTCCCAGCCTCGACGGACCGAGCCCGCGCGAGGCCAAGCTTTCGCCCGACGGACGTTTTCTCACCGTATTGCGCAACCGCGAGGACGATCTTTCGCGCTACGACCTGTGGGCCTTCGATCGCGAAACGAGCGAATGGTCGATGCTGGTCGACAGCGAAAGGGTCGGCTCGGGCCGCGAATTGTCCGAAGATGAAAAGATGCAGCGCGAACGCGCCCGCGTCGGCAATCTCACCGGCATCATCGATTACGAGTGGACGTCCAACGGCAAGGCCATCCTGGTGCCGCTCGACGGGGACCTTTATCTCGCCAGCCTCGATGGGCAGGTGGTGCGCGTCACCGATACCGAGGAAAGCGAGCTCAACCCCTCGCTGAGCCCGCAGGGCAATTACATAAGTTTCGTGCGCGATCGCCAACTCTGGGTCGGCGAGGTGATGGGCGATGCCGCGCCGATCACTCCACAGGAGGCAGCCGACATCCGCTGGGGCGAAGCGGAATTCGTCGCGCAGGAAGAGATGGACCGCGACACCGGCTATTGGTGGAGCCCCGACGAAAATCGCATCGCCGTCGAACGCTTCGACGAGAGCGGCGTGGGCATCGTCACCCGCGCGGCCATCGGTGCGACCGGCACCAAGGTTTTCGACCAGCGCTATCCGGTCGCCGGCAGCGCCAATGCGGTGGTCGAGCTCTACCTGATGGATCCGGATGGGAAGAACGGCGTGAAGGTCGATCTCGGCGACGATCCCGATATCTACCTCGCGCGCGTCGACTGGTCCGGCAACGATCTCTATGTCCAACGCCAGGATCGCGAACAGACCCGGCTGGATATGCTGCGGATCGATCCGGAAAGCGGTGAGAGCGAGCTCGTCTTCACCGAAAATGCGGCGGTCGACGATTACTGGATCAATCTCGGCAACGACTACAAATGGCTCGACGATGGCAATCTGATCTGGTGGTCCGAACGCGACGGATACGGGCACCTCTACCTCCTGGACGAGGCCGGCAAGACCGGATGGACCCAGCTCACCAGCGGTGAGTGGGTCGTCACCAAGCTCGTCGGCGTGGATCAGCAGGCAGGCCGCGCGTTCTTCCTCGGCACGAAAGACGATGTGCTCGCACAGCAGGTCTATTCGGTCGATCTGGCCAATCCAGGAGAGATCACCCTGCTGACAGATCCGGCGTACAACCATTCCGCCACCATGGACGGTAAAGGGCAGACGCTGCTCATCACACGGTCGAACGACGATACGCCGAAGCAGAGTTATATCGCAGATACGGATGGAAAGCGACTTGCCTGGATCGAGGAGAACAGGCTCGATGCAGACCACCCCTATGCGCCCTATCTCGCCAGCCATCGGCCGACGCGATATGGCACCATCCCGGCTGAAGACGGCACGCCGCTCCATTGGGAGATGGTCGCACCCGAACTTGAGGCGGGCAAACGCTATCCGGTCTATTTCTACCACTATGGCGGGCCGGGTCCGCAGGTCGTCAACAAGGGGTGGGACGGGGCCTTGCGCCAGGCGATCGTAGACAAGGGCTATATCTGGTTCGCGCTCGACAATCGCGGCAGCGCCAATCGCGGCGTCGCCTTCGAACAGCCGATCTATCGCGCAATGGGCGGGGTCGAGGTGCGTGACCAGAAGGCGGGTGCGGAGTATCTGAAGACGCTCGATTTCGTCGACCCCGACAAGATCGCCATCGATGGCTGGTCATACGGAGGCTACATGACATTGAAGCAGCTGCAGGCCGATCCCGGCCTCTATGCTGCAGGTATATCGGGCGCGCCGGTGACCAAGTGGGAGCTGTACGACACCCATTACACCGAACGCTACATGGGCACGCCGCAGGAGGATGCGGATGCCTACGAAGCAGCTTCCGCCATCCCCAACGCCACCAAGATCACCGATCCACTTCTGCTGATCCACGGCATGGCGGACGACAATGTGGTGTTCGAGAATGCGACCGAGGTGATCTCGGCGATGCAGGAAGCGAACGTTCCGTTCCAGATGATGCTCTACCCCGGTTACACGCACCGCGTTTCGGGCGAGCAGATTTCCCCGCATCGCTACAATACCGTATTCCGCTTCCTAGAGCACCACGGAGTTACGCCTCCCAAGTAATTGCCAAGCCCAACTCAATGGAATAGCCCTTCACTCCGAGGGAGGGCTATTCCATGTCAGGGGGTATGACGGTTGCGCCTGTACGGGTTACCGATCGCATCGCGGTAATCGATGTGCTGCGCGGATTTGCCATTCTCGGCATTCTGCATCTCAACATGCCTTTGACGACCAATATCGCCTGGGAAATCTTCGCCGATCCGCGCAATATCGGGTGGACACAGGCGGACCAGTGGTCGTGGGCCTTCGCCGAAATCTTTACGGGCGGCACGATGCGCGGCTCGCTGCAATTGCTGTTCGGCGCGGGCCTGATGTTGCTGGCGGCAAAAGCGATGGAGCCAGATGGCCCGGTTGCGGTCGCCGACGTCTGGTACCGCCGCAACTTCTGGCTGATGGCCTTCGGTGCCTTCAACGCCATAGTCCTGCTGTTTCCCGGAGACATCCTGTTCGCCTATGCCTTTGCCGCGATCTTCATTTTCCCTTTCCGGAAGCTGAAAGCGCGATGGCTCCTGGTCATCTCTCTGGGATATCTCGTTTTCACTGCCTACCAGGGCTTCGAACGATATTCCGACGAGGTCGAATTCAAGGCCGAAGTGGAAGACGCGCGCGCGCTGGAAGCAGCCGGAGCGGCGCTCGACGAGGATGCCCGCAAGGCCATTGCCTCGTGGGAAAACAAAATCGAAAAGCAGGGCGGTAATCCCAAGTTCGATGAACTGACCGCCAACCAACGCGAGGTCCAGGCGGATCCGGTGCGCTATCTGACAGGCGGGCTCGATGCCTGGAGCGTTCTGTGGAAGTTCGGTGTCATGCGGGATTTCATCACCGAGGCCTTTTTCATCATGTTGATGGGCATGGCGCTTTACAAGCTGGGATTCATCCAGGGCAATTTGTCTGTGAAGACATATCTCATCGTGATGATCGCGGGCTACGCATTCGGTTGGGGCGTCCGATATGCCGAACTCATTCGCGATCTCACGTTCACTCCGATACCCGATCCCAGCGCACCCTTCGGCGGGTTTCCTCGCGTCGCCATATCGCTCGGCCATATCGCTCTGATCAACCTGCTGATGAAGACGCGGGCGGAGGGTGTTCTCGGCTCGACCTTGGGCCAGGCCGGACGCCTGGCTTTCACACTCTATTTGATGCAGTCGCTCATCCAGACATACGTCCTCTCCGCGCCCTGGGGGCTTGGCATGTTCGAGAATACCGGTTGGGCGCGGATTCTGTGGGTATCGGCCATCATAATGGCACTTCAGATAGCGTTCGCGGCGTGGTGGACGCGCCATTTCCGTTTCGGACCGCTCGAGTGGATTTGGCGCTCGCTTACGCACTGGAAGTTGCAGCCCATGAGGGTGTCACCAGCCACCGCGTCGCAACCGTACGGGCCGCAGCCCTAAAGCCCCGCTTGCATCCCCTCACGCAGCGCTCGCATTGCGCTTT
>CAYOWF010000196.1:0-3857 GCA_964407585.1 uncultured Qipengyuania sp.
AACGAGCGCCATTACGGCGGGCTGACCGGCCTCAACAAGCAGGAAACCCGCGACAGGCACGGCGACGAGCAGGTGCACATCTGGCGCCGCAGCTTCGATGTCCCGCCGCCCGAACTCGAGGCCGGCAGCGAGTTCGACCTGTCGGGCGATCCGCGATACGCCGGGATCGACATTCCCAATACCGAAAGCCTGAAGCTTACGATCGAACGCGTGCTGCCCTATTGGGAAGAGCACATCCTGCCGCTGCTCGGAGCGGGCGAGACGGTGATCATCTCAGCCCATGGCAACAGCCTGCGTGCGCTGGTGAAGCACCTCTCGAACATTTCCGACGAGGAGATTACCGGCCTCGAAATTCCGACCGGCGAGCCGATCATCTACGATTTCGACGGCACGCAGGTCGTCGGTGAACGCTATTACCTGAAGGACGCTTGAGATGAGCCAGGGGGAGGAAAAAGTCGCCATCGTCATGGGGAGCCAGTCGGACTGGCCGACCATGAAATGCGCCGCCGAGGTGCTGGAAGAACTGAGCGTCGCAACCGACGTTCGCATCGTCTCCGCCCATCGGACGCCCGACCGCATGTACGACTTCGCCAAAGCGGCCGAAGGCAATGGCTTGGAGGTCATCATCGCGGGCGCAGGCGGCGCAGCGCACCTGCCCGGCATGATCGCCGCCCTGACCCACATTCCCGTCCTCGGCGTGCCGGTCCAGTCGCGCGCGCTGTCGGGTGAGGACAGCCTGCTCTCCATCGTCCAGATGCCCGCCGGGGTCCCGGTCGGAACGCTGGCGATCGGCGAGGCGGGGGCGACCAATGCGGGCCTGCTCGCCGCAGCGATCCTCGCCAATCACGACGAAGCGCTGGCACAGCGGCTCAAGGACTGGCGCCAGGCACGCAGCGATGCCGTGACCGAAAGGCCCGCAGGCTGATGCTCAAGCGCGGGTCTGCCATCGGGATCCTGGGTGGCGGCCAGCTCGGCCGGATGATGGCGATGAGCGCGGCGCAGCTGGGCTATCGCACCATCGGCTTTGCGCCCGAAGGCGACAATGTCAGCGGGTCGGTCAACGACGATTTCATTACCGCCGAGTGGGACGACGAGGAGGCCCTCGCCGCCTTCGCAGAACGCTGCGACGTGGTGACATGGGAATTCGAGAACGTCCCCGTCGCCACCGCCAATGCGGTTCCGGAAGGCAAGATCTTCCCCGATCCGCTCGCGCTGCAGACCGCGCAGGATCGGTTGACCGAAAAGCGCTTCGTCGAAGGGCTCGGCGGCAAGCCCGCGGCCTATGCGAGAGTGGATTCCGCCATCGATCTGGAGGGCGCGGTCGATCGGCTGGGCGCTCCCGGCATATTGAAGACCCGGCGCGACGGTTACGATGGCAAGGGACAGTGGCGGATCATGTCGGTGCACGAGGCGCAGGCGCTGCACTTTCCCGAAGCACCGTGCATCTACGAAGGCTTCGTCGAATTCGACGCCGAATTCTCCGTCATCCTCGTGCGCACCCGCGAGGGCGAGATCCGCTTCTGGGATTCGACCCGCAACGTCCATGATGGCGGCATCCTCGCCGCGTCCTTCTATCCTGCAGGCAGCCCGATCGAAGCGCAGGTCGCCCATGCGCGCGAGCTGGCGCGCAAGGCCGCCGATGCGCTCAAATATGTCGGCGTGCTGACGCTCGAATTCTTCGCCACGGGCGCGGGGCCGGTGTTCAACGAAATGGCGCCGCGGGTGCATAATTCGGGCCACTGGACGATCGAGGGCGCAGCCACGAGCCAGTTCGAAAACCACATCCGCGCCGTTGCGGGGCTTCCACTGGGCGACACGCGTACCACCGCAGCGCGGGTCGAGATGCGCAACATCCTCGGCGGCGACATCGACGAGGCGCATGCGCTGCTGGCCGATTCGCGCGTCCACCTGCACGATTACGGCAAGGGCGAAGCCGCCGAGGGCCGCAAGATGGGCCACATCACGCAAATCTCGCTCGACACGCGCGGATGAGCCTGTTCCTCATCTATGCCCGCGCCGCCAATGGCGCGATCGGCAGGCAGGGTCGCCTGCCGTGGCACCTGCCCGCCGACCTCAAGCGGTTCAAGGCGCTCACCATGGGCAAGCCGATGATCATGGGCCGCAAGACCTTCGAAAGCCTGCCCGGCCTGCTTCCGGGCCGCCGCCACATCGTGCTCACCCGCAAGGAGCGCTGGGATTCGACCGGTGCGGAAGTGGTCCGCTCGGTCGATGGGGCGATAACCTGTGCCGGCGATGGCGAGATCGCCGTGATCGGCGGCGCGGCCATCTTCGACGTCTTCATGCCGCTGGCCGAGCGCGTGGAGCTCACCGAAATCCACCGCGATTTCGACGGCGACGTCTTCATGCCCCCGCTCGGCCAGGATTGGGAAATCTCGGGGCGCGAGGATTTCGAGGCGGAGGGCGAAACGCCGCCCTATTCCTTCCTCACCTACACCCGCCTGGGCGAGGTGGGAGAATGAGGTTCCTCGACCATCGCGATCCACTGCCCGAAAGCCTGCGCGGTGCGATTATCGCGCTGGGCAATTTCGACGGGTTCCACCTCGGTCATCAGGCGGTGGCGAAAGAGGCGATCGACTGGGCGCGCGCCGAAGGTCGACCCTCGATCATTGCAACTTTCGACCCGCATCCGGTGCGCTTCTTCAAGCCCGATGCCGCGCCGTTTCGCCTGACAACGCTCGAACAGCGGCAGGAACTCTATCTCGCCGCGGGCGCCACCGCGATGCTGGTGTTTCACTTCGATGGCGAACTGGCAGGCACCACGGCGGAGGATTTCGTCCGCGTGCTGCTGGCCGAAAGGCTCGGCGTGAAAGGCGTGGTGACCGGCGGGGATTTCACCTTCGGCAAGGCCCGCGGCGGCAATTTCGAGCGGCTGGTCGAACTGGGCGGGGAAGTCGGCATCGAAGCGCGCGCGGTCGATCCGGTGATGGATGGGGGCGAGCCCGTTTCCTCCAGCCGGGTCCGCGAAGCGCTGCGCGCAGGCGATCCGCACGAAGCTGCGCGGCTGCTCACCCGCCCCTTCGCGATCCGCGGCGTGGTCGAGCATGGCGACAAGCGCGGGCGCGAAATCGGCTATCCCACCGCCAATCTTTCGATCGAGCATTACCTGCGCCCGAAATACGGAATCTATGCCGTGACGGGGCGCATCCTTTCCACCGGCCAGGAATTGCAGGGTGCGGCCAATATCGGCGTGCGCCCGCAATTCGAACCGCCCAAGGAATTGCTCGAACCCTATTTCTTCGATTTTTCGGGCGATCTCTACGGCCAGGAAATCGAAGTCGCCTTCCATCACTTCCTGCGCGGCGAAGCGAAGTTCGACGGCCTCGATGCGCTGACGGCGCAGATGGAACGGGATTGCGACAAGGCGCGCCATCTTCTAAGCGCGCGCGGCAATGACTGAGCAGCGCGATTACAGAGACACGGTCTTCCTTCCCAAGACCGATTTTCCCATGAAGGCCGGCCTCCCCCAGAAGGAGCCGAAGATCCTTGCGCGCTGGCAGGAAGAAAACCTCTACCAGCAGCTGCGCGAGGCCCGCGAAGGCCGCGAGAAGTTCATCCTTCACGACGGCCCTCCCTATGCCAATGGCGACATGCATATCGGCCATGCGCTGAACCGCATCTTGAAAGACATGGTGGTGCGTTCGCAGACGCTGCTCGGCAAGGACGCGCCCTTCGTGCCCGGCTGGGACTGCCACGGCCTGCCGATCGAGTGGAAGGTCGAGGAACAGTTCCGCAAGAAGAAGCGCGACAAGAACGCGATTCCGGCGAGCGAATTCCGCGCCGAATGCCGCGCCTATGCGCAGAAATGGGTCGACGTTCAGCGCGAACAGCTGAAGCGC
>CAYOWF010000197.1:0-3807 GCA_964407585.1 uncultured Qipengyuania sp.
GACTGCATCCGGCCGGGGCGTAAAGCTGCTGACGAGGTCGAGGTCAGCCGCCTTTCCCGGTGTTTGCGACCGTGGCCGCGAATTGTTTGTGCGCCTTGGCTGTCAGCTCGGCCACGCAGTCGCGCGCGTCTCGCGACTGAAGACGTGTCCCGGTGATCCGGGCATTGTAGCCGCACGCCTTGCGCGCTGCTGCTTCGATTCGCCTGTCGAGCGCCTTCTGGCCCTTGGCGGACTGGAGGTTGAGATCGGCATATTCGACCTCGAAACGCACTTCCTCCGCGCTGGCGGGAATGGCGAGGCTGCCCAGGGCTGCTGCTGCGATAAGGAACTTCATAATAAATCTCCTCGATAGCGGCGGGCCCAAGTGGGGGTGGGGTGGGGGACTGCGTATGGCCCGTCGCACCACCTGTATTGCTTGGCTACAACTGTAAATGCACGTCCATATCGACCGGCGTTGGCGAAATTTGACGGAAAGCTGAGGATCCCGGACCAAACGCCGAACCAACTCTGCGAACGGCAGGCGATCGGCGAGACGAGTGCCATTCTTTTGCGAAGTGCCTGATGTCAAAAGAGAATTTATCCAAGAACAAAATACCCCGGCCGGGGGACTGCGATCCGGCCGGGGTACGGGGGCGGGCTAAGGGTCGTCAGCCGCCTTTCTTGGTGCCGGCAATTTCAATTGCCGAAGATGGCGGGACCGGAACTGGTCTGGGGAACTGGGATCGGCCCCGCCACACATGCAGTGATGCAGCGGAAAAATGGATTGCGCACTTCGCTTTCGACGAGCGAATCCGCGAGTCTGACGGAATGCGCAATTCAGGCGACGAAGGGCCATTGGCAATCGGCCAACGGCATCCCTATCTTTGATCCATGCTCATCTTTGCCCTATTCCTGATGGGGATCGGCAACTTCGCCGTGCACAAGGCCGTGCTCGAAAGCGGGCATCCGATGCTCGATGCGCTGCCGGGGTTCTACAAGTCGGGCGGTGGACGCGTGTCGCTGGCCTTTGAATTCGTCATCTTGCTGGTGGCGATGCTGCTGGGCGCGAATGGGTATCCGGGCATGGCTTTCGCCTACGGGATCTACAGCCTGTTCAATTTCGGCACCGCCTGGATGATCCTGTCGGGCCGCATCTGACCCGCGGGAACCGCTTCAAAACCTGCGCGCTAATTGTCCATGGGCTTGGATAACCCCATCTGGCTGCTCACGAATTCGCGTTCGGGCAGCAATAGCGTGCGCGCAATCGAAGCGCTCGAATCCCATTGCCGCGAGTGCGGATTCGAGATCGCAAGGAAGATCGGCTTCCCCGATGAAGACTTGCCCACACCCGCAGAACTCGATGCAGGGCGCATTCGCCGCTTGGCAATCTTCACCGGCGATGGAACGCTCAACGCAGCAATCTCCGCTCTGAAAGGCTGGAGCGGAGAGGTGGTGGTGTTGCCCGGCGGTACGATGAACCTGCTCAGCAAGCGCCTCCACGGGTCCGATGCAGAATTGGAAGAGATCATCGAGCGGATTGCCAGTGGGGCCAGTCGCTCCGTGAGGCCACTGATGGCGCGCTGCGAGGAAGGCGATGCCCTGGCGGGCCTGCTTGCCGGGCCCGGAACAAGCTGGGCCAGCGTACGTGAGGCGATGCGCGATTTCGATCTTCCTGCCATGGCCGAGGGCACGAGCGACGCCCTTTCCGAAACCACCGGCGGCTCCATGGTGCGCGTGTGTGGCCCACAGCTGGGCAGCAAGGCGGGCTACCCCCTGATCGAATTCACTCCCAGCCATCGCGGGATCCAGCTCGATGCCTTTCATGCCGAAGGTGCCGGCGAGTTGCTGCGGCAAAGCTGGGCGCTGTTGCGACGCAACTTCCGCGAAGGGCCGCACACCCGGCTCGGTCTGGTCGACGAGGTGACTCTGGAGACCTGTGACGGTGCGCCGCTGGACGTCCTGATAGATGGCGAGCCTGCGACATTGCCATCGAAGGCGAAGTTCTCGGTGGCCCCCTGCGAGGTCGATCTGCTAGCGACACATTATGGCTTCTGAATTCCGGCGGATCTTCCATCTTTCCGACATCCATTTCGGGCTCGAGAACAATCGCGCGCTCGATTGGGTTAAGCAGGAAATCGAGGAACGCGAACCCGATGCGGTTGCAATTACCGGCGATCTCACCATGCGCGCCCGGCATCGCGAATTCGAAGCCGCTACGAGATGGATCAATTCGCTGAGTGCGCCGGTCACAGTCGAAGTGGGCAATCACGACATGCCCTATTTCAACCCTCTCGAACGGTTCCTTGCGCCCTATAGGCGGTTTCGGGGCATGGCTGAAAAGGTCGAACGGGAAATCGACCTCGGCAATCTGGTAATCGTCCCGCTGAAAACGGCGGTGCGCGCGCAGCCGCGTCTGAACTGGTCGAAGGGCTGGGTGACCGATGCGGCGCTGGAAAGATGCCTCGCCGCGATCGATGCGCTGCCGGACGGCAAGCGCGCTCTCGTTGCGGTCCACCACCCCTTGCGCGAAGTGGGGACGCAAGGCACGGCGCTGACCAAGAATGGCGAAAGGGCCCTACGCGCGCTCGCTCGCCGCCCGGTCCAGGCCGTTCTTTCGGGTCATGTCCACGACGCCTTCGATATCATGGAAGAGACCGGTGAAGGACCGGTACGGATGATTGGAGCGGGCACATTGTCCAAGCGCACGCGATCGACCCCGCCAAGCTTCAACGAGATCGAATGGGATGGCGCGACCTTGGCGGTGTGCGTCCGGAATCTCGAGCATGTCGAGACGCCCGACATGCAGATCGACGACGTGCCCGAAAACGCCCTTCCCCCGCGCCGGCCCGGGGAGCCTGTCGCCCCGGTACGGCAGGTCCCGCGCGTCGACCCTCCGGTATATTAACCAAGAGCGGTTCTCGAATGTAAACCATTTGCGGTCAAAGCTTCCCGCTCACGCGAGGGAAGCGCTATGGAATTGGTCAAGGCAGTCCCCCTCGGGGGCATACTTACATATGTCATTGCCGTCCTGATCGGCAGCCAGGGGCGCCAGGGCGGGCACCTCAACATCTTTCACGTAGACGTGTACCAGTATGAGCTCTGGTGGAGCTGGCCGCTGTTCTTCGCGGGCACCTTCCTTGCCTGGGGCATCATGGCGCTGCAACGCTGAAGCCTGCCAACCGAACAAAGAAAAAGGGCGGCCCTTGCAGGCCGCCCTTTGCTTGTGTCCGGTGTTCCGTGAAGCGGATCAACGCTTCGAGAACTGGAAGCTGCGACGTGCCTTGGCGCGACCGTACTTCTTACGCTCGACCACACGGCTGTCGCGGGTGAGGAAGCCGGCGGCCTTGACCGTCGAACGCAGGGCCGGCTCGTACTTGGCGAGAGCCTGCGAGATGCCGTGCTTGACCGCACCGGCCTGGCCCGAGAGACCGCCGCCGCGAACGGTGGCGACCACGTCGTACTGGCCCTGACGCTCGGTGATGGCGAAGGGCTGGTCAATCACGAGACGCAGCGTGGGACGTGCGAAATAGACTTCCTGATCCCTGCCGTTGACGGTGATCTTGCCGCTGCCCGGCACGAGCCAGACGCGTGCGGTGGCGTCCTTGCGACGACCGGTGGCGTAGGCGCGGCCCTGCGCATCGAGTTCCTGTTCGCGCAGGGGAACGTCGGCCTTGGCCGCGATCTCTGCCGAATCACCCTCGGGTGCGTCGCCGGCGATGTCCTTCAGATCGGCGAGATCCGAGACGGTTTCGTTCTTGGTTTCGTCAGCCATCATGCAACAGCCTTGTTCTTGCGGTTCATCGAAGCGACGTCGAGCGTCTTGGGCTT
>CAYOWF010000198.1:0-3749 GCA_964407585.1 uncultured Qipengyuania sp.
TCAGGCTGCCAGTTTCTCCACCTCTTCACGGGCTTGGGCGATCTTCTCTTCGCCGCCCTGGCCCATAATCCCGTCGGCTGCGACCAGTTCGACATCCTTCATGCCGAGGAAGCCGAGGAAGAACTTCAGCCACGGCGACATGAAGTCGATTTCGCTGCCCATGGCGGTGCCGCCGGAAGCTGCGGTGATATAGACCTTCTTGCCGGTCAGGAGCCCTTCGGGGCCATTTTCAGTGTAGCGGAACGTCGTGCCTGCGCGGGCGACGAGGTCGGCCCAGGCCTTGACCGTGGCGGGCACGGAAAAGTTGTAGACCGGAACGCTGAACACGATCGTGTCCGCCGCCTCCAGTTCCTCGATCAGTTCATCGGCAATCTTCGCCAGTTCATGCTGTTCGGGCGAACGCTCGGCGAAGGGTGCGAGATTGGCTGCAAACCGCTCTGCATCGATGAAGGGGATGTCGTTCCTGGACAGGTCGCGGGTGACGACTTCGGCCCCCTGTTTGGCGGCGAGTCCCTCGACGAGTTTGTTTCCGAGGCCTCGTGAAACGCTTTCACCGTTACGAATGCTGGCGGTGATGTGAAGAATGGTGCTCATTTCGGTAACTCCTGCTCAGGCCGCGTCGACGAGGACGAGTTCGCTGTCCTCCAGTGCGGTGATGGTGATGCTGTCTTCCTTGGTAATGGCGATGCCGTCGCGGGCTCTTGCTTCGATATCGTTCACCCTGATGCTGCCGGTCGCAGGCACCAGGTAAAGATGCCGGTCGGCGGTACGCGGCGTGTAGGTCACGCTTTCCCCTGCCTTCACCGTCGCGCCGAGCACACGGGCATCGGTGCGGATGGGGAGGGCGTCCTCGTCGTTCGCTGCGCCACTGGCGAGCGTGACGAACTGGCCCGCACGATCGGTCTTGGGGAACTTGCGTGCGCCCCAGCCGGGATCGCCGCCGCGTTCGGACGGGATGATCCAGATCTGGAACAGCGTGGTTTCCTCGTCTTCGAGATTGAATTCCGAATGCGCGACCCCGCGTCCGGCGCTCATCACCTGGACGTCGCCGGCCTCGGTACGGCCTTCGTTGCCCATGCTGTCGCGGTGGGTGATCGCGCCGGTGCGGACGTAGGTTATGATTTCCATGTCCTGGTGCGGGTGGGTCGGAAAGCCGCTCTTCGGCGCGATCCGGTCGTCGTTCCACACGCGCAGCGCGCCCCAGTTGACGCGGGCGGGATCGTGGTACCCGGCGAAGGAGAAATGGTGGTTCGCGTCGAGCCAGCCGTGATTGGCCTTGCCGAGACTGTCGAAGGGACGATGTTCGATCATTGCTTGGTCTCCCTATGGGAATGGCTTCGTTGGAACAGGAAATAGCCATTGCCCTATGTTCCGATAAGTGCGATAAAACTGGATAAGATGTTCAGAAAATCCGAACAATGAAGCTGGGCGAACCTACTCTCGACCAATTGCGCATATTCCTCGCCGTGGCGGAGGAAGGCAGCTTCGGTGCCGCCGCGCGCAGGATGGGCAGGGCGGTTTCCGCCGTCAGCTACGGCATCGCGCAGATGGAATCGCAGCTCGGCGTGACGCTCTTTGCGCGCGAGGGATCGCGTCGTCCGATCCTTACCGAGGAGGGGCGCGGTCTGCTGGTTGAGGCGAAGGCGGTGGCGGACGGCGTCGATACGCTGCTGGCCAAGACCCAGAGCCTGCATGCCGGACTGGAAAGCGAGGTTTCGCTGGTCGTCGACGTCATGCTGCCGGGCGAAGTCACTGCCGGCGTGCTGCGCGAATTCCGCAAGATGTATCCCAATGTCGCCCTGCGGCTCCAGGTCGAAGCCCTGGGCGCGGTCGAGGCCTGCTTGCACGGGGGCGGTGCGGATCTTGCGATAGGTGGGCCGCTGATGGCCGACCATGCCGAACTGGAACGGCAGGCCATCGGCGCCGTCGAACTCGTCCCCGTTGCCGCCCCCGACCATCCGCTGGCCCGTTCGGGCGTTCGACCGGGCGAAAGCCGCAAGCACCTCCAGCTGGTGCTGTCCGATCGCTCGCCCCTGTCGGAGGGGCGCGAGTTCTCGGTGCTGTCGCCGCTCAACTGGCGGCTGGCGGATCTCGGGGCGAAGCACGCCTTGCTCAAGGAAGGGATCGGCTGGGGTAATATGCCGCGTCACATGGTGGGCGGCGATATCGAGGAGGGGCGGCTCTGCCTGCTCGACCTGCCCGAAAAGCCGGGTGCGAACTACACGCTCAGCGCGCTATGGCGCCGCGACGCGCGGCCCGGCCCCGCGACGAGCTGGCTGATCGACGCGATCCGCGATCGGTTGGGGGAGTGCAGCGGAGTGGAGCCCTCGGTCCGTACGGCAGGCTAGAGCTTCATCGTCCAGCCGTGCGTGTCCTCGACCGCGCCCTTTTGCATGCCGACCAGCTTTTCGCGGATCTTGTGAGTCATCTGTCCGGTGCCGCCGGTGCCGATGGTGAAGTCGCCATCGGGTCCCAGAACCGTGCCGACGGGCGTCACAACAGCCGCGGTGCCGCAGGCCATGGTCTCGAGCAGCTTGCCCGAAATGGCATCGGCGCGCCACTGGTCGATGCTGTAGGGCTCTTCGCGCACCTGCAGGCCTTCTTCGCGCAGCAGCTGGATCAGGCTGTCGCGGGTGATGCCGGGCAGGATCGTGCCGGTCAGCGGCGGGGTGATGACGCTGCCGTCGTCGAACACGAAGAACAGGTTCATGCCGCCCAGTTCCTCGATCCACTTCTTCTCGACTGCGTCGAGGAAGACCACCTGGTCGCAGCCGTTCTCGATCCCTTCGGCCTGCGGCACGAGGCTGGCTGCATAGTTGCCGCCGGTCTTGGCTGCGCCGGTGCCGCCGGGCGCCGCGCGCGTGTAGTTGCGGCTGACCCAGATCTTCACCGGCTTCGCGCCGCCCTTGAAATAGGGGCCCACCGGACTGGCGATGAGGATATATTTGTACTGCCGCGCCGGGCGCACGCCGAGGAAGGCCTCGGAGGCGAACATGAAGGGGCGCAGGTAGAGCGAACCGTCGGGATCGGAAGGCACCCAGTCGCGGTCTGCGGCGACCAGCTGGCGGATCGATTCGAGGAACAGTTCTTCGGGCAGGTCGGGCATCGCCATACGGCGCGCGCTTTCGTTGAAGCGGCGCGCATTCTGTTCGGGCCGGAACAGCGCGAGCGTGTCGTCGCCCTGCTTGTAGGCTTTCATGCCTTCGAAGATTTCCTGGGCGTAGTGAAGCACGGCTGCCGCGGGATCGAGACTGATCGCCTCGCGCGGGCCCAGCGTCGCCCGGTACCATCCACCCTTGTCGGCATCGTAATCGATCACGACCATGTGATCGGTGAAGAGCTTCCCGAAACCGGGGTCTTTCAGCGCCTGTTCGCGCGTGTCGGCAGGCGTGGGGGCGGGATGGGAAAGATGCTCGAATTCCATGACCGCGCGGTTAGTGTGAAGGGAGCCTTCGCGCAAGTATCCTCCCCAGAATGGGGAGGGGGACCATCCGCAGGATGGTGGAGGGGATTCGATGCTGCGTGCCGCCTCGAGGGAGGCCAATCCCCTCCGTCACGCGCCTGCGGCGCGCGCGACCTCCCCGCACCGGGGAGGATATCAGATACAAAATGAGAAGGGCGGTTTCGACCTCGGCCAAAACCACCCTTCGCATGGTCAGCGGCGGAAGTGCCGCCCACGAAGTCTCTATCGATATCTGCTTACCGATAGTACCTCGCGCGGAAACTTGCCGACCTCTCTGCTGAACCAT
>CAYOWF010000199.1:0-3731 GCA_964407585.1 uncultured Qipengyuania sp.
GCACGGTCCAGCACCGCGCCGAGATCGTCGATATGTACGACGAGGTCTTCTACCGGATGTGGCTCTACTACCTCGCCGGCGCCGAGCAGAGCTTCCGCCACGGCGACATGGTCAACTGGCAGCTGATCTACGTGAAGGATCGCAACGCCATCCCCATGACCCGCGAGTGGATCATGGAGGAAAGCGCCCGCTTGCGCGCCGCGGATGCGGACAAGGTGCCCGAATGGCGCTTCGCCCAGCGCGAGGCTGCGGAGTAGCGCGAGGGGGTCTTCGTCAGTTCGGACGTGGTGACCGATGGTGACCGATGGTGACACCGGGTCACAACGGCACCTGCTTTTGAAAACAGTCCATCACCATGTTTTAAAAGGCGATTTTGCAAGTGACTCTTATGACTCACCTTTTGCCTTTTTGCGATAATCCGCTGCTCCTCCATTCACCCCCTCACCCACCGACAAACCGGCCCGAATCCAACCGGCACCGCGCCGATAAATGGCGGCGCAACGAACCAATGACACATCCTCATCACGCACTTTAGGCGGGCATTGCTCATGGCCCGTCAGCTTTCCGCGTCGTCATCATCGTCCCTGCCGATCTTGCGCGCTTTGCTCTTGCGTTCGAGCACGCGCAGCAGGGTCAGCATCACCACGCCGATCACGGAAGCTATGGCCACAAGCGGCCATTGGGCGGCTCCGCAGGCGATGCCGATGACCGCCGCCAGCCACAAATGCGCGGCGGTGGTGAGATTGTGCACCTTCCCCTTGCTGAACACGATCAGCCCCGCGCCGATGATGCCGATGAAGGCGCCCGCCGCCTCGTAGATGCGCAGCGGATCGGCGCGGGGCGCGTCGAGCGTGTTGTAGAGGCCGAGGACCGAAACCGTCATCGCCGCCGCCGCAAAGCAGATCAGCCCGTGCGTCCGCATCCCGGCGGCATGGCCGCGCAATTCGCGGTCCAGACCCAACAGCAGGCCGATGATCGCGGCAATCCCCAGCCGCGACAGCAGGTCGAAGTCGAGCCAGCGGATCAGGATCGGATCGTTCAGTTCCATCGGTGCGGAGCTCCACAAGGCTTGCCCCAAACCAGCGTCTCAACCGCCCGAAGGTTTCCCGCCTATCTTCCGGAAGCGGTCGTAGACCGGCCCGAAGCCCACCAGCGCCGCGCCGATGAAGGGCAGCGCCACGACCCACAGGCGGACGCCCGTCACGCCCTCGGGGCTGGCGATGCTGATGGCGGCGGTCATGGCGAGGCCGACGCAGATCGCGATCATGCCGATCACCAGGCGCAGATGCGGCACCGGGCGCTCGCGCGTGGCCGCGCCCATGCCCCGCTCGTAGCGGGCGAAAATGGCGATCAGCGGGAGCAGCGCTGCGATGTAGAGCGCGAACCACAGGGGCCGCGCCAGCCACCATTCGCCCGTCCCCGGCATGACACGCAGGCCCACCCCTCCGGCAAGCCAGGCGGCGACCATCACCAGCACGAAGGCGGTCAGGTGCCAGAGGTAGACGGTCATGATCATGCCGTTCATCAGCACCGTTGCGGTCCACACGGTAAGACTGCCGAGCAGCTTCCTGCCCCATGGCTCCAGCAACAGCACCAGCCCCGTCTGCGTCACGCCCAGCGCCAGCAGCGCGAGCGTCGGCGGCATGGAATTGGTGATCTCGGCCCCCGGCACGCCGATCATGGCGATCGGATAGGGGCCGTCAATGGTGAAGGTGTAGAGAGCGAAAAGCCCGAAAAGGAACAGGATCGGCGGCCAGCCCTTCGGCAGACTGCCCTGCTGCCAGGCGAAGCCGAGCTGGTGGATCGCCAGCCAGACGAACAGGAAGTTGAGAAAGTTCACGTAGGGAACGGCAGCGGCAAAGGTCAGCCAGTCGACGAGGAAGGCGCAGGCGACCAGCAAGCCGATGCTCCACATTCCCAGCCTCTCCCACAGCCTCCACGTCAGCGGCGCGAGCGCGGTCACCAGCAGATACACCGCCAGGAACCAAACAGGGATCAGCGCAAGGAACACTGCCATGCGTACCGTCTCGCGATCCATCCCCGCCTGCGTGGCGATGAAGGCGAAGCCCGCCCATACCAGCAGCACGGGGAAGACCGGGTTGATCAGGCGCTGGATGCGGCTGGCGAACCAGTCCGAATAATGGCCGTTCTTCGCGCGGGTCGAGGCCCAGCTCACACCGTTCGAATAGCCGCCCACGAGGAAGAAGATCGGCATCACCTGGAAGAGCCATGTGAGCCATTGCGACCACGGCACTATGCCGAGCAAATGCCCGCCGACCACGTTTCCGTCCGCGCCGATATAAGGCGCGGCGACCAGCCAATGGCCCACCACCACCGCCATGATCGACAGCGCGCGCAGGAAATCGACATAGCGATTGCGCTCCGGCGGCGCCCGTTCGGCCAGCGCTTTCGCCTTGTTCCACAAACCCATGAACGTTTCTCCCGACCCTCTATCGGGCGGGTAATGCCAAAGGATCGCCCGTAGAGAAAGTGGCAAGAAAGCGCGCGAACCGGGTCCTCGACGGTCGTTCGTTCGCGTTCGAGGTTAATCCGTTCGTAAGACAATTCGACTAACCGCAGCGGATGTTCAGTCACATGATCATAAACCGCAAGGTAGTAATGGGGACTGCGAAGTTCTCGGCGATCGCGGTTGCGATCTCGCTCGTCTGCGTGCTGGCGGTCATGTCGACGCTGCCCGACGGCGGCAGGAATATCGGCCTCGCGATAGGCATGGCGGTGGTAATTCCCCTGCTGTGCATGGTCCCGGTCGGCTTCTTCCTGACATCTCAGGCGGCGCGGCTGGAACAGCTCAACGACCTGCTGGCGCATGAGGCCAGCCACGATTCACTGACCGAACTGCCCAACCGTCGCATGTTCCTCGACCAGATCGAACAGAGCTTCGATGCCGGCGAGGAAGCGGCCGTGCTGCTGATCGATGCCGACCGTTTCAAGGCAGTCAACGACGAACACGGCCACCACACCGGGGACGAGGCGCTCAAAGCCATGGCGCGGCTGTTTATCGGCGTATTGCCCTACGATGCGCTCGTCGCACGGCTCGGCGGGGAAGAATTCGGCCTGCTGCTTCCGGGTGCCACGCTTGCGCAGGCGCAGGATGTGGCCGAGCGCGTTCGCAGAGCAGTGGAAAATCACGATTTCCGCTCGCCCGAAGGCATTTGCTGCCCGCTGACAGTGAGCATCGGGATCGATCTGTTGCGTATGAAGGATCGCGGCTTTCCGATGCGCGGAGCCGACTTCGCACTCTACGCCGCCAAGGAAGCGGGCCGGAACCGGATTTCCTACTATGCTCCGCCCGGCCCACGATACGACGGCGAGAAGGCAGCCTGACCCTTTGCTAAGCGCTTCTTGATTGCCTAGGGCGCGCCCCTGCTGCTAGCGGGCGCGGCAATTCAAGCTAAGGTGTCTGTCCATGTCCGATATCAAACGTGTCGTCCTCGCCTATTCCGGCGGCCTCGATACATCCGTCATCGCCAAGTGGCTCGAAGTCGAGCGCGGGCTGGAGGTGGTCACCTTCACCGCCGATCTCGGCCAGGGCGAGGAAATCGAACCGGCGCGCGAAAAGGCCCGCGCCATGGGCATCCCGGACAAGCACATCTTCATCGAGGACCTGCGCGAGGAATTCGTGCGCGATTTCGTCTTCCCGATGATGCGCGCCAACGCGCGGTACGAGGGCGATTACCTGCTCGGCACCAGCATCGCGCGCCCGCTGATCT
>CAYOWF010000200.1:0-3665 GCA_964407585.1 uncultured Qipengyuania sp.
CCTGGCCCTCGGGCTCGGGCTCGCCGGATGGTTGGCGGCTCGTGCGCGTGCGTGGTCCTTCCGGCGCGCCAGCCCCGACGGGCGGCTGGCCAGCCTTCCCAGCTACCACGCATGGTACGTGGCGCTGTGGATCATCCTGCCCGTGGTGATTTTCATCGCTGCCTGGAGCGCGATCGCGCCGGGCCTCGTCACGCAATCGGTCCTTGCCAGCCCCGCTGCGGACCAGTTGCCCGCCTTCGGCTTCCAGCGGCAGACGATCCTCAACGAAGCGCGCGCAGTCGCAACCGGCGCAGCGCAGGGCGTGTTCAATCCGCTCGCCAACGAATTCGTCGAGCCCTATCGGCAGGCGATCGGCAAATACAACTGGATCGGCATCATCGTGACGGTGCTGATCGCCTTTCTCGGCGGTGTCTGGGCGTTCCTGCGCCTCAAGCCCGATTTCGCGGCCCGCAATCGCGTCGAGAAGATCGTCATGGCGATCCTGCTCGGTGCCTCGCTGGTCGCCATCCTGACCACGCTCGGTATCTTCGTGAGCCTCGTTTTCGAAACGATCCGCTTCTTCGGTATGGTCAGCCCGATCGATTTCCTTTTCGGTACCCATTGGGGCCCCGATCCGATGGCGAACGCCGCCAATCCCGACGGCAGCCGCTACGGCGCCATCCCGCTGTTCTGGGGCACTCTCTTCATCGGCGCGATCATCGCCATGATCGTGGCCATCCCGCTCGGCCTGATGAGCGCGATCTACCTCACGCAATATGCCAATCCCAAGCTGCGCGCCTGGGTGAAGCCCGCCCTCGAGATCCTCGCCGGCGTACCGACCGTCGTCTATGGCTATTTCGCCGCACTCACCATCGCCCCCGCCATCCGCGACTTCGCGGTCTCGCTCGGCGCGACCAGCGCTTCGAGCGAGAGTGCGCTTGCCGCCGGCCTCGTCATGGGCGTGATGATCATTCCCTTCGTCTCCTCGATGGCCGACGACAGCATCGCCGCCGTACCGCAGGCGATGCGCGACGGGAGCCTGGCGATGGGTGCGACCACCAACGAGACGATCCGGCGCGTTCTCATTCCGGCGGCCCTGCCCGGCATCGTCGCCGGCGTGATGCTGGCGGTCAGCCGCGCGATCGGCGAGACGATGATCGTGGTGATGGCCGCATCGACCGCGGCTAATCTCAGCGCCAACCCGCTCGAATCCATGACCACGGTGACGGTGCAGATCGTCGCGATGCTGACCGGCGAAGGCAGCTTCGACCATCCGGCAACGCTCAGCGCCTTCGCGCTCGGTTTCGTGCTGTTCCTCGTCACCCTCGGTCTCAATTTCATCGCCCTGCGCGTCGTCAAGAGGTTCCGCGAAGCGTATGAATGAGCAGATCGCCCCCACGCGCACGCCCGCCTTCGAAGCGCGGCTGAAGAAGCGCTATGCTGCCGAAAAGCGGTTCCGGGCCATGGGCCTGGCGGCGATCGTCTTTTCGGTTGCCGTGCTGATCTACCTGCTCGGTTCGATGACCATCAACGGCATCGGCGGATTCCAGCGCGCCGAAGTGGCCGTACCCATCGATTTCACCCAGGCCGGCATTTCTGCCGATCCGGCGATCATGGGCACCTCGAGTGCGGCCCAGTCGCTCGAATCGCAGGGCCTGCCGCAGGTCGTCGAATATTTCGCCGAAGAGGCGCTGGGCGAAGCCGGGGCAGAGGAAATCGGCAGCCAGGCGTGGCGCGATGTCGCGGCGGCGATTTCCGCAGATCCGGGTATCGTCGATCGCCAGCAGACCTTCTGGATACCCGCCAGTGCCGACCTGGCACAGGGTTACGAGGGCGAAGGTTCGGCCGAAATGCAGGCGCTTGCCGCAAGCCTTGCCGAAGAAGGTCTGCTCGCCAAGAATTTCGATTCCGGCTTCTTCAGCCGCGCCGATGCAACCAATCCGCAGCAGGTCGGTATCTGGGGCGCGCTCAAGGGCTCGATCCTGACGATGATCGTGACATTGGCGCTCGCCTTCCCGATCGGCGTGCTGGCGGCGCTCTACCTCGAGGAATACGCGCCGAAGAACCGCTGGACCGACCTTATCGAATTGTCGATCAACAATCTCGCCGCGGTCCCTTCGATCATTTTCGGCCTGCTCGGCCTGGCAGTGTTCCTGACCGTGTTCCCCAGCTACCGATCGGCACCGCTGATCGGCGGTATGACGCTGGCGCTGATGACGATGCCGGTCATCGTCATTGCCGGACGCAACGCGATCAAGGCGGTGCCGCCCAGCATTCGCGACGGCGCGCTGGCCATCGGGGCCAGCCCCGTGCAGGTCGTGTTCCACCACGTCCTGCCGCTCGCCCTGCCTGGCATCCTCACCGGTACGATCATCGGCATGGCGCGCGCCTTGGGCGAAACCGCACCGCTGCTGATGATCGGCATGCGCGCCTTCGTCGCCAGCCCGCCCGATAGCTTCACTGCACCGGCCACGGTGCTGCCGATGCAGATCTTCCTCTGGTCCGACGAAATCGACCGCGGTTTCGTGGAACGTACCAGCGCTGCTATCATCGTCCTCCTGCTGTTCCTCCTCGTGATGAACGGCCTCGCAATCTACCTGCGCAACAAGTTCGAGAAAAAATGGTGACCGTAGTTCACGAAAACCTTGAGAACACCGACGCCAAGATGAGCGCGCGGGACGTGTCCGTATTCTACGGCGAGAAGAAGGCGATCGACAATGTGTCGATCGACATCCCGACCAAATACGTCACCGCCTTCATCGGCCCTTCGGGCTGCGGCAAGTCGACCTTCCTGCGGACCTTGAACCGCATGAACGACACCATCCCTTCGGCCCGGGTCGACGGGGAGATCACGCTCGACGGAGAGGACATCTATTCGCCCAAGCTGGACGTGGTGCAATTGCGCGCCCGCGTCGGCATGGTGTTCCAGAAGCCCAATCCCTTCCCCAAGTCGATTTACGAGAACATCGCCTACGGGCCGAAAATCCACGGCCTTGCGGAAGGCAAGGACGAGCTCGATGCGGTGGTCGAGAAATCGCTGCGACGCGCCGGCCTGTGGGAAGAGGTCAAGGACCGCCTGCAGGACAGCGGCACCGCGCTTTCGGGTGGCCAGCAACAGCGCCTGTGCATCGCCCGCGCCATCGCGGTCGATCCCGAAGTCATCCTGATGGACGAGCCCTGCTCGGCGCTGGACCCGATCGCAACAGCGAAGATCGAAGAGCTGATCGACGATTTGAACGGACGGTATGCGATCGTCATCGTAACCCATTCGATGCAGCAGGCGGCACGCGTGAGCCAGCGCACGGCGTTTTTCCATCTGGGAAAGATGGTGGAATATGGGCGTACTTCTGACATATTCACCAATCCGATCGAACAGCGCACGCAGGATTACATCACCGGGCGCTACGGATAAGGCTTTGAGAAGATGAACGAACATACCGTAAAAGCCTTCGACGAAGACATCACCAAGCTGCGCGGCCTGATCGCGGAGATGGGCGGGCTTGCCGAAGTCGCGATCCAGGAATCGCTCGATGCCTTGGTCAAGGGAGACGACGACCTCGCCAAGAAAGTGGTCAAGGGCGACAAGAAGATCGACGCGCTCGAAAGCGAGATCGACAAGCTTGCCGTGCGCATCATCGCCTTGCGCGCCCCGATGGCGGACGACCTTCGCGAAGTGATCGCCGCGC
>CAYOWF010000201.1:0-3645 GCA_964407585.1 uncultured Qipengyuania sp.
CGGTCGATTTCGCTGAGCAGGTCGTCGCCTGTCGGAAGGCTGGTTTCGGCGGTCATATACGGTCCCGTCTGATTGCTTTGTGCGCGCTTATAGACGGAACGGGCGGCGAGGCGAGGGGGTTCCTCGCCTTCCGCAGAGTTACATCGAAAATCCCGGCGGGAGGAAGGCTTCCATCGGGCGTTCGGCACCGGGCGTACCGGCAATGAGCTGCTCCGTCACAGCCATTCCGAACGAGGTGTGCGATATCGCGACGAAGATCGCGAACACGGCGATGTAAAGTCCGAGCCCCCACCAGTAGGCAGGGTGCACGCGGCCTTGCGCGCGCTTGTCGGCGATCATGCCGACGACCGGGAAGATCATCGTGCACAGCGTCGTAATCAGCCAGGCGTTGGGAATCATCAGCGGCAGGGGCAGCAGGCGACCGAGTCCGGGGCCGGTCAGGATCGCCATTGCGCATAGCATCAGGCGGCGATGCCAGCCGGTGTAGCGACGGCGCCGCAATGCCCAGAAGGTAAGTCCGCCGAACAGCCACACCAGCGCCGTGTTGCTCCACAGGAATTCGCTGACATGGAAGAAGAAGGGGCCGCCCGTGCGCCGCGCGACGACGATCATGATGACGGTGCCGAAAATGACCATCAGCGGTACCCAGAGATAGGCAAGCTTGCCGAACTTGGCGTGGAGCGACCAGTTTCCGGTGGAAGCGGTGATATGCTGGCCGCAATATATGCCCAGCCAGCTCATGAAGATCACGCCATGGACATGATAAGCCAGTGGTACGTCGAAGCTCGACCGCCCCATCGCCAGCTGGACCGAAAAGCCGGCTACGATGATGAAGCTCATCGCAAAGGCCATGATCGTGAAAAAGCGCGTGTTACCGCGAATTGCCGAACCTTGCGGTGCGGCGGCAGTCGTAGCCATACTCGTATACTCCCCCGGAACGAGCGACCATTTCTTGTTTGCACTACGGTTATGCGCCTCGCTCAAAGAAGCGTCAATGCGATCCATGCCCGGTTGGCCATCGTTTCAGGCGTAAGTGGGACTGGCGCCCGATCGCTGCTATACTCGCTCCGGGGAGACAGGAATGTACGACGTTACGCTCAGCGAATCTCATTTCCCGGCACAGGCCGACACGCCTTATTCGGAGCGGACTATCGGGGAGGTCCTGAGAGAGCAGGCGGCGCAGCGGCCCGACACCATGGCGCTGCGCGAGCTGCTGGCAGACGGCACGCTCGGTCGCAGTTGGAGCTTTGCCCAATTGCTGGCCGAAGCGGAACGGTTGGGTCGGGCCCTTGCGAGCAGGCACGGAAAGGGCGCCCGCATCGCTATCATGGGAGGGAATTGTCCCGAGTGGGTGCTTGTCCAGTACGGCGCGGCGCTGGCAGGTGTCATCATCGTCACCGTCAATCCCGCACTGATTGCGCGTGAAGTGCGCTACGTCGTCGAGCAGTCGCGCGCCGAGGCGGTCTATTACCAGCCGATAGTGCGCGGCAATCCGCTGCTCCCGATTATAGAAGAAGCCGTCGATGGCCTTGATGCCGCGGCCTGCCTTGTCGACATGGAAGACCATGAAGCGCTGTTTGCGGGCGAGGAGATGGGCGCTCTGCGGTCGACCGAACCGCACGACATCGTCATGATCCAGTACACTTCCGGTACGACCGGCTTTCCCAAGGGCGTGCTCTTGCACCAGCATGGTTTGTTGCAGAGCAATCGCGATGCGCTCGATCGCTGGGGTGTGAAGGCAGGCGAGTTGGTCCCTTGCGCCGTGCCGCTCTTCCACACCTCGGGTAGCGCAATGTGCGTTCTCGGCTGTCTGGCGCACGGGGCGACCGTACTGCTGGTCAGCCTTTTCGACCCCGGTGTCATGGTGGAAGTGATCGCGCGCGAAAGGCTGCGCCTCCTCGGCGGCGTCCCGACCATGTTCTTTGCCATGATCGAGGCCGCACGGGCGAGCGGCGCCGATGTGACCTGCGTCGAGACCATGTTCAGCGGCGGGGCAATGGTCGCACCCGAGCTCAATCGTGCAGCCCAGGCCGTCTTCGGCACCCAGGTCCTGATCGTATACGGACAGACCGAAACCTATCCTGCCATCACCGCAGCATGGCCCGACGACGATAAGGAGGATATCCTCGGCACGATCGGCCAGCCGATCCCGCATATCGAAGTATCCATCCGCGATCCTCAGACAAATACGGTTTGCCCATTAGAAGTGCAGGGCGAGATCTGCATGCGCGGTTACAACCAGATGGCTGGTTATAACGACAATCCGGAGGCCACCGCGGAAACCATCGATGGCGATGGCTGGCTGCACACGGGCGATCTCGGTTCGATGGATGCACGTGGTTATGTGAAAATCACCGGACGAGTGAAGGAGATGATCATCCGCGGAGGCGAGAACCTGTTTCCGGCGGAAATCGAGAATGCGATGCTCGAACATCCGGTCATCGCCGAAATCGCCGTGGCGGGCATTCCCGACGAAAGATGGGGCGAGGTCGTTGCCTGTTTCATGCGAGCAGAGGAGGGGATGCCGAAACCGTCGGGCCAGGAACTGCGAAGTTTCGCCCGCGAGCGCATGTCGCCGCAAAAGACGCCCGTACATTGGGTGTGGGTCACCGAATGGCCGATGACGGGTTCGAACAAGATCCAGAAATTCGCGCTCAGCGATGCTTTCGTTGCCGGAGAGTTCGACAAGGCCCTCGCCTAGCCGGACGATTCAGCTCGCCAGCCAGGTCTCGCCGGAGCGCTGCACCAGCCCGCGGCGTTCCAGGTCGATCAGGTGCGCGGTGACCGACATCCGCGCCGCGCCGTGCAGCCTTTCGTCCAGGCCCCGGTACATCTTGGGCACGAAATCTGCGGCTTCATGCGGTCCTTCGCGCAGGTGACGCAGGATCTGGTTCTCGCGTTGGCGGCGGTGGCCGATCATCCCGCGCACCAATTGTCGCGGCTTCTCGATGGCTTCGCCATGGGCGGGGTAATAGACCCTGTCCTGCTCGCGGGCGTAGAGCTTCTCGAGGCTCGCCATGTAATCGGCCATATCGCCGTCGGGCGGGACGACCACGCTGGTGGACCAGCCCATGACATGATCGCCGGTGAAGACTGCACCGCTCTCCTCCAGCGCAAAGCACAGGTGATTGGAAACGTGTCCGGGCGTCGCGACGGCGCGCAGGGTCCAGCCCGGGCCGGTCATCGCCTCGCCGTCCTCCAGCACCCGGTCGGGCTCGTAGGTGCGGTCGAAGCTGGCATCGGCGCGCGGCCCGCTGTCGTCGAGCACCAGCGGCGCACAGCCGACGATCGGCGCGCCGGTGCGTGCGGCGAGCGTCTTTGCCGCCGGCGAATGGTCGCGGTGCGTATGCGTGCACATGATGGCGCAGACGTGCTCTTCGCCGATCGCTGCATCGAGCGCGAGCAGGTGCTCCTTGTCGTCCGGACCGGGATCGATGACGGCGCAGCCATCGCCCAGTCCGACGATGTAGCTCTGTGTGCCCGTATAGGTATAGGGCGAGGGATTGGTCGCAAGCACGCGCCGCACGAGCGGCTCGAGCTGCATCGCTTCGCCCGTGGGCCATGGTTTGGGAGGAGGGCCTGCCATGCGCCAAGCCTGTAGCGAATGGCGCGGCTTGTCGATAGGGAGGGACGCATGGGAGAGAA
>CAYOWF010000202.1:0-3634 GCA_964407585.1 uncultured Qipengyuania sp.
ATACCGACCAGCCGCTCGTCAGCAGCGACTTCAATCACTATCCGGCCAGCTCGACCATCGACAGCCTCGAGACCAGCGTGATGGAAGGCAAGCTTTGCCGCGTCGTCAGTTGGTACGATAATGAATGGGGCTTCTCGAACCGCATGATCGATACCGCCGGCGTGATGGCGAAGTTCCTGTAGACCCAAATCCACCCCGGGACGGGGAGGGGAACCATCCGAAGGATGGTGGAGGGGATTGGCCCAAAGCGCAGCGCCGGCCTAAATTCCCCTCCGTCATCCGCTTGCAGCGGCTGCCACCTCCCCGTACCGGGGAGGATAGGAGAGCGAAAATGCCCACTTTCAAGACCCTGGACGACCTTGGGGACGACCTTGGCGATGTGAACGGCAAGGTCGCGCTGGTGCGTGTCGACCTCAACCTTCCGATGAAGGACGGTTCGGCCACCGACGTCACGCGTGTTGAAGCCGTGAAGCCGACCATCCTCGAACTCGCCGACAAGGGCGCCAAGGTCCTGCTGCTCGCGCATTTCGGGCGCCCCAGGGGGCAGCGCCATTCGACCATGTCGACCAGTTTCGTGCAGGGCGATGTCGAAAAGGTGCTGGGCAAGGAGATCATGTTCATCCCCGAGGTCATGGGCCCGGTGGTGGAACAGAGCATCGGCATCCTCTCGGACGGCGATATCGGGCTGCTCGACAACGTCCGCTTCTGGCCCGGAGAGGAAGCCAACGACCCCGAATTCGCGAAGGGCATCGCGGCGCATGGCGATTTCTACGTCAACGATGCGTTTTCCGCGGCCCACCGCGCCCATGCGAGCACCGAAGGGCTGGCGCATTATCTCCCGGCCTATGCGGGCCGTGCGATGGAGGCGGAACTGAAGGCCCTCGATGCGGCGCTCGGCAATCCGGAACAGCCGGTGGCGGCGGTGGTCGGCGGGGCCAAGGTCTCGACCAAGCTCGACGTGCTCGAAAACCTCGTCGGCAAGGTCCAGCACCTGATCATCGGCGGGGGCATGGCGAACACTTTCCTCGCCGCGCGCGGTGTCGATGTCGGCAAGTCGCTGTGCGAGCATGAGCTGACCGAAACGGCCAACCGCATCATGGATCGGGCGGATCATGCCGGATGCACCGTGCATTTGCCCTATGACGTTGTAGTTGCAAAGGAATTCGCCGCCAACCCACCATCGTTACGCATCTGTCATACGCGTGAGGTTGGTGATGATGAAATGATCCTCGACATCGGCCCCCAGGCCGTCGAAGCGCTCGCCGATGTGCTCAAGACCTGCCGCACGCTGGTGTGGAACGGCCCCCTCGGCGCTTTCGAGACCGAACCCTTCGACGCCGCCACCGTGGCGCTCGCCCAGACTGCCGCGGCGCTGACGCAGGACGGTTCGCTGACTTCGGTCGCCGGCGGTGGCGACACGGTCGCCGCGCTGGCGCATGCCGGTGTGAAGGACGATTTCACCTTCGTCTCGACCGCCGGCGGTGCCTTCCTCGAATGGATGGAAGGCAAGGACCTTCCCGGCGTCGCCGCACTGACGAACTGACGCGATGGCGACCACGCGGCATCTCTTTGCAACGCCCTTCATCGGCGACACGCTGCAAAGTGCCGAGGGGCTACGCATCCTGCGCAAAGCGATTCTGGAAGAGCAGACCCGTGACGCAGGCGTTCAGATCTCCAATATCGGCGGTTGGCATTCCAATACCGAGATGCTCCAGTGGGGTGGAGAGGCCGCGCGTGCACTTGCCCTGAAGGCGATGGAAATGGCCGATGCACAAACGCTCGATGCAAAGGGCGCGGGTAACAATCGCTTCACCTGGCATCCTGAGATGTGGGCCAATGTAAGCCGCAAAGGGGCGGCGAACCAGTATCATTTCCATCCCGGAAGCTTCTGGTCGGCAGTCGCCTATATCGACGATGGATACGAGGGCGATGCCGATCCGGCATTGGGCGGCGAACTCCAATTGCAGGATCCGCGCATGCCGATGATCCGCATGACGGCGCCCGACCTGCGCATTCTGGATGCACAGGGCCAAGCCATGAACACCGAAGTGCAACTCCGTCCAAAGACAGGCATGATCGTGATGTTTCCAAGCTGGTTACAACATGCCGTCCGTCCGTTTCACGGGTCAGGGACGCGTATTTCGGTGGCGATCAACCTCGTGCCGGTACTGAAGAACCCGGCCTAGCGATATTCCGGATCGGGCGCGTCGAAGCGGCGGCCCTCGTTCCACAGGTCGACCGAATTGCCCCACGCCGGGATGCCGCCCGCGTCCTTCAGCATGCGAGCCATGTGCATGAGGTTCCAGGTCATGAAGGTGGCATTGCGGCGGGTGAAGTCGTTGTCGAAGCCGACGTAGCCCTCTCCATCCTCTTTCGCGTCTCCATAGCTCGGGCCTGGGCCTGCCTCGCCGATCCAGCCGGCATCGGCCTGGGGCGGGATGGTGTACCCGACATGCTGCAAGGAATAGAGCACACCCATCCCGACATGCTTGATGCCGTCTTCATTGCCGGTGACGATGCATCCGCCGACCTTGCCGTAGAAGACGTACTGGCCCTTCGCATTGCTCTGGCCGGAATGGGCGTAGAGCCGTTCGATCAGGCGTTGGCAGACGCTGGACTTCTCGCCCAGCCAGATCGGCGTGCCCACGACAAGGATGTCCGCAGCTTCGACCTTCTTCCAGATATCGGGCCAGTCGTCCTTTTCCGCACCATGATCGGTCATGTCGGGATAGACGCCGGGAGCAATGTCGTGATCGACCAGCCTGACCTGATCGATGGCTATGTCGTTGCGGACGAGAATGGTCTCGACCACGCCCAGCAGTTTGTCGGTATGCGATCCTTCCGGGCTGCGCTTGAGAGTGCAATTGATCGTCAGCGCCTTGAGGTCCGAGAAATCGGTGGTGTTCTCATCGCACAGCCGTTCCTGCGTTGCATCGAGCATGTCGTCTCCTCTTCCTTGCCCGACCTACGCATGGGCGGGCGATAAGTTACGGCCACGCTGTTGCAGGCGGGAATTGGCCTCGCTATTGGCCCGACGCATACGATTGCAGCAACGCTGAGGACTGCCTGATGACTTTCGATGAAATGCGCGAACGGATCGCAACCGGCCAGGGCTTTATCGCGGCACTCGACCAGTCGGGCGGTTCCACACCCAAGGCGTTGCGGGGCTATGGCGTGGATGACGGCGAGTGGGACGGCGAGGAGCAGATGTTCGGCCTGATCCACGAAATGCGCCAGCGCATCATCGAGGCGCCCTGCTTCGGCAACGGCAAGGTTATCGGCGCGATCCTGTTCGAGAAGACCATGGAAGGGGAAAGCGGCGGGATGAGCGTGCCGGCGCGTCTCAAGGACCGCGGCATCGTGCCGTTCCTCAAAGTCGACAAGGGTCTCGAGGACGAGCGCGACGGGGCGCAACTGATGAAGCCCAACCCGAGCCTCGAGACCATGTGCGTCCGCGCGAAGGAACTTGGGGTTTTCGGCACCAAGATGCGCAGCGTCATCAAATCGGCCAACCCGGTCGGTATCAAGGAAGCCGTCCGCCAACAATTCGCAGAGGGCGCACGCATCCTGTCCAGCGGACTGGTTCCCATGCTCGAGCCGGAATACGACATCACAGCTGCGGACAGGGCGGAAG
>CAYOWF010000203.1:0-3627 GCA_964407585.1 uncultured Qipengyuania sp.
CGCCCAGCTGTTCGACCCAGTCGAGGATATTGTTGAGTTCGGGGACCATCCGATCGAGTTCCTCGTCACCCATCTTGATACGGGCGAGCGAGGCGATCTTGGCCACTTCTTCGCGTGTGACTGACATGGTGCAGCGCACTAGCCGCGCGGGGGCCGCGCTTCAAGCGGTCATGGCGCGTGAAATGCTATTCGAAGCTCGGTCCGCCAAAGGCCCTGTGGAGGTCCGGGGCTACGGCATGGTGCCGACGACACCAGCGGGCGACTGCCACGCCGGGTCAACCCGACTTGCCGGTCAGCTTTCGGTGGAAATCATTCCACCGGTTGCGGGGTACCTTCGGGAGCCTGCTGGCTCTGCATCGCACCCATCATCGCCTGGAGCTGCTGCGCCTTGGCTTCGAAATCGGCACGGCTCATGAAATCGACCACTTCGACCTCGAAAGTGAGATCGGCGTTGGGCGGAATGTCCGAACCCGGCGGCGGCTCCGCGCCATAGGCCTGGTCGCCCGGAATGGTCAGCAAATACTTGCCGCCCTTTTCCATCCTCGAAAGCCCGTCGAGGAAACCGGGGATGATCGCATCCTGCTCGAGCAGGAGCGGGCTGCCTTCGGGGAAGAAGCCGGGCGGGATCGGCAGCGGGCGCGACCGGTCGAATTCGGTGCCGTCCTCGAGCGTGCCGACATAGTTCACGAACACCACGTCCCCCATCTGCGGCGACTGGCCATTGCCTGCTTCGAGGACTTCGAGGCCGGCGCCCTTGGGCGCAGCCGCCCAGGCCAGGCCGGCGCCGAGCAGAATGGCGACGAGCACGCCGAGCCAGAGCTTGGTCAGCGAACCCTTCTTGATGGGCTGCAACGATACGCGGGTAATCTCGGTCATGTAAAAATCGTCCTGATACGCAAAGGGCGCGGATTTCTCCGCGCCCTCATGGCTTGTCTGGTGCTTCGCATCAACGGCTTATTTGATGCCGTCGCGCTCCATCCGCTTGCGTTCGAGCTTGCGCGCACGGCGAACCGCGGCAGCCTTTTCACGGGCGCGCTTTTCGCTCGGCTTCTCGAAGTGGCGACGCAGCTTCATTTCGCGATACACACCTTCACGCTGCAGCTTCTTCTTGAGCGCGCGCAGGGCCTGGTCGACATTGTTATCGCGAACGATGATCTGCATAAATTCAAACACCTCAACTTGCGGGCCAGAGCCCGGCGAAGCGGGTTTTGCCTCCTGAAAATGGTTTCGCCTAATCAACGAAAAGCGCGCCGAATCCGTTCCGGATCGGCTCGAACGGGGGCGCACATAAGGATTCGCGGGCGAAAAGGCAAGGTGTTAGTGCCTCCTTTCGCATTTGCGCGAGTACCGCTAGAGGAGCGCCAATGTCCACCCTACCAACCTCGGTCGCCACGCTGCACGTCGCGCTTGGCGGAGCAGCCGGAGCGGCGCTGCGCTATCATATGGGCCGTGCGATGACCGGCTGGCTCGGCGCGCCTATCGTCAGCGCCTTTCCCTTCGCCACGCTGGCCGTCAACGCCCTCGGCAGCCTGCTGATGGGCATCCTCGCCGGCTGGCTGGCGCGCCACGGCGATGCGGGCTCGGGCCAGTTGCGGCTGCTGCTGGGCGTGGGCCTGCTCGGCGGTTTCACCACTTTCAGCGCCTTCAGCCTCGAAATGGTGCTGATGATCGAGCGCGGGCAGTATCTTTTCGCCTCGCTTTATGCCGTCCTGTCCTTCGCGCTGGGCATTTCCGGCTTGATGGTGGGCCTCGCAATCATGAGGATGGCGGGATGAAAACCTCGGACGAAGTTCGCAATTTCACCGTCCAGGCAGATGACGACGGGATCCGGCTAGATCGCTGGTTCAAGCGCCACCTGCCGCAGGTCGGCTTCGGTACGGTCAGCAAATGGGCCCGCACCGGACAGATTCGCGTCGATGGCAGCCGTGCCAAGCCCGACGACCGGCTCCAGCAGGGGCAACAGATCCGCGTGCCGCCCGGGGGCGATGCGCCGCATAAGGCGCCCAAACCCAAGCGCGAGCTGACCCGGGCCGAGCGCGAGCAGGCCGAAGCCATGCTCATCAAGCGGACCCGGAGCGCGCTGGTCGTCAACAAGCCTCCCGGCCTTGCGACGCAGGGCGGGACCAATACGTTCAACCATGTCGACGGCCTGCTCGACGCCTATATGGAAGACGGCGACGAGCAGCGCCCGCGCCTCGTCCACCGGCTCGACAAGGATACGTCCGGCGTTCTCCTCGTGGCGCGCACTCCGGGCAGCGCGGCGTTCTTTTCCAAGCGGTTTTCCGGCCGCAGCGCGAAGAAGATCTACTGGGCGCTGGTGGTCGGCGTGCCCGATATCAAGGAAGGCGTGATCGAGGCGCCGCTGGCCAAGCAGCCCGGTTCGGGCGGCGAGAAGATGCATGTCGATCACGAGGGCGGCCAGCCGGCCAAGACCAAGTATCGCGTGGTCGATGCCGCGGGCAAGAAGGCCGCCTGGCTCGAACTGCAGCCGCTCACGGGACGCACCCACCAGCTGCGCGTGCATTGCGCGGCCATGGGACATCCGATCGTGGGCGACGGGAAATATGGCGGCAAGGACGCCTTCCTGACCGGATCGGTCAGCCGCAAGATGCATCTCCATGCACGCCGCCTGATTATCGACAGCCCCGCCGAAAACGGGAAAGGCGGCGGCAAGCTGGATGTGACCGCCGAACTGCCCGAACATTTCGCTTCGAGCATGGAGCAGATCGGCTTCGACGAAAACATGAGCGATGCCACGCCGATGCGCGACGATCCGCCGCCCAAGACGCGCGAGGAAAAGAAGCAGCAGGCGCGCCAGCACGCGAAGAGTTACAAGAAATCGCAGCGCGGCCCGCGCCGTGCGCGGGGCGGTGCAGGCGGCAAGCCCAAGGGGCGGCCGGGCGGCCAGGGCAAGCGCTGATGCATCCCAATCGCAATTTTCGCGAAGACGACGCGGCCTTCTATCGCAAGCTCGTCGACGAAGTCGGATTTGCGATGGTATTCTGTTCGACGCCCGAAGGCCCTCGCGTTGCGCACACGCCGATAGTGATGGTTGGGGACGGCCGCCTGCAATTCCACCTCGCCCGGGGGAATGCCGTGACCCGCCATGTCACGGAAAGCGACGCGCTGATCGTGGTGAACGGCGTGGATGCCTATATTTCGGCGCGGTGGTATTCGGAGCCCGACCAGGTCCCGACATGGAATTACCTGGCCGGCGAAATGGAAGGGCCGGTCGCCCGGCTCGACGGCGATGCCCTCCTCGATCTGCTCGCCCGTCTCAGCGAGCGCGAGGAGGCCCGCATCGCCGAGGGAACGCCCTGGACGATGGACAAGATGTCGCCCGCCCGGCGCGACGGCCTGCTCAAAGGTATCGTCGGCTTCGAAATGACGGTCACGACCTGGCGATCGACCGTCAAACTGTCGCAGAACAAGCCGCTTGCCGAGCGCGAGGAAATGATCGCGGGTCTGGAAACGCAGGGGTCGATGGACATGGCGCATGCGATGCGGGGAGCCGGATTATGATCCGGCTCGTCATTTTCGATTGCGACGGTACCCTGGTCGACGGGCAGGCGGCGATTTGCGACACGATGGAAGAGGCCTTCGCCGCCGCCGGCCTGCCGGCGCCCG
>CAYOWF010000204.1:0-3561 GCA_964407585.1 uncultured Qipengyuania sp.
CATCTGGGGCGTGACCGCGGCGATCTGCATCAATCTCTCGCGCCGTCTGGCGTGGATCGACCGACCCGGTTAAAGCGCCGCCCATTATGACCCGATTGCCCCAAGCAGACTGGACCAGGCGCGAAGACCTTGCGCGACTGATCGCCGCGCTCGGCGCGGACGACACGCGCTATGTCGGCGGGGCGGTGCGCGACAGCCTGCTGGGCAAGGACATCCACGATATCGATTGCGCCACCAGGCTGCTTCCGGCGGAGGTGATCGACCGCTGCACCGAAGCGGGCATCCGCACGGTCCCCACGGGCATCGACCATGGCACGGTCACCGCGATCCTGCCCGATGGCAATGTCGAGATCACCACACTGCGCCGCGACGTCTCGACCGACGGGCGCCGCGCGACCGTGGCCTTTTCGAAGGAATGGGAGGAAGATGCCTCGCGCCGCGATTTCACCATCAATGCGCTCTACGTGCATCCCGAAAGCCTCGAGATCGGCGACTATTTCGGAGGCGTCGAAGACCTTGAAAAGGGCCGCGTGCGCTTCATCGGCGATGCGCGCGAACGCATCCGCGAGGATCACCTGCGTATCCTGCGCTATTTCCGCTTCCAGACCCGCTTCGGCGACGATTGGGACGATGAAGCCACCTCCGCCTGCGAAGAGCTGGCCTCCACGCTCAAGGGGCTGAGCCGCGAGCGCGTGGGCTGGGAACTGCAGAACCTGCTCGGCCTACCCGATCCTTCGCCCACCGTGTTCAAGATGCGCGCGCTGGGCGTGTTGCAGGAAGTGCTGCCCGAAAGCGGGAAGCGCGAGGCCGAAAGGCTCGCCGAACTGGTCCGATCGGAGCGCGACTACGGCGTTGCGCCCGATTCCATGCGCCGGCTTGCCGCCCTGCTTCCGGCGGTGCCGACGGTTTCGGAGGCGGTTTCGGCGCGTCTGCGGCTCTCGCGCAGCCAGCGTGAACGCCTCGCCTGCGTGGCGGGCCGCGACATGCGCGACGGCGAGGCACCGCTTGCGCTGGCCTATTACGAAGGCATCGACTGCGCGCGCGACCGCTTGCTGCTGACCCGCGCAGACCCGTCCGTGCTCGATGGCTGGGAAGCGCCGCAACTCCCTCTGAAAGGAGGAGAAATCGTCGCGCGCGGGGTACAGAAAGGGCCGCAGGTTGCGAAAACGCTCCAGGCGGTCGAGCGTCGCTGGGTCGAGGAAGGCTTTCCCGACCGCGCGCGCGTCATGGCGATCCTGGAGGCCGAACTGGCGGCGCAATGATGCGTTGCACAAGGCTTGGTTACCCTCGGCACAACGCCATCTTCATCTTCGCTTAAGCTGCAATGCAGCATAAAGATGGGCGAAGCGGTTGCCACGTAGCGCGTCGCTTGGCATAGAGCGAACCGCTCCCCCGTAAGGGGACAGGCGGTCACTTGCGGGGCATTCACTCTCGTTGCCGCTCTTACATCCTTAGTTTCGCCCATTGCGCCTTTTCCGCGCGTCGCGGGCGATTGAGTTGAACACGTCTTGGAGATTGACATGAAATTCGCGAAGCTGGCTATCGCCTCCGTCGCCCTTGCTGCAACCCCCGCCCTGGCCAACGATACCGTCGTTGCCGGTGCCACCGTGACCGGTCCCGAAGGTAACACCGTCGGTACGATCGTCGCGGTAGAGAACGGCCAGGCCGTGCTCGACACCGGCAAGCACAAGGTTCCGCTGGGCGTCGACATGTATGGCGAAGGCGAAAACGGCCCGACCATCACCGTCACCAAGGCACAGCTCGACGGCATGATCGATGCGCAGCTCGCCGAAGCCGCCGCCAAGCTCGACGCAGCGCTCATGGTCGATGCAGCCGTGCTCAGCGCGGACGGCCAGCCGGTCGGCAAGGTCTACACCATCGACACCGAAAACATGGTCATCGTCCAGAACGATGCCGGCATCATCACGCTGGCGCGCGAAAGCTTCGCCGTGAGCCCCGAAGGCGCACTGATGGTGCTCTATTCGGCAGCCGACATCGCTGCGAACACCACGCCCGTTCCGGAAGGTGCCGAAATCCTCACCCCGGCCCAGGCTCGCGCCAAGCAGGCCGAAGCCGCCGGTGCCGAGGAAGAAAACGTCGGCGGGTAATCCGCTGCGCTGCGGTTCCCTGGAGCCGCTGAAATTCAGGGTCGCAATTGGCCGGGGGCGTGCAAGCGCTTCCGGCCTTTTTGCTATCCGAAGCTGTTGTCGCGCGGGAAACCTTGCGGCGGCAGGCGCCCGGCACCGCCGCGTGCGACCTTCCATTGCCACATCTCGGGCTCGGTCCGCGTACGGCCTTCCTTGCCGCCCATCGTCCAGCTGAGGCCTTCCTCCATCGTGAAGGTCGTCGCATCGGACAGGCCGCCGTCGCGATAATTCTGCAGCTTGTTGCCCTGCCCGCGCGTCATCTGCGGCAGTTCTTCGAGGTTGAAGACCACCAGCTTGCGGTTCTCGCCCACCACGGCAACGTGATCGTGACCCTTATCGATCGGGCGCACCACGCGCAGGACCGCGTCTCCCGGCAGATTGACCACCTGGCGCCCCTTGCGCGTTTCCGCGAGCAATTCGTCGGTAACCGCCGCGAAGCCCTTGCCGGTGCTCGCGGCGAGCAGCAGGCGCTTGCCTTCCTCGTGGACGACGAGCGACACGATCTGCGCATTCGCCTCGATGTCGAGCGTGTTGCGCACCGGCTCGCCGAAGCCGCGCGCACCCGGCAGCTTGTCCGCACCCAGGGTGAAGAACCGCCCATTGTCCGCCGCCAGCAGCAGCTTGTCGGTCGTCTGCGCATGCAGCACGAAGGCGGGGCCGTCGCCTTCCTTGTACTTGAAATCCTGGTCCAGCGGCAGATGCCCCTTGGCACCGCGTATCCAGCCCTTTTGCGACAGGATAACCGTGACCGGCTCCTTCTCGATCATCGCATCCATGCTGAATTCTACGGCCGGGGCGGCCTCTTCGATGGTCGTGCGGCGCGCGCCGAGTTCGGTATCCTCGCCATATTCCTTGCGCAGATGGTTGAGATCGCGCTTCAGGCGCGTGCGCTGCCGGGCAGGCGAGCCGAGCAGCTTTTCCAGCTCCTCCTGCTCCTTCAGCAGCTCGTCCTTTTCGTTGCGCAGCTGCATTTCCTCCAGCTTGCGCAGGGACCGCAACCGCATGTTGAGGATCGCTTCCGCCTGCCGGTCGGTGAGCTTGAACTCCTTCATCATCACCGGCTTGGGTTCATCCTCGGTGCGGATGATCTCGATCACCCGGTCGAGGTTGAGGAAGGCGATGATATAGCCTTCGACCAGTTCCAGCCTGCGCGCGATCTGGTCCAGCCGGTGGCGGCTGCGGCGCTGGAGGATGTCGATCTGGCTGGCGATCCAGTTGTCGAGCAGTTCCTTCAGTCCCATCACCATCGGCGTGCGCGTTCGGTCGAGCACGTTGAGGTTCAGGCCGAAGCGCGTTTCCATGTCGGTGAGCTTGTAGATGCTTTCCTTCAGCAGCTCGGGATCGACGTTGCGGCTGCGCGGGACGAGCACGATGCGGACCTGTTCGTCGCTTTCGTCGCGCACGTCGTCCAGGA
>CAYOWF010000205.1:0-3503 GCA_964407585.1 uncultured Qipengyuania sp.
GGTTGTTGAGCACCTTGTTGCCCAGCCCCTCGCCCACCACGATCGACTGCGGCACCGTCCATGTCGGGTTGTAGATCACCGCCTCGACCATTTCGGCGAGCTGCGGAGTCGCAGTGCGGCCGGGCTTGCCGACGACCACGCGGTAGGTGTCGATGATGCGCCCGCGCACGGTCAGGCGCAGCATGTATTCGGGGACGTTGGTGACCAGGTACTGGCGCCCGAGATCCTGCGGCAGCCAGCGCCAGCGATCCATGTTCGCACGGATCAGCTTGATCCGCTTGGCATCCGTGGCAGTGGCCAGTTCGGCGCGCAGAGCGGCATAATCCGGGTGCTTGGGATGGAGCGAAGCGAGCGTGCCCGCGATATCCCCGCTCGCCAGCGCATCTTCCAGCAGCTTCCAGGTCGGCAGGCGGTCGGCATCGGGATCGACCACGAACCACTGGCGGCGTGCATCCATCGGCGTGCGACCGTCGCGCAAATCCTCGACCATCCAGACGAATATCTCGCTGGCAAGCGTGTTGAGCGCCTCGCCCTCGCCCGCCGCGATCGCTGCGGCCAGATTGTCGGATTGGTAATCGGAAGGATTCAGGCCCTCGGCCTTCAAACCGGGAATGAAATCGAGCAGCTGCTGCGCCTGCGCGACCGTCCATTCGCCTTCGAGCGAAGGAATTTCCTGCACCACTTCGCCGCTCGCCATGCGAATATCGCCGAAAGCTTCCTCGACCGTCTGCGGCGCGGCGGGCTTCGCGGGCGCATCGGCCTGCTCCGCCTTGGGCTGCGGAAGGATGCTCTCGGGCGCGGCGTCCTGCGCGCCGGCCGAAGTTGCAAGCAGCACGGCTGCGATCGCGCTGCCGGTCAGGGTCTGGAAACGTGTCATCTGGCCCACCAAAAATTCCTGCGACGGATCCACGCCCGCCATTCGGGCTACATAGATCGATTTTCGTGCATCACAATCGGTGAACATGGCTTAGCCTTCGCTGAACCGAGTTGCGCATGAGGCAGGGCGCTCTATGCCAGCGGTAATGAGCGCGCCCGACCATTCGCTGAAGCCGATACTCGCCACTATGGCGGGTATCGCGCTGTTTTCGGCAATGGATGCCGTGATGAAAAGCGCGAGCATCGCCGTCGGCGCCTACAGCGCCTACCTGCTGCGCTGCGCGATCGGTTTCGCGATCATCGCCCCCCTCTGGCTTTGGCGCGGCGGACGCATGCCCACACGCGCCGTCCTCAAGGTCCATCTCGTGCGCGGCGTGGTCGTGGCCTTCATGGGCTGGACCTTCTTCGCCTCGCTCGTGCGACTGCCGCTGGCCGAAGCGATCGCCATCAGCTTCGTCGCCCCTCTGATCGCACTCTACCTCGCCGCCATCCTGCTGGGCGAGACGATCGAGCGCCGCGCGGTCTTTGCCGCGCTACTGGGCCTGGCGGGTGTCGTCGTGATCGTGGGCGGACGCATCGGGCGCGAAAAACTGACCGAGGATACGGCGGTAGGCCTGCTGCTCATAGGCATTTCGGCGTTGCTCTATGCCTGGAACCTCGTGCTCCAGCGCCAGCAGGCGCTGGTCGCCGGCCCGGCGGAGGTCAGCACTTTCCAGAACGGCGTGGTCGCGCTCACCCTGCTGGCGGGTGCGCCCTTCCTGCTCGAACTGCCCGAGGGGCGCGTCTGGTTCGAGGTGGCCGCCGGGGCGCTGCTGGCGGTGGGCGCGGCGCTGTTCCTAGCCTGGGCCTATGCCCGCGCCGAGGCGCAAAGGCTCGTCCCGATAGAATATACCGGCTTCCTCTGGGCCTCGCTGTTCGGCTGGCTCTATTTCGGGGAGGGGGTGAGCGGCGCCACCGTGGTCGGCGCGTCGCTCATCATCGTGGGGTGCTGGATCGCCACCCGCAGGCGGCGTCCCGAGCAAAGCGCGGTCTGATCAGCGCTGTTCGGCAGGGGCCGCCGGAGCCGCATCGCCGGCCTGCGCCTCTCCGCCGGCGACAGTGGCGGCTGCCGTGAACATACCTGCCACACCGAGGGCAGCGGCAATGACGGCGACGCGAAGGGTTCGGCGCGACTTGTCGGTCGCGTCCAGCTGGGCACTCATAATCTACTCCTCATTCGGGCCGCGCGCTTCCGGCGGTTTGTGGCCGTGCGCCGCGATTGCCCAGATTTTGCCTTAATAATAGGTGAAGAGCGTTTCTGGTTCCCGGTGAAGCGTTTCTGAAGCGCGGCGACCCTTGATTTTTTGCCCTGTTCGGCGCACAGGCGCGGCACATTTCGTCGCCCGGCCCATTGGTTTGGTGACGGCTCCAGACAGAAAGGACTACGCCCCGCATGACCCAGGTCGGCCAGGACACCCTCGGAACTCGCTCCACCCTCACCGTGAACGGCAAGGATTACGCCTATTATTCCTTCCAGAAGGCGGCCGAGACAATCGGGGACGTGTCGCGCCTTCCGTTCAGCCTGAAGGTCCTGCTGGAAAACATGCTGCGCTTCGAAGACGGCGGCTTCACCGTTTCGACCGAGGATGCGCAGGCGATCGCCGACTGGCAGAAGGATCCGAAGACCGGCAAGGAAATCCAGTACCGCCCGGCGCGCGTTCTGCTGCAGGATTTCACCGGCGTGCCCTGCGTGGTCGATCTCGCGGCCATGCGCGATGCGATCGGCAAGCTCGGCGGCGATACCTCGAAGATCAATCCGCAGGTCCCCGTGAACCTGGTCATCGACCACTCGGTGATGGTCGACGAATTCGGCCATCCCAAGGCCTTCGAAAAGAACGTCGAGCTCGAATATGCCCGCAATGCGGAACGCTACGACTTCCTCAAATGGGGTTCGAAGAGCTTCAAGAACTTCACCGCCGTACCCCCGGGAACCGGCATCTGCCACCAGGTGAACCTCGAATATCTCGGCAAGGGCGTGTGGTCTTCCGAAGGTGAAGATGGCGCGATGGTCGCCTATCCCGACACCTGCGTCGGGACCGACAGCCACACCACCATGATCAACGGCCTCGGCGTGCTCGGCTGGGGCGTCGGCGGGATCGAGGCCGAAGCCGCCATGCTCGGCCAGCCGATCTCGATGCTGATCCCCGAAGTCGTCGGCTTCAAGCTGACCGGCGCGATGGCCGAAGGCGTTACCGCCACCGACCTCGTGCTGACCTGCGTCCAGATGCTGCGCGAAGTCGGCGTGGTCGGCCGGTTCGTCGAATTCTACGGCGAAGGCGTGGCCAACCTCACCCTCGCCGACCGCGCGACGATCGCCAACATGGCCCCCGAATACGGCGCGACCTGCGGCTTCTTCGGAATCGACGACAAGACGCTCGAATACATGCGCCTCACCGGCCGCGACGAACAGACCATCGCGCTGGTCGAAGCCTATTCGAAAGAACAGGGCATGTGGTTCACGCCGGAGAACGAGCCGGTCTTCACCAAGACGCTCGAACTCGACATCTCGAAAGTCGTGCCCAGCCTCGCCGGGCCCAAGCGCCCGCAGGACCGCGTCGCGCTGCCGCAGGTGGACGAGCTGTTCAACA
>CAYOWF010000206.1:0-3502 GCA_964407585.1 uncultured Qipengyuania sp.
TCGGCGAAGACGGCGAGAAGCACCGCCCGGTCATGCTGCACCGCGCGATCTTCGGCAGCTACGAACGCTTCATCGGTATCCTGATCGAGCATTTCGCCGGCCGGCTGCCCGTATGGCTTGCTCCCACGCAGGCAGTGGTGGCGACCATCGTTTCGGATGCCGACGACTATGCGAAGCAAGCGGTCGCAAAGCTCGAAGCCGCGGGTATCCGTGTGGCAAGCGACCTGCGCAACGAGAAGATCAACTACAAGGTGCGCGAGCACAGCCACGCCAAGGTCCCGCACCTTCTGGTGGTTGGCAATCGCGAGGCCGAAGAAGGCACGGTGGCGGTGCGAACGCTCGGCCAGCAGCACCAGAAGGTAATGCCGCTGGACGAAGCGATCGCCATGCTGAAGGCCGAAGCGACCCCGCCCGATTTGCGCGAAGGCTAAGCGAGCGCGATGGACCTGCTTGCGGGTTACGGTACGGCGGCGATCCTCGCCGCGCTGCTGACCGCCTTCGGCTCGGCTTTCGTGCGCGGGCTGACGGGGTTCGGCATGGCGATCCTGCTCGTGCCGATCCTCGCTTTGGCGCTTTCGCCGGTCCACGCGGTTCTGCTGACCAATTTCCTCTCGGTCTTCATCGGCGTGTCGGAAATCCGCCGCCTGCTGCGTGGTGCGGAAAGATCGGCATGGGCCATCATCGCGCTGGTCGTCGTGACCACGCCGGTCGGGCTCTACCTGCTCAGCATCACTTCCCCGGAGATCGCGCGAGTGCTGATCGCGTCGATCGCCCTGTCGGCCTTTCTCGCGATCCTGCTTCCGCGCCGTGGCGCGCTCGACCATCATCCGGCCACCACGGGCGGTGTCGGAATCCTGAGCGGCCTGATGACCGGCTATGCGGGCATGCCCGGCCCACCGGTGGTGCCCTATTACGTCGGCCGCGATATTCCGCGCGAAACCGCCAAGGCGTCGATGCTGTTGATCTTCACCTGCGCTTCGACGACCGGCCTTGTCAGCGGAGCGGCGATCGGCGTGCTCGACTGGAAGCTGTCGCTGTTCGCGGCGCTTCTCTTCCCGGCAGTGTTGCTGGGCAATTTGCTGGGCAACAAGGCGTCGGGCAGTATCGAAGACCGGACCTGGCGCTTCTGCGTCGGGCTGGTGCTGTTCGGAGCGGCAGCGGCTGCGCTGTGGAAGGCCTTCGCCTAAATGCTCGGCCTGTCTCTCGAAGCGATACTGATCGCCCTGCTCACTGCGCTGGTCGCAGGCTTCGTACGCGGGCTTGCGGGTTTCGGACTGTCGGTCGTCATCGTCCCCGTCCTCGCGCTGACCATCGCGCCGAAAGAGGCGGTCCTTGTCGGCAATATTTCGCTGTTCCTGATCGGGCTGACCGACATCGGGCGTATCCGGCGCGAGGCGGACCGGTCGGCTATCCCGATCACGGTGCTGGCCTTGGTCTGCATGCCGCTCGGCTTGTGGGCCCTCGTCGCGCTGAGCGCCGACTGGGCCCGGCTGCTGATCGCCATGGTTTCGCTCGGTGCCTTTGTGCTGGTGGTCGTGCCCTTGGGAAAAGTGGCCATGCCGCGCAAGCCCGCGTTGGGGCTGTCGGGCTTCTTCACCGGCTTTTTCGGCGGTTTTGCGGGGATGCCTGGCCCCGGAATGGCGCCTTTCTACCTGCGCGGGAGACTGGAGCCGCGCATTGCTCGCGCCTCGATGATGGCGATATTCCTCGTGCTCACACCCTTGTCCTCGGCGCTCTTCATCGCCTTGGGTGTGGGGGGAATGCGCGAAGTTCTGCTGGCGCTGCTGCTGTTCCCGGCCGTGCTGGTCGGCGACCTGTTCGGCCATGCGGCATTCGGCCGCGTAACGTCCCGCCAATGGCAGGTGAGCGTCGCCCTCGTGCTGGGCGGCGCAGCGGCAGGGGCCGTGTGGAAGTTGTTAGAAGGGTAGCGCGGGGCCGGCGAGGACCAGCGCGAAGCCGCATCCGCTCACGATGGCAGCGCGCGCCAGTTCGGCCAGCGGAAGCGCCGGGACATGGGTACGTGCGAGAGCGATAGCCTTGGCCATGGCACTTATTTTCCCCTCAATTTCCTAACGAAGCGTTAACTCATTGCACGGCGGCGGGCATTTGCTGGCTGGCGCAATGGAATCCGCCCCCGCCGGCGAGCACTGCATCGCCGCGCAGGCCGATGGTCGCGCGATCGGGAAACAACTCTGCAATGGCCGCCACGCCTTCCTCATCATGCGGACTGCCGAAGGTCGGCACGACGACGAGGTGGCTGGTAATGGCGAAATTGGCATAGCTGGCAGGTTCGATGCGGTCGCCGCCGGTGACGAGACCGGGCGAGGGTATTTCCACGACCTCGACGCCGGCCGCTTCGGCCCGGTGCTTCGCATCGGCATAGATTTCGGCATTCGGGTCTTGAGCGCCCGTCGCGCGCGGCAGTGCGAGCCTATTCGGCGCTACGAAGCGGGCGAGATTGTCGACATGCCCGTCGGTATGGTCATTGATCAGGCCATCGCCCAGCCACAGCACGCGGTTGAAGCCAAGGTCCCGCTTGAGGCGATTTTCTATATCGCCCCGCGAAAGCTCCGGGTTCCGGTTGGGATTGAGCAGGCATTGTTCGGTCGTGGCGACGAGGCCGGTGCCGTCCCCGTCGATCGCACCGCCTTCGAGAATCCAGTCGGCCACTTCCAGTGCCAGGCCGGCGTCACTGGCGAGCTCGGCGCCGACGGTCTGGTCGCCTTCCATCAGATACTTGCCGCCCCAGCCGTTGAATCCGAAACGCCGCGCCGAGCGATTGCCTGCACCGTCGGTCAGCACAAGCGGCCCCGTATCGCGCAGCCAGACGTCGCCGTAGGGACGTCGTTCCAGCCTGACCGCGCCGCTTACCAGATCGCGCGCGCGCATTTCGTTGGCCGCATCGCGCACCAGCAGCCGCACCTCCTGCCCGCTCTCGGCGACGGCAATGGCAAAGGCGGCAATCTGCTCCTGCGCGGCGGGCAGCACGTCGGGCCATTCGTCGGCATCGTGCGGGAAGCCGATCCACAGCCAGTCCTGCGGTGCCCATTCGGGCGGCATGGTCCATGCGGGCGTATTGGTCATTCGGGCCGGTTAGGGCGAAGACGGTTCGTCAGGCAAGAAAAAGGGGACGCCGGAGCGCCCCCTTCCCGTCGATTTGAACCTGAAGATCAGGCCTCGGCGTTTTCGCCTTCGTCCTTCGACTTGCCATTGGCCGGAAGCGCTTTGGGCTCTTCCTGTGCCTCTTCGGCTTCATCTTCGACTTCGAACCCGCCGGTCTGCTCGGCCGGGCCCTTGACCAGGCTATTGAGGCTCGAGCCGTCGAGGCCCAGTTCCTTCATCAGCCCATCGAGCACCGGCGCCTGTGCCCGGTAGGCGAGTGCCGCGCTGACCGCATCGGTCGCGAGGTTGCCCGATCCGCCGGTTGCGGTCACGCCGTTGCCAGCGCCCTTGCCGCCGCCATTGGTAAGGCCGTCGACCTGGACGATCTTGATGCTCTCGA
>CAYOWF010000207.1:0-3498 GCA_964407585.1 uncultured Qipengyuania sp.
GCGCTGGCCCATGCCGATACGGCTGGCGCCGCAGCCTATGTCGCGGAAATGCAGGATCCGGCATTCTGCGCCATCGCCCCGCCCATGGCGGCCGAACTCTACGGGCTCGACATCATCGAGGATGCGGTGGAGGACGCGCATGACAACACCACCCGCTTCGTGGTGCTGGCCAAGGAACCGCGCGACCCGGCCGGGATCGAGGCGGTCACAACCATGACCACCTTCATCTTCGAGGTGAAGAACATCCCGGCCGCGCTGTACAAGGCGCTGGGATGCTTCGCCACCAACGGGGTCAACATGACCAAGCTGGAAAGCTACCAGAAGGGCGCCAGCTTCGCCGCGACGCGCTTCTACGCCGATATCGAGGGCGCCCCGGGCGATCCGCGCGTCGACGCCGCGCTGGAGGAACTGGCATTCCAGACCAATGGCGTCCGACTGCTCGGCAGCTACGCCCAGGCGAGGAAGCGCGGATAGGGCGTTCGAGGCCTACCGCTTCGCTGCCTGAAGCCGTGGCCTATTCGTCCCCGTAGATCGCGACTTCGTCGACGCCTTCGCTGGTGGCGCGGCCGCGATACATGCCTTCGGTATTGAAGCTGTAGAGCGCCTGGCCGTCGGGCGTGACGAGGATGATCCCGCCGTCGCCGCCCAGTTCCTTCACTTCGGCCATGACGTCGTCGGCGACCGCCTGGGCATCGTCCGACCGCAGGCGAAGCTGCGCGCAAATCTCGTGCGCCACGCCGACGCGGATGAAATATTCGCCCCAGCCGGTGGCCGAGACGGCGCAGCTGCGATTGTCGGCATAGGTGCCCGCACCGATCACCGGACTGTCGCCGATGCGGTTCCAGCGCTTGCCGGTCATCCCGCCGGTCGAGGTGCCTGCGGCGAGGTTCCCATGCGTGTCGAGCACCACTGCGCCGACGGTGCCGAACTTGGCATCGACATCCATCGCGGAAAGGCTGTCGGCCTTCATCCGTTCGAGCGAGCGGCGGCGGAAGTCGGTGTCGAACCAGTCGTTGGGGACGACTTCGAGGCCGTGCTCGTTCGCGAAGGTTTCCGCGCCCTCGCCGGCCAGCATCACGTGCGGGCTGTCGGTCATGACCTTGCGCGCGAGCAGGATGGGATGGCGAATTCCCGTCACGCTCGCGACGGCGCCTGCATTGCGATCGCGCCCGTCCATGATCGATGCGTCGAGTTCGTGCCCCCCTTCCCAGGTGAACACCGCACCGCGCCCGGCATTGAAGCGCGGATCGTCTTCGAGCAGCAGGATCACCGCCTCGACCGCATCGAGCGCCTCCCCGCCCTCTTCGAGCACTGCACGCCCGGCATCGAGCGCGCGCTGGAGCGCAGCGCGATAGGCGGCGTCTTCTTCCGCGCTCATCTGGTCGCGAGCGATGGTCCCGGCCCCGCCATGGATGGCGATCGACCAGCGACCTTCGGCTGCATCATGCGCGGCGGCGGGCGGGGTGAGCGCGGCAATCGCGAGCGCGAAACCGGCGGCTATCGTGGTGAAAAATCCTCTCATTTCGCCGAAATAGCACGCCGAGTTATCCACTCAATCCCCCAAGCGCATTTTGGAAAAATCCGGCAGGAATGTTAGCCCTGCCTCTACGGAAACCAAGAGGGAGAGGTTTCATGTTCCTGGACAAATATCGTTTCGACGAACAGCTTGCCCTGGAGTTGGGCGAGAAGCTGCTTTACGCGCTCGGCGCACTCATCGTCACGTGGCTCGCGGCGCGGGCCGCGAAATGGGCCTTCGCAAACATCATCAACAACATAGACTTCTTCAAGCGCGGTGCCGGCAACGGCGCGACGCTGGGAGAATCGCTGGGCAAGATCGTCAGCCTGCTGATCTGGCTGTTCGGCCTGCTGATCATCCTCAACGTCCTCGAACTGGGCGGGGTCGCAGGGCCCATCGACAGCCTGCTCGAGAATGTCGTCGACTTCGTGCCGAACCTGCTGTGGGCCGGCCTCATCTTCTTCATCGGCATGATGGTCGCGCGCATCGTGCGCGACCTGGTGGTGACGACGCTGCAGACGGTCGATTTCGACAAATGGGCCAATCGCGGCGGGGTCGACAACGTCACCGGCAACCACGCCATCAGCAAGACCATCGGCACCATCGTCTACGTGCTGATCGCCATCCCGGTCGCCATCGCGGCGCTCGAACAGCTGGAAATCCAGTCGATCAGCGAACCGGCTTCGAACATGCTGCAGATGATCTTCTCGGCCATACCGAACATCATCGCGGCAGCCGTCCTGCTCGGCATCGGCTATCTGATCAGCCGGTTCGTGGTGCAGATCGCCAAGGAAATCCTGCCCGGGCTCGGCGTCGACAGGGCGCTTTCCGAAAGCGGGCTGGTGGCGGAAGGCACCACCGCAAGCGGCATCATCGCCCGCATCGCACAGGTCGCCATCATCCTGTTCTTCGCCATCGCCGCCACGCGCATCCTCGGCTTTCCCGAATTGACCGCCATCCTCGACCAGCTGCTAGAGCTGGGTGGACGGGTCATCTTCGGCGCGGTCGTGATCGCCTTCGGCTTCCTGATCGCCAACCTGCTCGCCCGGCTCATTTCGGGCGATGCGGGCAGCAGCACGGCAGGTACGATCGTACGCTGGGCGACGATCATCCTGTTCGTCTTCATGGGGCTGCAGTTCACCGGCATCGGCGGCATGATCCCGGCCAATGCGCTGACGATCCTGATCGCAGGCATCGCCGTGGCGGGTGCGCTGGCCTTCGGGCTCGGCGGGCGCGACTGGGCGGCGCGCAAGCTCGACCAGATGGACAGCGATCTCGGCGGCGGCTCCGGCGCTGAAGCCCGGAAAAGCAAGGATCCGTTACCCCCGGGCGCCTGATCGCCCGGGCAACCGATACCCCAGGAGAGAGGGGGGCCTGAAAGGGGCGCGCGGACAAAATCCTCGCGCCCCCTTTTTTGTGTGCTACGCAATCGTCCCTAAGAGGAGAGAGCGAACCATGAGCGAATTCGGATTCGAGAGCACGGCGGACGAGGTTCTTGCGGAAAAGGATTTGACCGGGCGCACGGCGCTGGTCACGGGCGGCTACTCGGGACTTGGCCAGGAAACGGCCCGCGCAATGGCCGCCAAGGGTGCGCATGTCATCCTGTCGGGCCGCGATGCGACCAAGCTTTCCGCCGCCGCCGACGCGATCGCCGGGGAAACCGGCGCGAAAGTGGATACGCTGGTTTGCGATCTCGCCTCGCTCGACAGCGTGCGCAAGGCCGGGGCGGAGGCCAACGCCCGGTTCGCGAAGATCGACCTGCTGATCAACAATGCCGGCGTCATGGCCTGCGACGAGGCGAAGACCGCCGACGGATTCGAAATGCAGTTCGGCACCAACCACGTGGGTCATTTCCTGCTGACCAATTTGCTCATGCCGCTGGTCGAAAAGGGCGAACGGCCGCGCATCGTCAACCTGTCGAGCCGGGGGCACCACTTCGCCCCGGTCGATTTCGACGATCCCAATTTCGAGAACCGCCCCTA
>CAYOWF010000208.1:0-3438 GCA_964407585.1 uncultured Qipengyuania sp.
TACTGTTCGTGTCCCGGGCAGTCGGCGACGATGAACTTGCGGCTTTCGGTCGCGAAGAAACGATAGGCGACATCGATGGTGATGCCCTGCTCCCGTTCTGCGGCAAGACCGTCCACCAATAGTGCGAAGTCGATTTCCTGGCCCTGCGTGCCGACCTTCTTGCTGTCGGCGCTCAACGCTTCGAGCTGATCCTCGAATATCATCTTGCTGTCGTATAAGAGCCGACCGATCAGGGTGGACTTGCCGTCATCCACGCTGCCGCAGGTGATGAAGCGCAGCATGGTCTTGTGCTGGTGCTTCTCCAGATAGGCTTCGATATCCTCGGCGATGAGCGCGTCGGTCTTGTAAACAGGATCGGTCATCAGAAATACCCCTCCTGCTTCTTCTTCTCCATCGAGGCGTCGCCCGAATCCTTGTCGATCACGCGGCCCTGCCGTTCGGAGGTCGTGGTCAGGAGCATTTCCTGGATGATTTCGGGCAGCGTCGCGGCCTCGCTCTCGACCGCACCGGTCAGCGGGAAACAGCCGAGCGTCCGGAAACGGATCGACCGTTCGGTGATCTCCGGGCGATGGCCCATGACCTTCTCCAGCCGGTCGATATCGTCGGCCATGAAGAGGCCTCCTTCGTATTCGAAGGTCGGGCGCCTGGCCGAATAGTAGAGCGGGACGATCTCGATATTCTCGAGGTGGATGTACTGCCAGATGTCGAGTTCGGTCCAGTTAGACAGCGGGAACACGCGGATGCTCTCGCCCTTCTTCTTGCGGGCGTTGTAGAGGTTCCACAATTCGGGACGCTGGCTCTTGGGGTCCCAGCCGTGGCTGGCGGTTCGGAAGGAAAAGATGCGTTCCTTCGCGCGGCTCTTTTCCTCGTCGCGGCGGGCACCGCCGAAAGCCGCGTCGAAACCATATTTGTCGAGCGCCTGCTTGAGACCCTGGGTCTTCCACATATCGGTGTGGAGCGGCCCGTGGTCGAATGGGTTGAGACCCATCTCCTCGGCTTCGGGATTGCGATGGACGAGCAGTTCCATGCCCGCTTCTTCCGCACTGCGTTCGCGCAGTTCGTACATGTCCTTGAATTTCCACGTCGTATCGACATGCAGCAGCGGAAACGGCGGTGGCGAGGGATAAAAGGCCTTTTTCGCGATGTGCAGCATCACTGCACTGTCCTTGCCGATCGAATAGAGCATCACGGGCTTCTCGGCCTCGGACACCACTTCACGCATGATATGGATGCTTTCGGCCTCGAGCCGCTGCAAATGAGTGAGGGACATTAGGGTCTCTTGTCGGATTCTGGTCTGGCGTGCCGGATGCGACCTATTTGGCGCGCGCATCATTCATCGGCAAGCAGCGAAAGGTCGCGCGCCGGATAGGAGAATTTGCAAGTCAGCACAATGGGGCGGGCCAAATGCGCTCCCGCGCGTCTGGCACTACCTTTGCGTTCGACTACCTATCGGGCCGACCTGCTCAGCAGGCGGTAACCCCACGCCGGCAGCACGACCTCGTGCCCTTCGGCGATCATCACGCGATCGCCGCTCATGAAGTCCCTGTACTCACCGTGCGGCAGAGCATCGTTGAAAGTCGCGGAAAGCGGCCGATCGCTCATGTTGAACAATCCGAGGACCTTGTTTCCGTCTTCCTCCCGAACCCAGGACAGGAGTTGCTCGGGTGCGCTGTTCTCGACCTTGTGCATCACCGCACCCCACTGGCCGTTTTCGAGCGCCGGATTGGCCTTGCGGAAGGCAATAAGCCTCGCGAGCAGATCGCCATAGCTGCAATCTTCGGCCTGACCCCAGTCGATCGGGTCGCGCTCGAAGAATTCCAGCCGCCTTGCATTACAGGCCTCCATACCGTTGTGTATCAGCGGCAATCCCTCGCCGGTAAAAGACAGCGCGGTCATGGCCTCGAGCGCTGGACCGTAGTTCTCTTCCATCGTGCCTTCCCACGCATTGCTGTCGTGGTTCTCGATATAGGTCATGCGCATCGCCTGGCGCGGCCACAGGCTCTCGTTCTCGGCGTAATAGCCATAGAAACTGGTGGCATTGCCCTTTCCATGCGCGACATTCTTCGAGGTATTGTGCCAATCCCATGCATAGGTGGCATCGAACGCCGCGTGGTGGAACCCGCTCTGCTGCACTTCGCCGAGCATGAAGACCGGCTTGATCGCATCGAGCCGGGCACGCGCAGTTTCCCAGAAATCCAGCGGAACATAGCCGGCGACATCCGCGCGATAGCCGTCCACGTCGAACTCGCGAACCCAATATTCCATCGCTCCGCCGACATGCTCGCGTACGCCGGGCTCGGACCAGTCGAGGTCGATGATGTCGGACCAGTCCCACCAGGGGGTGGGTCGGTAATCGCCCTTCCAGTCCTTTTCGTACCAGTCGGGATGATCCTTCGCGAGCGCATTGTCCCAGGCGGTGTGGTTGGCGACAAGGTCGAGGATGACCTTGAAGCCCTGTGCATGCGCGGCATCGACGAAGGCGCGGAATTCCTCTTCCGTGCCGAATTCGGGATTCACCGCATAATAGTCCTTTACCGAATAGGGGCTGCCGAGCGTACCCTTGCGATTTTCCATGCCGATCGGATGGATCGGCATGAGCCACAGGATGTCGACGCCGAGTTCCTTGAGCCGCGGGAGCTGTTCCTGCGCGGCCCTGAAGGTGCCTTGCGCCGTGAAATGGCGTGTGTTGATCTGGTAAAGGACGGCATTGCGCGACCATTCGGGATGTTCGAGCGTCACCTTGCTGCGTGCCTCCCAGTCGGAAGCTTGCGGCTCGTCGCCCGTCCCGCCCATGGCATAGGCTCCGCCAGCCAATGCGATTGCGGCGGTTGCTGCGATCAACTTACGCATCAGCGTTCTCCTGCGGAATGGCGGCCTTCACACGCTGCATCGCCAGCGCCGCAATAACCCACGAAGCGGCTGCGAAGAGCATCGTCCAGACCGGCTCACCCGGAAATAGCCAGAGCATGATCTGGCCCATGACCGTCGCCACCAGCAATTGCGGCACGACGATGAAAATGTTGAACAACCCCATGTAGATACCGAGCTTCGCCTGCGGCAAGTTACTGGCCAGGATGGCATAGGGCATCGCCAGAATGCTCGCCCAGGCGATACCGATACCGACCTCCGCCAGCAAAAGCGCCTGCGCATCGCGAACGAAGAAGAACATGAGGAATCCCGCCGCGCCCAGAAACAGGCAGATCGAGTGCGTCATAACCTGCCCGACCTTGCGGCTGAGCACCGGCAGCAGCGCCAGCGCGGCAATGGCGGCAACCCCGTTGTAGACGGTGAACAGGACGTTCACCCAGCTTGCACCCTCGTTATACGCGGCGCTTACGGTATCGGTGCTGCCGAAGACATATTGGGTCACGACGGGCGTCGTGTTGATCCACATGATGAACAGCGCCGACCAGCTGAAGAACTGCACCAGCGCGAGGC
>CAYOWF010000209.1:0-3429 GCA_964407585.1 uncultured Qipengyuania sp.
CAGATCGAAGACGCCAGCGAACAGGGGCGCGAAGCGGCGGAATGATCTTGGTGCGTTTAGGTATTTCTAAACGAAATCGACCTATCGGTTAACCAGTTGCAACAACCGGCACCCGCTTTCGCCGAGGCGAGCGGATGCAGTGCAAGGACGGTCGATTGGAATTGAGACGAGAACAGCGCTATTCGATTTCGGTGCCCGGTCGATACCGGAAGGGCACCGGCGTGCGCTACAACATCGCAATCAAGGACCTGTCCGAATATGGCTGCCAGTTCGCCGACCTCACCGGGCGCCTCGCATCCGGTGACGAGATCACCATTCGCGTGGGCGATATCGGCCCCCTCGATGCACGGGTGAAATGGTCCGACAAGCGGCAGATCGGGGTCGAATTCGACCAGCCACTCTACCCGTCGGTGCTCGATCACATCATCGCGATCGGCGGGACCAACGAACAGGCCGCCTGAGGCATCGCGCGCCTAGCGCTCGTAGACGATTTTCCCGTCCACCACCGTCATCAGGATCTTGCCCGCAAGGATCGCGGCCGGATCGCTTTGCGATAGCGCGAAGGGATCGATATCCATCACCGTGAGATCGGCCCAGCGGCCCTCATCGATGACGCCCGTCTCGCCCTCGCGGAAGCTCGCATAGGCCGCCCAGCTGGTATAGGCGCGCACGGCCTCTTCGATCGTGACCGCTTCCTCCGGATACCACCCGCCTGCCGGCTGCAAATCCTTGCCCCGGCGCGTGATGGCGGCATGCAGCCCGTAGAAGATGCTCTGGTCGGAACCCGGCCCGTCGGCATTGAAGGCCAGCGGCACTCCCGCGCGGCGCAAGGTGCGCCAGGCATAGGCGCCCTCGATGCGTTCTGGCCCGAGGCGGTCTTCGGCCCAGGCCTTGTCCTCCACCGCATGGGGCGGTTCCATCGATGCGATGATGCCGAGCCGGGCAAAGCGCGCGAAATCGTCCGGCGCGACGACCTGTGCGTGCTCGATGCGGTGCCGGTTCGCCCGCGTCTCCGGCGCGGCGGCGAAGGCTTTCTCGAGAATGTCGAGCGCCTCGCGATTCCCGGCATCGCCGATCGCATGGATGCCGACCTGGAACCCGGCGCGCATGGCCGCGGCATTGAGTTCGCGGTCGAACCCGTAGCCTTCGCCGCTCACGCCGCGATGGCCCGGTCGGTCCGAATAGTCCTCGATCAGCCGCGCCCCGCGCGATCCCAGCGCGCCGTCGTAATAGGCCTTGACCGAACGCGTAACGAGCATGCTGTCGTTGTCGTCATCGGGCCCGCGCGCGATCCACTCTCGCATTAGCGGCGCATCGCGCAGCGACAGCATGGCATAGACCCGCACCGGGAGCCGACCGCTTGCCTCCAGCGCTTCGAAGGCCGCCATTGCCCGAGCATCGGCCCCCGCTTCGTGCAGGCCGACATAGCCGTCCTCCGCCATACGGGTGAGGCCCTTGAGCGTCCGCCGCTGCATGGCCTGTGCCGAGGGGGCGGGGATCGCCGCATCGAGCATGGTCGTGGCGCGGTTGAGGAACAGGCCGGAAGGGCTGCCGTCCGCGGTGAGGCGCATTTCGCCGCCGGTCGGGACCTCGCTCGACGCGTCCAGGCCAGCCGCATCGAGCGCGGCCTGGTTCACCCAGAGCGCGAAGCCGTGCAAGCTCCTGAGCACCACCGGATGATCGGGCACGGCGGCGCTGATCAGCGCCTTGTCGGGATAGCGATCGGCCCAGGCCCCTTCGTCCCAGCCCGCGCCGAAAATCCATTCGCCTTCGGGCGTATCGGCGGCGCGCGCGGCCACCAGCGCGACCGCTTCCGCTTCGGTGGCGACATCGGTCAGGTCCACCGCATCGAGCTTTGCGCCCAGTTCGACCACATGGGTGTGCGATTCCACCAGGCCGGGAATGACGGTGGCCCCGCCCAGATCGACCAGCCGCGTGTCCGGGCCGCGCAGGCGCAGGGCCCCGGCCGATGTGCCGACGAAGACGATCGCGCCATCGTCGATCGCCACCGCTTCTGCATCGGGTCGCCAGCCTGCCGCGTTCCACGGCGCATCGGGGGCGGGGTTGCCCTCGCGGTCCGGTTCTCCCCAGTCGAGCGTGTAGACGCGCGCATCGAGAAGGATGGTGTCGGCAGGATCGGCAACCGCCGTCTCCTGCGGCGTGGACAGGCAGGCCGACAGGGTTAGCGCCGACAGCAGGGCGAATATGGACCCGGTCCGGGTGCCGATCGATACGTGCAATGTCCCTCTCCCTTCGATTGGCGCGAAGGAAGCAAGCTTGGGACCTGAAATCAAGTCGTTACGGTAGGCTGGCGAGGACCTCATAGCCGAGCACGGCGGCGGCGACTGCGGCATTGAGGCTGTCGGCGCGGCCCCTCATCGGCATGGTGACCCGCAGGTCGCAGGCCGCTTCGTATTCTTCGGGAAGTCCGCGGCTTTCATTGCCGACCAGGACGAAGCACGGCGCGGCATAGGGCGCGCCGCGATAGGGGTGGGCATCGCGCAGGCTGGCGGCGACGAGCTGGCCCGCATCGCCGCGCAGCCAGGTCTCGAATTCCGCCCAGCCGGCTTGCGCGATTCTTTGCGTGAACACCGCACCCATGCTGGCGCGGACCGCTTCGACCCCGAAGGGATCGGCGCAATCGTCGATCAGGATCAGCCCGCCCGCACCGATGGCATCGCCCGTGCGCAGCATGGTACCCAGATTGCCCGGATCGCGCAGCGCCTGCGCGACCAGCCAGATGTCCGCGCTCTTGCGGTCGAGCCGGTCGAGCGCAGTGTCGAATTCGGCGAAGACCCCGGCGACCGCCTGCGGATTGTCCTTGCCGGTGATCTTGGACAGGATGTCGGGCGTGGTCTCGATGACTTCGCCGCCGCTCGCTTCCACCGCTTCTTCGAGCGCGGTCAGCAGCGAGTGCGGATCGCGCCGGTCGGCCAGCACCAGCACTTCGGGCACATGGCCGCATTCGCGCGCATCGGTGAGGAGGCGCAGCCCTTCGGCGAGGAACTTGCGCTCGCGCTTGCGGTGCTTCTTTTCGCGCAGGGCCCGCAGGGCCTTGACGGTGGGATTGGAAAAGCCGGTGATGACCCGGCGATGCGCGGTCATGTTACGGCTCCCCGAAGCCGTCCTCGACCATGGCGGAAAGGTTCGCCATTACCGTGTCGGCATTTTCGCCCTCGACGATGATTTCGATCATGTCGCCCTTGGCCGCGCCCAGCATCATCAGGCCGAGGATGGAGCCGCCTGCGGCTTCGTTCTCGCCCTTGGCGACGCGGACCTTGCAGCTGTCGGGCAGCTCGGCGACCGCGCCCACGAACTTGGCGCTGGCACGCGCATGGAGCCCGCGCTGGTTGACGACCTCGACCTTTTTTCGGTGCTCGCTCAACTTGCCTTCCGCGCGCTGTCGAGATCCTGGCCGAGGAATTCGCT
>CAYOWF010000210.1:0-3397 GCA_964407585.1 uncultured Qipengyuania sp.
TGCTGATCTTCGGCTTCGCCAGCGGCCTGCCGTTCGCGCTGTTCCTCGGCACGCTGTTCGCCTGGCTGACCGAGGCGGAAGTCGACCTCGAGACGATGGGCATCTTCTCGCTCATCGGTCTGGCCTATGCCTTCCAGTTCCTGTGGTCGCCGCTGATCGACAAGGTCAATATCCCCGGCCTGCGCAGGCTCGGACGCCGCAAGCAGTGGATCGTGCCGATGCAGGTTCTGCTTGGCACCATCCTCGTTACGATGAGCATCCTGGAACCGAAGACGCAGCTCGGCTGGTTCAGCCTTCTCGCCGGGATCGGCGCCTTCGCCAGCGCAACGCAGGACATCGCGATCAACGCCTGGCGTATCGATGTGGCGGACGATCGCGCGACCATCGATATCCTCTCGACGATCTATCAGATGGGATACCGGCTCTCCTCGCTCGTCGGCGGTGCGCTGGGCCTGATTATCGCCGCGCGCATCGGCTGGCCCGAAACCTATGCGCTGATGGGCGCCATCCTGCTTGCCGTCGGCTTCGTCGGACTGTGGGCGCCCAATGCCGATGAAGAAGCGTCGGACGTGGCCAGCGAGAGCGAATTGCAGGTCCGCGCACTGCGCAAGGCAGGCGAACTTTCTCCCGGTATCCGCAATCGCGCACTGCTGCTGGTCGGACTGCTGTGGGCCGCGGCCATCGGAATCGTCCTCACCTTCATGGTCATGTCGATGACCTACGCGCCCGAAGACCGGCCCAATCCTACCGAATTCACCGTCAATGTCGGCCCGTGGATCATCGTTGCGACGATAATCCTGCCCGCGCTCATTGCCGGCTGGCTGGCGAGCAAGAAGCGCAAAGGAGAGCATTTGCTTGCCGAAGACATGGAGCCGGCCACCGGTGGCAGCTTCGCATTGGACCACCTCTACCGCGCGCTTGTTCTGCCGCTGGTGGAATTCGTGGGCCGGATGGGCTGGTCGCTCGTGCTGATCCTCGCCGTCGTGCTGACCTACCGCATTTGCGATGCCATCTGGGGGACCTTTGCCTATCCCTTCTACCTCGGCGAACTGAATTACACCAACGACGACGTCGCTTTCGCATCGAAGTTCTTCGGTGTCGGCGCCATTATCGCGGGTCTCGCGCTGGGCGGGTTAATGCTGACCTCCATCGGCCGCATGGCCACTTTGCTGATCGGCGGTATCCTCGCCGCGCTGACCAACCTGCTCTATGCCGACATGGCCGTGGGCGGGGCGAACATGCAGGCCTTCAGCGATGCGGTGGGCTTCACCTATCTGATCGAACAGGTGCCGGGCATCGGCGATGCCGACCTGGCAAAGCTGACCATCACCATCGCCTTCGAGAATCTCGCCATCGGTATCGCGGGCGCGGCCTATATCGCCTGGCTGTCCTCGATCGTGTCGAAAAAGTTCAGCGCGGTACAATACGCGCTGCTGTCCTCGCTGACGCTGCTGGTCGGTACGCTGGGTCGCGGCGCTCTGGGCGAAATGATCGAGAACCAGGGCTATTTCGACGTCTTCATCCTGACGACCTGGATCGGCCTCGCTGCCGCCGTTCTCGTGTGTTTCGAATGGTATCGCGAAAGCCGGGGCAAGAAGGCGGCTGGTATCGTCGCCCCCGAGGCGGGAGAGCGCGTCCCGGCGGAATGATCAGTCGGGCAGTTCTTCGTTGAGCCGCAGCACTTCGCCCGCAAGGTAAAGCGATCCGGCAATCAGGATCGGGTAGTCGTCGGGCGCGATATTCGCCAGCGCCTCCCCGATGTCCGAAGCTTCGCTGGCGCTTTCGCCGAATGCGGAAGCCGGATGGTGGTCGTGCCCGGGAACGGGCACCGCCTGGAGCGAGCGGATGCGGCCTTCTAGCGGATCGAGCAGCGAGCGGGCGTCCTTATTCGCGAGCATGCCGAGTATGAGGTGGAACCGACCATCGAGGCATTGCGCAATGGCTTCGCCCGCGCTCCGGTTATGTCCGCCGTCGAGCAGGATGCTCTGGCCCTCCACAAGCGCGGTGAGAGGGCCTTGGGCCAGGCTGTGAAGGCGTCCGGGCCATGCGGCGCTCTTCATGCCGTCGACGAGCGCCTTTTCGCCGACGGACAAGCATTCCTGGTGCCGGATCATGGCGACGGCGAGACCGGCGTTCCGGTATTGGTGATTGCCGTGCAAGCGGAGTTCGGGAAGGGGCAGATCGAGCCCTTCGTCCGAATACTCGCCGCCCTGCCAGTCGTCGATGAACCAATCGCGTCCCGCCTCGAAGTGCTTGGCGTTCTTCAGTTCGGCGAGCCTGCGGATGGTTTCGAGGGCGGGTTGGGGATAGCTGCCCATGGTGACGAGCGGCACGCCGGGCTTGGCAATTCCCGCCTTTTCGAAAGCGATCCGGGCGATCGGGTCGGTGGGGGTGCCTTCTTCCGGTGCCAACAGAAAGCGTTCGTGGTCGATGCCCAGCGCGGCGATCCCGCAGGCGGCAAGGACGTCGGGTTCGAGCACATTCGTCGCATCGAATCGTCCGCCAAGGCCGACTTCGACCACGCAGGCATCCGCCGGCACGCGGGCGAATTCGGTGAAAGCGGCGGCTATGGTGACTTCGAAGAAACTGGGGTTCAGATCTTCGCCTGCATCCAGCACTTCCGCCAGCAATCGAGCCAGCCGCTGGTCGGAAATGAGTTCGCCTGCCACGCGGATACGCTCGTTGTAGCGCACCAGGTGCGGGCTGGTCGTGGCATGGACCTTGTAACCTTCCGCTTCCAGCATGGCGCGCAGGAAGGCGCAGGTCGAACCCTTTCCGTTGGTTCCAGCCACATGGAATATCGGCGGAAGCTTGCGGTGCGGATTGCCGAGCCGCTCCAGCAGCGCGCGGATCGTCTCCAGCCCCAAACGCCCGTCGGGCACGCTCAATCGGCCCAGCCGGTCGAGCTGGGCCTGCACTTCGGCATTATCGGAGCGGGCGAAGTCCCGCATGGCTGGGATCAGGCCGCCTCGGCAGGGGCCAGGTAATCGATCAGCGTCGCCAGCGTGTCGCGCAGGTCGTGGCGGTGGACCACCATGTCGACCATGCCGTGCTTGTGCAAATACTCGGCGCGCTGGAATCCGTCGGGCAGCTGTTCGCGGATCGTATCCTGGATCACGCGTTGGCCGGCAAAGCCGATCAGGGCACCCGGTTCCGCGATATGGACATCGCCCAGCATGGCGTAGCTGGCGGTGACACCGCCCGTCGTCGGATCGGTCAGCACCACGATATAGGGCAGGCCGGCTTCCTTCAGCCGGCGCGTCATCACGGTCGCCTTGGGCATCTGCATAAGGCTGAGAATGCCTTCCTGCATACGCGCGCCACCTGCGGCGGTGACGACGATATAGGGTGCCTTCAGCGTCAAGGCGCGCTCCGCACCCTGGCAGAAGGCCGTGCC
>CAYOWF010000211.1:0-3369 GCA_964407585.1 uncultured Qipengyuania sp.
TCGGTGGTGCAGCCGTGGCTGCCGGTCGAAAAGGCGACCCCCAGATCGTAGAGTGCGTCGATCTTGCCGTTCGCATAATCGTTCAGATATTCGGCGATGGTGACAAGCGCTTCATCGCCCTGGTCGATACGGCCTGCGCCGCCTTCGATTGCCTTGAGTTGCATCTATCAAACTCCCCCGTTTCCCAATCGGCTCCCCTATTGGCGAAACCCAAGCTGCTCCATCATGGTCAATAAAAGGTTAACGCCGCGCGCAACTATTTCTCGAAAGCGGTCTGGCGGTAGGCTGCGCTTAATCTGTCACATGCTAGGGCATTTCCGGGAAAGTCGCTTGCGGGCACCCGGTGCCGCTCCTATAGGCCGCGCCATCGGAGCGCTTTCGGTACCGGAAAAATCCGGGCTGGCGGGTCGGGTCGCTCCCGAGAAGTGAAGAGTTGGGAAGAAGGGTACCAATCTCAATGGCCACAACGGCTTCGAATGTTTCCGAAAAACTCGCCAAGGCGAAAGCCGCCGTCGATCCCGACTATGTGCCCACGGACGACGAAGAGTATATGGGCAGCAGGCAGCTCGATTATTTCCGCATGCTGCTGCTCGACTGGAAGAAATCGATCCACGATGCCGCGGGGCAGACGCTGCAATCCTTGCAGGATGGCCCCATCCGCGAACCCGATCTCAACGATCGCGCTTCTTCGGAAACCGACTGGGGAATCGAACTCAGGACCCGCGACCGCCAGCGCAAGCTGATCTCCAAGATCGATTCCGCCCTGCGCCGGATCGACCAGGGCGAATACGGCTGGTGCGAAAAGACCGGCGATCCGATCGGCCTGAAGCGCCTGATCGCGCGTCCGGTCGCCACCATGACCGTCGAAGCGCAGGAAGCGCATGAACGCCGCGAGAAGATTTCGCGCGACGACTGACGGGCTTTCGGTCGTTAGTTACCGAATTAACCCTGTTCCTGCACCCTTGCTTATCACTCATCGCTTATGCCCCCGGCCCTAGAGTCGGGCGCAAAGCCGTTTTAGCGGAAAGCGAAGAGTGATGACTGCAATCGATACGCGCCATCTCAAGCGCGACAGCCTGTTTCTCGTGGCCGATGTGCGCGTCGACGGCTCGCTTCGGGAACAGCGGGTCAAGGTCCGCAACCTGTCGGATGGCGGGATGATGGTCGATGGCGGGCTCGATGTTTCCAGCGGCCAGCGCGTCGTCGTCTCGCTCAAGAAATTCGGCGAAGTCGCCGGAGTGGTGGCGTGGAGCCAGAGCACGCGTGTGGGCATTTCCTTCGACGAGCCGATCGATGCCAGTCTCGCGCGGACGACGCCGACGGTCGAGGCCTCGCACGCGCCGAGCCATGTACGCTCCGCCATTGCCGCGTCGCAAACGCATATCTGGAGCGTGCGCCAGGTCTGAAGCCGCGCTTGAACAAGTCCCCGTCGGTGCTAGGTCAAGACCATGCGCCGCAGCTTCGCTCTCCTCCTGACTTCCGCCCTGCTGGCGTCCTGCAGCGCAGGTGACGACGACGGCGAGGTCGAGGTGGCCTATCTCGGAACCGCCGCCTCCCTGTATTCGGCCGAGCGGGAGCTTTCGCCCGGTGCCGCGCTCATGCGGTCGGCGCAGCGTCAGGGGCTGGTGCGGTTCAACGCCCAAGGCGAGGTCGTTCCGGCCCTGGCCGAACGCTGGATCGTGACCGACGACGGCAGCAGCTACATCTTCCGCATTACCGAGTTCGACCTGCCCGACGGCACCCGCCTGACCGCGCGGGCGGTGGCGGACGAGCTCAATCGCACGCTCGTCCGGCTTCATGGAACCAGCCTCGGCTTCGACCTCCAGAAAGTATCCGACATCCGTGCGATGACGGGGCGCGTCATCGAGATCCGGCTGCGCAACCCGATGCCCGGCTTTCTCAGCCTGCTCGCCCAGCCCGAGCTCGGCGTCGCGCTGCGCAATGCCGAAGCCGGCCCCATGACCGTGCGTATGGAGGAGGGGACCGCCGTGCTCGAGGCCCTGCCGCCCGACCGGCGCGGCCTTTCGCCGCAGGACAATTGGGAAGACCTGGTCAGCACTGTCCTGATCACCCCGCTCGCCCCGCGCGATGCCGCACGCGCCTTTTCGCAGGGCGAAGTCGATGTGCTGCTGGGCGGGCGGCTGGAAAGCCTGCCGCTCGCCATCACCGGTGCCCTGTCGCGCGGCACCGTGCGGCTCGATTCCGCGGTCGGCCTTTTCGGTCTCGATGTCGTCAGGCCGCGGGATTTCCTCGCCTTGCCCGCCAATCGCGAGGCGATTTCGATGGCGATCGACCGGCCCGCGCTGGTGCAGCAGTTCAACCTCGGCGGCTGGACCGGCTCCAATCGCATCGTCGCCCCCGGCATGCCCGGAGACGACGGCACGGTGACCGAGCGCTGGCAGAACCTTTCGCTCGCGCAGCGCCGGGCGAGGGCATCCCGCCAGGTACGAAGGTGGGAATCCGATTTCTCCGGTGCGGTCTCGCTGGCCATCGCCTTGCCCGAAGGTCCCGGCGCCACATACCTCTTCGATGCCCTGGCGAGAGACTTCGCCGCGATCGGCATCACGCTGACCCGTGCCCGCGGAGAGGACGATGCCGACCTGCGGCTGCGCGATACGGTCGCCCGCTATCCCGGCGCGCGCTGGTTCCTCAACCAGTTCAATTGCGAGATTTCGGCGCCCGTCTGTTCGCCCGATGCGGACTTCCTCGTCCAGCTTTCGCTCGATGCAGCCAACCCGGCGGAAGAGGCATCCTACCTCTCGGAAGCGGAGCAGACGCTCACGGCGACGAACCTCTACATCCCGCTGGGCACACCCATCCGCTGGTCGCAAGTGCGCGCAGGCGTGGAAGGGTTCTCCGAGAACAGCTGGGCGTTCCATCCCTTGTTCCCGCTTTCCCGCGCCCCCATCTAGGGGGAATGGAAGACAATCGCCTGACCCCGATCGAGCCGGAGGAGCCCCGTCGCGACGGATTCGGCACCACCGGTTCGACCGGCCCGCTACGCTTCGACTTTCCGGTAGGGAACGATCCGCAATCGATCCGCCGCCGGGTGGAGGCGATGGAAATCATTCTCGAACGCAGCATGGTCCTGCCGGGCACGAACTATCGCATCGGACTCGACACGATCGTCGGCCTCGTGCCCGTGCTGGGCGATCTCATTACCGCGGCGATGGGCAGCTATATCGTGTGGGAAGCGCGCAATCTGGGGATCCCCAAGTGGAAGCTGTGGCACATGATGGGCCGCGTGGGATTCGACACCGTCCTGGGTGCGGTGCCGCTGGTGGGGGACGCTTTCGACCTGCTCTACCGCTCGAATACGAAGAACCTGAAAACGATCCTCAAGCATCTCGACCGGCATCACCCGGAAAC
>CAYOWF010000212.1:0-3344 GCA_964407585.1 uncultured Qipengyuania sp.
TGTCGAACTGCATCTGCGCGTTGACCTTGCCGAAATCGGGCACGAAGCGGCCGAAAACGCCCGCCTCGTTCATCCAGCGCAACACCATCTCGGGATCGTTGCGGCCGCACAGCAGGTCGAGAAACAGGGCGTTGGCGCGCTCGTCTTCGCGGATCGCGTTGTCGATCAGTTTCGCATCACGACCCGCCTGCCGCATCGTCTCCGGGTGGATCTCCAGGCTTTCGCTTTCCGCCACCTGGAAGATCTCGATAAGCCGTACGGGGTCCTTCGCGAACCAGTCGTCCGACGGAGCGGCGATACGTCCGCCGAATACGCGGTAGCCCTTCACCATACGCGGCTTGGGCTTGAACCCGGCGAAAAAGCCCTTGCGCGCGGATTTCTGAGCGAGGTCGTCCTCGATGTGGGCCAGGAAGACGCCGGTCAGGCTGCCCACACGCTTCGCCTGCAGGAAATAGAACTGCATGAACCGCTCGACCGCGCTCTTGCCCGGACGGTCGGCGAAATTCATCCGCTCGGCCACCTGCCGCTGGAGATCGAAGGTCAGCCGGTCCTCGGGGCGACCGGTAATGATGTGCATGTGGCAGCGCACCGCGAGCAGGAACCGCTCGGCACGGCGGAAGCCCCGATATTCGGCATGCGTGATCAGCCCTGCGTCGACCAGCTCGGCGGCATTGGTCACGCGGTGGATGAACTTGCCGATCCAGTAGAGCGTCTGCAGGTCTCGCAGGCCCCCCTTGCCGTCTTTCACATTGGGTTCGACGACATAGCGGCTGTCGCCCATCCGCTTGTGCCGATTGTTCCGTTCTTCCAGCTTCTGCGTCAGGAAGGTCCGCTCGTTCCCCTTGACCACTTCGCGCGTGTAGCGCCGTTCGCCCTCGTCGTAGAGATCGCGATCGCCCCAGACATAGCGCCCTTCGAGCAGGGCCGTTCGAATGGTGAGATCGTTCTTGGCCAGCCGGATGGCATCGTCGAGCGTGCGCGTGGAATGGCCAACCTGGAGGCCGAGATCCCACAGGATGTAGAGCATCGCCTCGACCACCTGTTCGCACCAGGCGTTGCGGCGCTCGCCGACGAGAAACGCGATGTCGACGTCCGAATGTGGCGCCATTTCGCTGCGCCCGTATCCGCCCACCGCCATGATCGCGAGCCGTTCGCCCGCACTTCGATTGGCATTGGGATAGCTGTGTTGCGTCACATATTCATGGATGACCCGCACAAGCTGGTCGACGAGGAAGGCATAGCCGCCTGCGACCGCGTGGCCCGCAGAGGGCTCCTCCTCGAGCCGACGTTCCATCTCCGCTCGCCCTGCTTCGAGGGCGGTCTTGAGCAGCGCGACGACATGCCGGCGGGACTTGTCGCCATGCTCCTCGACCAGCGCTTCCACTCGCGACGCGATCTCGCGTCGGTCGAAGATGGCGCGCTGGTCGGAAATGGAGGACATGCTCAAGCCGCGGCTATGCCTTCCGCATAGGTCGCCTTCACGCTGCGCTTGTCCACCTTCTGCGTGCCGAGGCGCGGGAGATGGTCGCTCGAACGCCAGACGTGGGCGGGGACCTTGAAGGCGGCGATATGTTCGCGCAGGAAATCCTGCAGTTCGCCGGGGCTCAGATCCTTGCCCTCATGCGTGAAATAGACCGCTGCGGGGATTTCGCCGAGCCGCTCGTCGGGAACGCCGAATACGCTGCATTCCGCCACTGCCGGATGGGCGTAGATCGCTTCTTCCACTTCGATGCAGGAGATGTTCTCGCCGCCACGGATGATGATATCCTTCTTGCGGTCGACGATGAAGAGATAGCCGTCCTCGTCGACATAGCCGAGGTCGCCGGTGCGGAAATAGGCATCCTGGGAATATGCCGATGCGGTCGCTTCCTCGTTCTTCCAATAGCCGAGGAAATTGCAGACCGAGCGAATGCAGACTTCGCCCACTTGCCCCTGCGCCAGCTTGTTGCCGTCATCGTCGAGGATCGCAAGGTCTACCAGCGGCTTGGACGCCATGCCCGTCGATCCCGGCTTGGCGATGTAGTTTTCGTTGAGGTTGCCGCAGCCCACCGCATTGGTCTCGGTAAGGCCATAGCCCAACAGAGGGAAGCCGTCGGGGAAGGCATCCTTGATCTTCGTGACATGTTCGGGCGGGCGCGGGGCACCGCCGGCAGCGAAGCTCTTGCATTGCGACAGGTCGAACTTGCCGCGCTCGGGATGGGTCGCCATTTCGTAGCTCATCAGCGGCACGCCGACGAAATAGGTGATCTTCTCTTCGTCCAGCAGGCGCAGCGCCTCGTATGCATCCCACTTGGGCATCAGAACCAGCTTGCGGCCCAGCGCGAAGCTCTGGAGGAACAGCGGCACTTCGCCCGTAACGTGGAACAGCGGCACGGCCACGAGCGCCGAGGGCTGAACGGTCGGCGCTTCGTCGCGCTCGGTCAGGATCTGGAGGATCATCGCGGTCTGGGCGACGTAGTTCATCGTGCCGGAAACCACCCCGAGATGGTCCGAATAGGCACCCTTGGGATTGCCGGTGGAGCCCGATGTGTAAAGGATGGTGGCGAGGTCGTCGGGACCGATCTGGCCCAGCATCTGCATTGCCGTATCGCCTTCGGCCCAGATGTCGGCCAGGCCTTCCGACGGTTCTCCATGATCGAACACGACCACCTTCGACTTGATGTCCTGCCCTTCGAAACGCTTGGCGCGCTGCGGATCGGCCAGCACCAGCGAGCAGTCGCACAGATCGATGCCGTAAGCCATTTCCTCGCCGGTCCACCAACCGTTGAGCAGGGTGGCGCAGCCGCCAGCCATCAGCGTGCCCATATAGGCCAGGATCCAGTTGACCGAATTGCGTGCGGCAATGCCGACACGGTCGCCCTTCTTGAGGCCGTGTTTCGTCGCAAGGCCATGGGCAACCGACGTCGCAGCGGCGTAGACCTCGCCGAACGTCATCCGCAGATCGCCGTCGACGAGGAAGAGCGCGTCCTTCTTTTCCGGATCGTGGCAGAAATGGGCAAAATAATGCGCGAGGCTGGGGGGCGCATTCTTGAAAGCGGGCATTTCGACCCCGCGGCGCGTGACGGAAGTCAGTTCGAACATCTGTCCTTCGGCCGTCACGGCAGCGGTTATGCGATGAATATCCTTGTCGAGTTGGGTCGGCATGGTGTGGTCTGGTCCTCTCCGTTGTCGAGCGCGGGCACATTCGCATTCCCGGCCGATTGCCGGCGAGAATGCGAGACAGGCTTTCCCCAAAAGGCCTGCTATGCCAAAAGCCGCCCCGAAACGGGTCGCGCGATGCGGCTTTCGAGAATGTCTCTAAGGGGATAAGACCTTGCTGTCACTACTGGCTGCGACCGCGGCTG
>CAYOWF010000213.1:0-3331 GCA_964407585.1 uncultured Qipengyuania sp.
ACAACAATTACAACGATGCCGATGCCGCGCTCGAACTGTGCGCCGAATTCGCCGGTGGCGATCCCGCGGTGGTGATCGTCAAGCACGCCAATCCGTGCGGAGTGGCGCAGGCCGCTTCGCTGATCGATGCCTGGAACGACGCGCTCGCCTGCGACAGCGTTTCGGCCTTCGGCGGGATCGTGGCGGTGAATACCGAACTCGACGGCGAAACCGCGCGCGCGATCTGCGAGATCTTCACCGAGGTCGTCATCGCGCCTTCGGTAAGCGACGAAGCGCGCGAGGCCTTTGCGAAGAAGAAGAACCTGCGCCTGCTCGTCACCGGCGACCTGCCCGATCCGCGCCGCGGCGGGCTGCTGGTCAAGCCGATCACCGGCGGGCTGCTCGTGCAGACGCGCGACAATGGCGCGATCTCCGAAGCGGATCTCAAGGTCGTGACCCAGCGCGAACCGACCGAGCAGGAACTGAAGGACTGTCTCTTCGCCTGGACGGTGGCGCGCCACGTCAAGTCGAATGCCATCGTCTATGCCAAGGACGGAGCGACGGCGGGGATCGGCGCGGGCCAGATGAACCGCCGCGATTCGAGCCGCATTGCCGCAATGAAGGCGACCGAGGCGGCCGAGAAATACGGTTGGGACCAGTCGCGCACCGTGGGCAGCGCGGTGGCATCTGATGCCTTCTTCCCCTTCGCCGACGGCTTGCTCGCCGCGGCCGAGGCGGGCGCGACCGCGATCATCCAGCCGGGCGGTTCGATCCGCGACGAAGAAGTGATCGCTGCCGCGGACGAGCAGAATCTTGCGATGGTGTTTACCGGAATGCGACACTTCCGGCATTAAGGGAGGGCGCAGGGCGGCCGTCGGTCGTCCTGAACGCAACACAACCGAACCATTCAGCACGTTTAAATTGGCGGAGCTGTAACCCCGTGGGACAGTCCCACGAAAGAATACGACATGAGCCTCTTTACCCCCGACCTCTATCGCAATTTCGGCTTCGGCTTTCTTGCCGGGGCTTTCATCGTCGCCTTCTCGAACGGGGGCGAAATCGTCTCCGCCATTGCGGCCATAGTCTGATGCGCAAGGCCGCCTCCCTCCTTGCGGCCGGCGTGCTCTTTGCAACTGCCGCCTGCCAGCAGCCCGCACTCGCCGCCGAAAAGGTGGTCGAAGCCCCCGCGGCAGCGCGCAAGGCGCAGGAGGGCAGGGGCCTCAAGACCGCGATCTTCGCAGGCGGCTGTTTCTGGGGCGTTGAAGCGGTGTTCAGCCATACCAAGGGTGTGACCAGCGCCGTATCGGGCTATCACGGCGGCACGCAGCGACAGGCGGATTACAAGCTCGTCTCTTCGGGTGTGACCGACCATGTCGAGGCGGTGAAGGTTACCTACGATCCCAGCGTGGTTCGTTACGACCAGCTTCTTCGCATCTTCTTCTCGGTCGTCATCGACCCCACTCTCAAGAACCGTCAGGGCCCCGATCGCGGCGCACATTACAATGCCGAACTGGTCCCCGTCAGTGCCGAACAGCGGACCGTGGCCCGCGCCTATCTCGCGCAGTTGAAGAAGACGGATCTGTGGGATCGGCCGATCGTCACCAGTATCGAGCCGGCCCGCCAATTCTACGCCGCGGAGACATACCACCAGGATTTCGCTGCCAAGAATCCGCGCCACGGCTATATCGTGCGCTGGGATGCGCCCAAGGTCGCTGCGCTGAAGCGGCTCTATCCCTCGCTCTACCGGGCCGAGTTCCGCCGCAACTGACTTGCACCGCGCGCCCGGCGAGCTTACCTCTCGCCCATGGCAGGACATTCGCACGCACATAGGGAACATTCGGGCGAGGCACTGATCGATGCCGCCCGTCTAACGCTGACCGATTCGGGCGAACAATGGACCGGCATGCGCCAGTCCGTGTTCGAAGAGCTCGCGCGGCACGAAAAGCCCGCCAGCGCCTACGACATTGCGGACAATCTGTCCGCCGCACGCGGGAAGCGGGTGGCGCCCAACAGCGTCTACCGCATCCTCGACCTGTTCGTGCGTACCAATCTCGCCAACCGGATCGAAAGCGCCAACGCCTATCTGGTCAACACCCATCCCGGCTGTCGCCACGACTGCATCTTCCTGATCTGCGACGATTGCGGGAAGGCGACGCATATCGACGACGACCGCGTGACCGGTGCTTTGCGCGATGCCGGCAAGGACGCGGGCTTTACCGATGTACGCCCGGTGGTCGAACTGCGCGGCCTGTGCGACGACTGTGCAGCATAGTCAGCGCCGAAACGTGCATTTTCATCGACAAACCGTTCATCGACAGTTTGGAAAAGCGCGTGTAGAGCATTCTCATGAGTGAACGCCCAAAGACGCCCCTGCTCGACACCGTCGAGACACCCGCCGACCTTCGCAAGCTCAAGCAAGAACAGCTTCGCCAGCTCTCGGACGAGCTGCGCGCCGAAATGATCGATGCGGTCGGGACCACCGGCGGGCATCTCGGGTCCGGCCTGGGCGTGGTCGAGCTGACCACGGCGATCCACTATGTCTTCGATACGCCGACCGACAAGCTGGTCTGGGACGTCGGCCACCAGTGCTACCCGCACAAGATCCTCACCGGTCGCCGCGACCGTATCCGTACGCTGCGCCAGGGCGGCGGCCTGTCGGGCTTCACCAAGCGCGCGGAAAGCGAATACGATCCGTTCGGCGCGGCCCATTCCTCGACCTCGATCTCGGCTGCGCTGGGCTTCGCCATGGCGAACAAGATGCAGAACCGCCCGGGCCGCGGAATCGCGGTGATCGGCGACGGCGCGATGAGCGCGGGCATGGCCTATGAAGCGATGAACAATGCCGAACAGGCGGGCAATCGCCTGATCGTGATCCTCAACGACAACGACATGTCGATCGCACCGCCGGTCGGCGGGCTGTCGGCCTATCTGGCTCGAACCGTGTCGAGCAGCGAATATCTCGGCCTGCGCAGCCTCGCCTCGCGCTTGTCGAAGAAGCTCAGCCGCAAGGTGCATGACGGCCTCGAGAAGGCCGAGGAATATGCCCGCGGCATGGTCACCGGCGGCACGCTGTTCGAGGAGCTCGGATTCTATTATGTCGGCCCGATCGACGGCCACAATCTCGACCACCTGATTCCGGTGCTCGAAAATGTGCGCGACAGCGAACAGGGCCCGGTCCTGATCCATGTCGTCACCAAGAAGGGCAAGGGCTACGCGCCTGCCGAGAACAGCGCCGACAAGTATCATGGCGTCGCCAAGTTCGACGTCGTCACCGGCGAACAGAAGAAGTCGAAGGGTGGCCCGCCCGCCTACCAGAACGTCTTCGGCGAAACGCTGGCGAAGATCGCCAATG
>CAYOWF010000214.1:0-3328 GCA_964407585.1 uncultured Qipengyuania sp.
ATATGCGCGACATGGAAAGTTCGGGCCGGGTCGATATGGCCGCCTATCGCGGCGAACCCAATCACGACGACAACGTCGATAAATACGGCAAGGAGCACAAGCCCGACGGCTTGCGTGGCGACGGTACGTAATCAGCCCGAAAGGTCGCCGTCGTTGAGGATCCACAAGCCCGCCGTCAGGATGGCGGAACCGACGGCGACCGCATAGGCCATGATCCGGAAATTGGGGATCGAGATGCCCTCGTATTCGTGCGAATGGAGGCGTTCCATCGTGCGACGGGCGCGCCGCTCCGACACGAGCGCGAGCCATCCGCCCCCGATGATGAACACCGTGGCTACGCCCCTGGCCAGCCAGGGCGGTTCGAATTCGCCGAATACAGCCCGGAATGCGAGGCCGATACCGATGGCGGCGAAGGCCGTGCGCATCCAGCCGGCGAAGGTGCGCTCCATCGCCATGATGTTGCGATCTTCCGCCAGATCGGTGCGGAATTCAGCCCATTCGGTGCTATCGTCCGGGTCTTCGGATGTATCGTCCTGCGCCATGACCTAAAAGCGGCCCGGCGCGGCCTCGGTTCCTCAAAAGCCGGTGGGCTCCGCGTCCGAAAAGGGCTCGGTGTCGTTGATCAGATAGCTCTTGTCTTCGGGGGCGGGATCGAAGGGTTCGTCGGACGAACCGGCAGCGGCATACCAATCGTCGAGATCGGGTGCTCCCTCTTCTTCCCAGCCCGTCAGGTCTTCGCCTGGATCCACGAAAGTTTCGGGCTCGTCCACTCGGCTTGCTTCGAACTGCGCGCGCGCCGCAGCGATTTCGTCCGAATGCACGGTCGCGAAGTCGACCTCGGCCTGCCGCATCTGCGAATCGCGGCTGAAGATGCTGAACGCGAGATAGAGCCCGCCGCCGCACAGGGCGACGATCACGAACAGCGCGGTAAGGGTGGAGCGTAGCGACATGGCCCTATCCTGCGCCCGAATTGGTTAAGATCCGCTTTTCGCCGCTTCCGATTTCAGGCGGTAGAGCTGCTCCAGCGCCTCGCGCGGGGACAGCGAATCGACGTCGAGCGCTTCGAGCGCCTCGCGCAGGCCGTCGCATTTTTCCTCTTCGGCCTGCGCGGTAACGGCGAACAGCGGCAGGTCGCCCAGGCCTGCGGCCAGTCCGCCGGTTTCGGCACGGCCTTTCTCGAGCTTGTCGAGCACCGCCTTGGCGCGCTTGATCACCGGCTGGGGCACGCCCGCCAGCTTCGCCACCGACAGGCCGTAACTGCGGTCCGCCGCGCCCTTCGCCAGTTCGTGCAGCAGCACCAGATCGCCCTTCCATTCGCGCGCCCGGACATGGTGCAGGCTGAGCGCGTCGCAGCTCTCCGCAAGGCGCGACAGTTCGTGATAGTGCGTGGCGAACAGACAGCGGCAGCCCAGCTGTTCGTGGACCGCCTCGACCACCGCCCAGGCGAGCGCCATTCCGTCATAGGTGGAGGTACCGCGCCCGACCTCGTCGAGGATGACGAAGCTGCGCGGCGTCGCCTGGCTGAGGATGGCGGCGGTCTCGACCATTTCGACCATGAAGGTCGATCGCCCGCGCGCGAGATTGTCCGACGCGCCGACGCGGCTGAACAAGCGGTCCGCGATCCCGATACGCGCCGAGCTTGCCGGGACGAAGCCGCCTGCCTGCGCCAGCAGCACGATGAGCGCGTTCTGGCGCAGGAAGGTCGATTTGCCGCCCATGTTGGGGCCGCCGATCAGCCACAGCCGGTCGTCCGGGACGAGCGTACAGTCGTTGGCGACGAACCTCTCGCCCGTCCGGGCCAGCGCCTGCTCGACCACCGGATGGCGCCCGCCACCGACTTCGAGGCAGGCCTCGTCGACCATGTCGGGGCGCACCCAGTCGCCTTCGACGGCGCGTTCGGCAAGCGCGGCCGACACGTCGATCCGCGCCAGCGCTGCTGCCGTCGCGGCGATCGCTTGGCGCGCGGCCACGACTTCGCCTACCAGCTCCTCGAAATGCGTTTCCTCGGCCGCCAGCGCATGCGCGCCCGCTTCGGCGATCCTTGTCGCTTCCGCATGCAGGCCGACCGAATTGAAGCGCACGGCCCCAGCCATCGTCTGGCGATGGGTGAAGCCGCTGTCCTGCGCCATCAGCTTGTCGCCGTGCTTGGCGGGCACTTCGATGAAATAGCCGAGCACCTTGTTGTGCTTGATCTTGAGCGAGGCGGTGTCGGTTTCCGCGCGGTATTTCGCTTCCAGCGCGGCGATGGCCTTGCGCGCATTGCCGCTGGTCTCGCGCAATTCGTCGAGCGCATGATCGTAGCCGCTCGCGATGAAGCCGCCCTGGCTGCGCTCGGTCGGCGGCGACGGCACGAGCGCGCGGGACAGGTGATCGACCAGCGCTGCATGGCCGGCCAGCGCATCGATCATGCCAGCCAGCAGCGGCGGCAGGTCCGCGCTGGCCGAAAGCATGTCGCGCACCCGGCGCGCTTCCGACAGGCCCTCGCGAATTTGCCCGAGATCGCGCGGGCTGCCGCGCCCGGCAACGAGGCGGCCCAGCGCACGGCCGATATCGGGCGCCTGCCGCAGGACCCCACGCAGGTCTGACCGGAGCAGCGGGTCGCCATGGAAATGCTGCACGCTTGCGAGCCGCATTTCGATGCCGGCCAGCTCCGCCAGCGGCGCGGACAGGTCCTCCGCCAGCTGGCGCGCCCCGGCCCCGGTGGCGCAGCGATCGATGCAGGCGATGAGGCTGCCTTCGCGCCCGCCGTTTTGCGCGGCGAGGATTTCTAGGCTGGAGCGCGTCGCCGCATCCATCGCAAGGTGCGCGCCGCTGCCGCGGGCGACCGGGGGCAGCAGGAAGGGAAGCTTCCCGCGCCCGGCATGGTCTAGATAGGCGATCAGACCCGCCGCCGCGGCAAGCATGGGGCGGGAAAAATCGCCGAGCCCGTCGAGCGTGGCGAGGCCATGCAGCGCCTTGAGCCGCGCCTCGCCATCGTCGCTGCGGAAATCGTGGCGCGGGCGGGGAATGGTGTCCGATGGCGCTTCGTCCCAGTCGTTGGGGGCGACCACCTCGCTTGCGCCTAGCCGGGCGAGTGCCGCATCGAGCCGGTCGGGCGCGCAATCTTCCAGCTCCATCCGCCCGGTGGAGATATCGCAGCAGGCGATGCCGATGCCGTCGCGCACCGGGGCGAGCGCCACCAGCAGGTTCGCGCGGCGCGGTTCGAGCAGCGCTTCTTCGGTCAGCGTGCCGGCGGTGACGAATCGCACGATATCGCGCGACACGAGCGCCTTTGAAACCGGCTTGCCTTCGCGCTTCGCCCGTTCCTTCGCCTCGTCGGGCGTTTCGG
>CAYOWF010000215.1:0-3318 GCA_964407585.1 uncultured Qipengyuania sp.
ACCTGCGCAAGAACCAGGTCGTCACCGTCACCGTCCTCGAAGTCCGCGATGGCGGTCTCGAAGTCCAGGTCGGCGAAGACGGCGCAACCGGCTTCATCAAGCGTTCGGACCTCGGCCGCGACCGCGACGAACAGCGTTCGGACCGTTTCCAGCCCGGCGCCAAGGTCGACGCCATGGTCACCGGTTTCGACCGTTCGAAGAAGCCCACCTTCTCGATCAAGGCGCGTCAGATCGCCGAAGAGAAGGAAGCGGTTGCCCAGTTCGGTTCGTCGGATTCGGGTGCCTCGCTCGGCGACATCCTCGGCGAAGCGCTGAAGAAGAAGGAAGACTAAGCTCTTCCCGCCTTCTCGGAGGTTTTGAGAACGGCCCGCTTGCTCACCGGAGCAGGCGGGCCTTTCTTATTGCGGCCTTCGGGCGTAGCGTCACCCGATGCTAGAGATTCACCAGTTCCCCTGCCTGTCCGACAATTACGGTTTCCTCCTCCACGATCCCGACAGCGGGGAAACCGCTGCGATCGATACGCCCGACGGGGCAGAATACCTGCGCCAGGCCGAAGGCAAGGGCTGGACCATCACGCAGATCTGGAACACCCACTGGCATCCCGATCATGCCGGCGGAAACCAGGCCATCGTCGAAGCCACCGGCGCGAAAGTGATTGCGCCGAAGGAAGTGGAAAAGCTCAGTCCGATCGACCGCATCGTCGGCAATGGCGACAGGGTATCGCTGGGAGACTGGACCGCGCGGGTGATCGATGTCTCGGGTCACACCAACGGTCATATCGCCTATCACATCGCCGAAGCCGACACGGCCTTCGTCGGCGATAGCGTGTTTGCCTTGGGCTGCGGCCGGATGTTCGAAGGCGAGCCGGAGCAATTCTGGAACAGCCTCGACCGGATCCGACAATTGCCCGACAACACGCAATTGTTCTGCGCCCATGAATATACGCAGGCCAATGCGAAGTTCGCGCTCCATGCCGATCCGGACAATGCCGAACTCAGGCTCTATGCCGCGCAGATCGACGACAAGCGCGCCAAGGGCGAAGCGACCGTCCCCACCCTGCTTTCGCGCGAACTGGCGACCAACCCCTTCCTGCGCGCCGACGACAGCGCCCTGCGCAATCGCTGGGGCGGTGAGAACCCGGCCGAAACCTTCGCCGCCCTGCGCGCCGCCAAGGACAATTTCTGATCCGATGAAGGCGCTCCGGGTCTCCAGCCTGTCCGGCGACCTGTCGGGCACCGAGCTGGTAGAGATCGACGTCCCGACACCCTCGCCAGGCGAGATACTCGTGCGTGTCCGTGCGGCATCGCTCAACTATCCCGACCTGCTGATGACGCGCGGCGAATACCAGTTCAAACCCGAGTTGCCGTTCGTTTCGGGCCTCGAAATGGCAGGCGAAGTGGTCGAGGCTCCAGCAGGCAGCGGTTTCGCGGTGGGCGACCGGGTGATGGGCGGCACCAAAACCGGCGCTTTCGCCGAATTCGTCGCCCTCCCCGCCACCGCGCTGCGTATCATTCCGCAAAACCTCGATTTCGCGCAGGCTGCATCCATGGGCGCGGCCTATCACACCGCCTATGTCGCGCTGGTGGAACTTGGCGGGCTCCAAGCGAAGCAGACCGTGCTGGTTCACGGAGCAAGTGGCGGCGTGGGGCTGGCGGCCTGCGATCTGGCGAAGGCGCTGGGGGCAAAGGTGATCGCCGCCACCCATCGCGAAGACAAGCTGCAAGCGCTCCGCCGGATCGCCGCACCGCAGGCGGTCATTCTCAACCGGGACCGGTTCCGCGACGATGTCGTCGATCTGACCGATGGAAAGCTGTGCGACCTCGTGTTCGACCCGGTTGGCGGCGACGTCTTCGACGAGAGTACGCGCTGCGTGACATTCGGCGGCAAATTGCTGGTGGTGGGCTTCGTTGCAGGACGCATTCCCGAGATCGCGGTCAATATCCCGCTAATCAAGGGATTCTCGGTAGTCGGCGTAAGGGCCGGAGAATATGCCCGGCGCTTTCCCGATCGCGGCAAACGCATTGCCGAAGCGATCGACAGCCTTGCCGGCGCGAAACGAATAACGCCGCATATCGACCGGATCCTGCCCTTGGCCGAATGGCGCGAAGCTTTCGACGCGATGGATCGCGGCGAGATCGTCGGGAAGATCGTCCTGGTGCCCTGAAGGCGCAAACTTGCCCTCGGCACAAATGAAAAGGGCGACCAACAGGGGTCGCCCTTTCCGTTCCCGTCCAAAGGAAACTCAGATGCCGGCGATGACTTTGTCGGCCAGTGCCTTGTCCGCTTCGGCGTCATGCTTTTCAGCAATCAGCTTGCGGCTCGCACCGGTTGCGGCGGTCACGGCGCGGTTGCGAACGTCTTCCACGGCTTCGCGTTCTGCAGCGGAAATCTTGTCCTCGGCCATGCGCTTGCGACGCTCGACCATGGCCTTGCTGTCGGCTTCGGCCTTGTCGAGGATGGCATCCGCCTCGGTCTGGGCGTTGGCGAGCATCGCTTCGGCGTCCTTTTCGGCGCCGGCGATCTTGTCGGCATATTCCTTGCGCAGCGCTTCGGCTTCGGCGCGCAGCTGCTTGGCTTCTTCGAGCTGTTCCTTGATCGCGGCGATCTTGGAATCGAGCCCGCCACCGATGGTCTTGTGGACCTTGGCGCCGAAGAAGGCGAACAGCAGCAACACCAGCATTGCGATCGAGACGACCTGAAAGGGCGCGAGGCCCCACAGTTCGGGCTCGGCATGCTTGCCCGCACCGGCATCGACCTCGGTCGTGGCTACGGGCGTTTCGGTTGCGAAGACTTCGGGCATCCGGTCGGTATTTGCGGGATTAGCCATGAGCCATCTGCTCCTTCACCGCCTTGGCGGCGACAGGCTTGGTCACCGTGACGCCGGCCAGGGTCTTGACGATGTCCTGCGCGGCTTCGGCAGCAACGGTCTCGACTTCGGTCAGCGCCTTGGCGCGGGCTTCGTCAATTCGGGCTTCGGCATCGGCCAGCTTCTTGTCGATGCGCTTCTGCGCAGCGGCGAGCTTCTTTTCGGACTTGGCGGCGGCTTCGTCCTTGGCCTTGGCAACGATCGCCTGCGCCGCGGCGCGGTTTTCGTTTTCCTTCACCCGCCAGGCTTCCTCCTCCTCGTCGGCAGCATCGCGCGCGGCCTTGGCTGCGGCGAGGTCGGCGGCAATCTGGCCGTCACGCTGGGCGACGGTGTCCATCACCTTGGGGACCATGCCCTTGCCGATGACGAAGAAGGTGATGCCGAAGAAGACCAGCAACCAGAAGACCTGGCTGGACCATGTATCGGCAAGCTGTGCTATCTGGGGCATTGCA
>CAYOWF010000216.1:0-3315 GCA_964407585.1 uncultured Qipengyuania sp.
CGCTCCACCCATCGGCCCACACGGCCACCGGGTTACTTTGACGGCTGCCCCGAACTTCCTTCCCCCGTCATTCCCGCGAAAGCGGGAACCCAGCGAACAGGAAACTCAATAGAAAAGAGCCTTGTCGCTTGCGGCGACAGGGCCCCGGGTCATGACCGGCAATGTTCAGCTCTATCTGGCCGGCGTTGGAGGCGCACAGGGCGATTCCCTCACCGGATGGGCGCGCACATAGTGCGGGAGGGGGGATGGGTCAAGTGGACGCGGGCTTTGTCTCGCAACGGCCACGCACCGTCCAAAAAGCCGGACCGCACGCTTCGGCCACCCGTTGCCCCACCATGACCGGTCCAACCGGCCGAAATCTACATGATGGAGAATACAGATGCGCAAGCTACTTACAATCGGTGTCGCCACCATCGCCATGGCAGCGGCCCCCGCCTACGCCCAGGGACAGGGCCAGAGACAGGGACAGGGTGCCTCCAATGCCGGCGGCGGCGAAATGCGCGGCGGCCCGCTGAATTCGGGCGCGCCCACGAACATTCCCGGCACCAGCGCCGATCCCCGCGACGCGGCATCCGATATCGCCGGTCAGGGCGGCAGTTTCGGACGCGAATACGCACAGACGCGCGGACCCGACCTTGCCGAGCAGGCTAAGATGATCCGCGAAATGAGCGCCGACTATCGCAGCGAAAGCGAGGATCGGAAGGCCGAAGCCTTCGCCCGCCGCGACGAAGCGCGGATGGGCAACGAAATGTCCATGTCCGCCCGCGAAATCCGCAGCGAAATGAAGGAAGACATGGAAGAATGGCGCGAAACCTTCCGCATTTCGCGCGAAGCCTGGCAGGACCAGCGCAACCAGTGGCTGGGCGAAGATGCGGATGACTACACGGCCGAGGAATGGGCCGAACGCCGCGCCGCCTGGTTCGAAGCCCGCGATGAATGGATCGACCAGCAGGTCGAATGGGCCGACGATCGCGCCGATGGCGATAACGACGGCGACCTCGACGACGAATAGGCGTCGGGCATCACCCGAAACGAAGAAAGGCGGCCGGAAACGGTCGCCTTTCTTGCATGTGGGTGCGAGTGGCGATCCGCAGGGGCGCTCCGGATTGCGTCCTCCCCCCGTCATTCGCGCGGTTACGTTAGCAGGCCAAAGGCCAACGCGGGAATCAAGCGAATGGGAAGCTCGATGGATAAGGGGTTTGTCGCTTGCGGTGCCTGGCCCTTGGGTCATGCCCGGCAAGAAGCCTCACGGGACCAGCGCCAAAACCGGGCGTGTGGAGGTCCGGCAAGGGCGGCTGCCCGTCCGCAGGGGCCCGTAGCGAAGCGAAGGAACGGCCCCGGGGACCCTCGCATGGAGGTCGGTGCCCAACCACAAAAAATCCTCTATACCGCTCCCATGCCCCGCGCCTCGGACATCGTCATCCACACCCGACTGGAGAACGGCAATCCCGTCTGCATCCGCACGATCCGCGCCGACGATACCGAGCGTTTGCGGGTGGGGATCGGGCGGATGAGCCCGCAGTCGCGCTATCTGCGGTTCTTTTCGGGTGCGAGCACACCGCCCGACTGGGTGCTCGAGCGGCTGACCGCGGTCGACGGGCACGACCATATCGCCTGGGGCGCGATCGACAGTTCGGACGAAGAGGAGCGGGCGATCGGCGCGGTGCACGCCTTTCGCGAGGAGGACGATCCGGGCAGCGCGGAGTTTTCCGTGGGCGTGCTCGACGATTACCACGGGCTGGGCCTCGGCAAGCTGCTGACCGCGACCATCCTCCACCACGCCCAGGCCGAGGGGCTGGCGGCGTTTTCGGTCAATATCCTGGGCGACAACGCCAGCGCGCGGGCCTTCGCCAAGTCGCTGGGCGCGCGGTCCGAGCGGATCGAGAACGGGGTGATGGAATACGAGCTCGATATCGCGGGCGCCATCGCCCGGCTGCGCGCCGAGTGCGACCCGCCGGGCATGGCGGATGTGTTCGCGGCCTTCGCGGACTAGCTTTCGGGTCGGGGATCGCCGGCGAGCAGGCCGTAAATCGCAACGTCGCGCAGGCCCGCATGGGTGGTCTCGTGCTCTCGCAGCAGCGCCTCGCGGGTGAAGCCGAGCCGTTCGAGCAGGCGGATCGAGGGGGTGTTGGCGCAGTCCACCTCGGCGGTGAGCTTGCGCAGCCCGTCGATCTCGAACATGTGGCGGACCAGCGCAGCGGTGCATTCGCGGGCGATGCCCTCGCCCTGGCGGTCCATGCAGGTGATGTAGCCGATCTCCTCCACCCCTTCCTCATGCGCGGGGACGGCGACGAAGCGCGCGGCGACCCGCCCCTCCGCATCCTCGGCGATCCAGGTGCGCCCGTTCCACGTCGGATCGGCGAGCCAGCCCCACAGTTCCTCCTCCGATGCGAAGGCGGGGCGGGTGAGGTAGAGGCACTGCGCCTCGTCCGAGAGCGTGGGCAGCAGCGCCGCCGCATCCTCGCGCCGCAGCGGGCGCAGGGTGAAACGCTTTGTATGGAGGGTGGGGACCCTACTCACCACTCAGGAACGCGACGAGGGCCTTGACCTTCTTGGTCCGCCATTGCGGCGTGGGGGCGACGAGCCAATAGGCGCGGGTGCCGGTTTCGGGCCCGTCGAGCACTTCGAGCCGGCCCGCGTCGATCGCTTCCTTGGCGAGCAGTTCGGGCAGGATCGCCTTGCCCAGCCCCGCCATCGCGCCCGACAGCGCCTGGCCGGCATTGCTGACGGAGACATGCGCCTGCACGCCGTCCTGCAGCGGCAGGCCCCAGTCGATCCAGCGATCGGGCGCGCCCGGTGCAGCCACCGTCACGCGGCGCGCGGCGGCGAGTTCGATGCCCTGCAGATCGCCCGGACCATCGACCAGGCGGATCGCGCAATCGAGGTTCGCTTCGGTGAAATCGGCATTCTCGTCCGCCACGAAGGCGAACTTGATATCGGGATTCTCTTTCGCGAAGTCGGCCAGCCGCGGGGCGAGCCACTGGGCGTAGAATTCCCGCGGGCAGGCGATCGTATAGCTGTCGGACGCCTGGCCCGCCTGCATCGCCGAGACGCTTTCCTCGAACTTGAGGAAACCTTCGCGCAGCGCATCGAGCCCGGCCGAACCTTCCTGCGTCAGTTCCAGCCCCTTGCTGGTGCGGCGGAACAGCACGGTGCCGAGATGGTCTTCGAGCGCTCGAATCTGTTGGCCGACGGCGGCCGGCGTCACCGCCAGCTCGTCCGCAGCGCGGGTGAAGCTGAGGTGGCGGGCCGCGGCGTCGTATACGCGCAGGGCGTTCAGGGGCAGATGCGTGCGCTTCATGGTCTCACGCGTTT
>CAYOWF010000217.1:0-3296 GCA_964407585.1 uncultured Qipengyuania sp.
CCATATCGCGCTGACCTACATCAACTGCTCGACCGAGGTGAAGGCGCTCAGCGACGTGATCGTCACTTCTTCCAGCGCGGAAACGATCATCAGCCAGATCCCCGAAGACCAGAAGATCATCTTCGGTCCCGATCGCCACCTCGGCAGCTACATGAGCCGCAAGTTCGGCCGCGAGATGCTGCTGTGGCCGGGCGTGTGCATCGTCCACGAAGCCTTCAGCGAAACCGAACTGCTCAAGCTCAAGGCCCAGCACCCGGGTGCCCCGGTCGCCGCGCATCCCGAATGCCCGCCGACGATCGTCGAACATGCCGATTACGTCGGCTCGACCAGCGGCATCCTGCAATTCGCCCAGACCTTCGAAGGCGACACTCTGATCGTCGCGACCGAGCCGCATATCATCCACCAGATGGAAAAGGCGCTGCCGGAAAAGAATTTCATCGGTGCCCCGGGTGCCGATGGCAACTGCAGCTGCAACATCTGCCCCTATATGGCGCTCAACACGCTGGAAAAGCTCTACAAATGCCTCGACACGCTGGAACCGCGCATCGAGATCGAGGAAGGCCTCCGCCTCCAGGCGAAGAGGAGCCTCGACCGGATGCTGGAGATGGCCAGCGGCACGGTCGGCAAGGGTGACCTGGGGCGGGTGTAGAAGCCTGCCGGCACCGGCCTTGTCCGGCAACCCTTCCCCATCCCGCGCGTTGAAACCGGCATGACCGCTCGTCTCAAGAAGTTCTGGCAGGACATCAACGCAAGTTACTGGTTCCTGCCGGCGCTGTTTTCGATCGCCGCGCTTCTGCTGGCGACGCTCACCATCTGGCTGGACCGGAGCGGCTGGGCGGATTTCCTGTCCGATGTAAGCTGGCTCCAGCCCGCCCGGCCCGACGGTGCGAGCAATATGCTCACCGTCATCGCAGGCACCATGATCGGGGTGGCCTCGACCGTCTTTTCGATCACCATCGCCGCGGTCGCCTATGCCAGCGGCAATTACGGCCCGAGGTTGCTGACCAATTTCATGGAAGACCGCGGCAACCAGTTCAGCCTGGCCACCTTCATCGGCACCTTCGTCTATTCGATAACCGTGTTGAGGACCGTGCGGGCCGAGGATGAGCGGCCGCTCAATATCTCGGACGCCACGGCCAGCACGCTGCCCGGCTTCGTTCCGCAATTCTCGCTATTGGTCGCTTTCGCGCTGATGCTGCTGAGCGTGGCGGTGCTGGTCTATTTCCTCAATCACATCCCCTCGTCCATCCGCGTGAATACCGTGCTGAAGGGCATCGGTGCGCGGCTGCTCGAGGAAATCCGCGAGCTGTTTCCCGATAAGAACACCGGCGAACGTGCCGGGACTGCACCCGACGGTACGCCGATCACCGCGCGCGACACGGGTTATGTGCAGGCGATCTCCTTCAGGCAGCTGGAACGGCTTGCGCGCCGCGAGAACGGGAAGCTGAAGCTGGCCGTACGCACCGGAGATTTCGTCCACCCGGAGGTGACCCTCGCCTATTGGGCCGAAATGGATGCCGTCGAGGATTGTCCCGACGACGAGGTGCGCGAGGCGTTTACGCTCGGCAGCATGCGCACTCCGAGCCAGGACATGCAGTTCCTTATCGACGAACTGGTCGAAATCGGGCTGCGCGCGCTTTCGCCGGGTATCAACGATCCCTTCACAGCGGTGACGGCGGTCCACTGGCTGGGTGCGGCCACGGCGGAACTGGCGCGACGCGACCTCACCCGAAGCTATGCGAAGGATGGCGAAGAACCGCATCTCGTGCTGCTGGAGGACGATTTCGCGCATTTCGTCGCCCGCGGCTTCGGAGCCATGCGCGGGGGCGTGGCGACCAACAGGATTGCGGCGCTGGTGACATTCGATGCGCTGGTCGATGCCGCCTCCACGCTCGACGACGAAGCACGCCGCGCCGAAATCAGGCGCGAGGGCGACCTGCTGGCGCAGCAGGCGCGCGATCACCTCGTCGGCCCCGAGCTCGATGCGGTCGAGGCGCGATACCAGAGTTTCCTCAACCGGATCGAGCGCTAGGAAGACGAGCGGGCGGCGCGCTCCTCGCCAGCAGCAGCGCAGTACCGACCAGCAGCATGCCAAGCACGTCCAGCGGCACCAGCAATTCGCCGAAGACCAGCCAACCGACCGTCGCCGCAACCGCAGGCTGGGTCAGCAGCGCCATCCCGATGATAAGCGGCGGAAAATGCCGCAGCGAATAGACCAGCAGCCCCTGCCCGACGATCTGGCTGGTCAGCGCGAGCAGCAGGACCGGCGTCCAGCCCGCTTCGCCCGGCCACACCGGCTCACCCGAGAACACCGCCATGCCCAAGAGCAGGGGAGAGGCGGCCAGGCTCACCAGCAAGAGCACGCTCCACTGGCCGAGCTCGCCGCGGGCTCTCTGTGCGGGAAGGAGGTAGAAGGCATAGCAGACCCCTGCGAAGAGGCAGAACAGGTCGCCGACGAAGGTCTCCGTAGAGATTTCGAGGCTGCGTCCGAGCAGGATTGCGGCACCGGTCAATGCAGCCAGCACGCCCGCGCCCTCGCGCCATGAAGGCGCCCGGCGTAGCGCCACCAATCCCCAGAACATCAGGATGATGCTGCCCGAATTGCCGAACAATACCGCATTTCCCAACCGGGTCCGCTCGATACCGATATGCCAGCTGGCCAGGTCCATGGCGAAGAATGCGCCCGCCGCGATCACCAGCAGCGCCAGCCGCCAGTCGAGCCTTCCAGCCCGTCTTCCCCGCCAAGCGAGGAAGGCGATGAGCGGGATCGGCAGGAACAGCCTCCAGAAGGCCGCCGAGACCGGTCCCGTGTCCGCCAGCCGCACCAGCCACGGCCCCAGCGCCAGCGCGACATTGCCGGCAATTAGCGCCGCAAAGTGCCAGGCACTGGCCTGAAAGCTATTCTTCTCGGGGCTGGCGCTTGTCTCTCCCATATTCGCCCCCTAGCTCTCCCAGCACACAAGGCCAGCCAAAAAGGACTACGCCTCCATGCACGATACACTGTTCGAACCGCTCCAGATCGGCGCCATCGAGGCGAAGAACCGGATCATCATGGCTCCGCTCACCCGTGGTCGCTCGACCCAGCCGGGATCGGTGCCGAACGACATGATGGCGACCTATTACCGCCAGCGTGCAAGCGCCGGCCTGATCATTTCCGAAGCCACCGGCATCAGCGTGGAAGGCCTCGGCTGGCCCGCTGCGCCGGGCATCTGGAGCGAAGCGCAGACCGAAGGCTGGAAGCCGGTCACCGAAGGCGTCCACGAGGAAGGCGGCAAGATCGTGCTGCAGATGTGGCA
>CAYOWF010000218.1:0-3275 GCA_964407585.1 uncultured Qipengyuania sp.
GCCACTATGCCCCCGCCAATTGAATATCGGCTTAATTGAATGACCCGATATGGCAAGTGGTAGCTTTTCCCTGCCGCTGTGTGGCATGGGCGCATCGATGAATACGAATGACGGCTTTCTCACTCAGGCGGAATCGCTGCTCGGCCCCCGCGGATTTACCCGCGATCCGGAGCTGTTGGAGCCTTGGCTGACGGACTGGCGTGGACGATTTACCGGCAAGGCATTGGGCCTTGCCTCTCCAGCCTCGACCGCCGAAGTCGCCGAGCTCGTGAAACTTTGCGCCAGGCACGGCGTCCCGATCGTGCCGCAGGGTGGCAATTCCGGCATGTCGGGCGGTGCGACCCCCGATACGACCGGTGAGGCCATCCTCCTGTCCTTGCGCCGGATGGATACGGTTCGCGAGCTGGATGAGGAAGCGAAGCTGGTGACCTGCGAGGCCGGGGTCATCCTCCAGAACCTGCACGAATTGGCGGAACAGCACCATTTGCGCTTCCCTCTGACCTTGGGCGGCAAGGGCTCGGCGACCATCGGCGGACTTGTATCGACCAACGCCGGTGGCACGCAGGTGCTGCGGCACGGGACGATGCGCGCACAGGTGCTGGGGCTGGAAGCCGTGATGGCGGATGGCAGTGTGCTCGACACGCTCACACCGCTCAAGAAGGACAATCGCGGTTTCGACCTCAAGCAATTGCTTATCGGGTCGGAAGGCACGCTCGGTATCGTAACCGCGGCGACCCTGCGTCTGCTTCCCGAGATCGGTGGGCGGCGGGTCATCTGGGCTGGCCTGCCTTCTCTCCAGCATGCACGCAAATTGCTGCTTCACTGCGAAAGATGGGCAGGCGAAGCGCTGGAAGGCTTCGAAGTCGTTCCGCAGCACAGCCTGTCCGCCGTAATCGACCACATACCCGATGCGCGGCCTCCCCTCGCGGGAGACCACAGCTGGCATGCGCTTGTCGAACTGGTCGCTCCGGCAGACAAGGCCGAGACGTTGCAGGAACTTGCCGAGACCATGCTTGGGGCAGCGCTCGAAGAGCAACTTCTGGCCGATGCCGTGATCGCCGCCAATGAAACACAGGCGGAAGCCTTCTGGCTGCTACGCGATTCCATCGCCCCGGCCGAGCGTGCCATCGGTCCGGCGATGCAGCATGATATTTCCGTACCCGTGGCATCAATGGCCGATTTCGTCGAAGCCGTTTCGCCGCAAGTCGAGGTAGCCTTCCCAGGCACAAGGGCCGTGGCCTTCGGTCACCTCGGCGATGGCAATATCCACTTCCACGTCCTCGCCCCGCAAGGTGCGGCGCGGGGCGAATGGGAACGCGGCGACGGCAAGGCGATCAGCACTTTCGTTCATGACCGCGTTACCCAATGGGGCGGCTCGATCAGCGCCGAACACGGTATCGGCCAGATCAAACGCGACGAACTCGGCCGCCTCGGCGATCCCGCATCGCTCGCGATCATGCGGAGCGTGAAACAGGCCCTCGACCCCGAGGGACTGCTCAATCCCGGAAAGCTTGTCCCGCTTGCGGATTCAGGCGCAAACCCTTAAGGGGCGCAACTTCCGGCGCGTGATGCCCACAGCGGCATGGTTCGCCTAGTTTCACTGATCGAAAAAGACCTTCGGAGATAAGTCATGGCGAGCGCGCCGCAGCAGCCCCAATTGCCCCTGTTTTTCAACGACCTCATGCCGCTTAACAGCAGGGACCATAAGAATTTCCGCACTCGCAGCATTGAAAACGCTCCGTGGCTTTCCACGGCGCACGCCATACCGCTTACGGTCGATGAATTCGTCCAGGCACAGCGCAACTTTCCGATCGTGTTCTCGAGCGGTGAGAACCCGCTTCCGCTGGCACTTATGGGTCTCAACGAAGGCGTAAACACTTTCGTCGACGAAGAAGGCAAGGTTACGGAAGCGGTCTACATCCCGGCATACATTCGCCGCTATCCCTTCATGCTCGCCAAGCTGCAGCAGGATGCGACCGACCTGTCCTTGATGTTCGATCCGACGAGCGACGCAGTCGGCGAGTTCGAAGAGGGCGAACGCCTGTTCGACGATGACGGCAATAAGACCGCCGCGGTCGACCGCATTCTCGAATTCTGCCAGCAATTCGAACAGTCGGCACAGCGCACCCAGGCATTCCTGACCGAACTCAAGGATGCCGGTCTGCTGATGGATGGCGAAGTTGCCATCCAGCGCGAAGGGGTGGAAAATCCTTTCGTCTATCGCGGCTTCAAGATGGTCGATCAGGAAAAGCTGCGCGAAGTCAGCAGCGAAAAACTGGAACAGTGGAACAAGAACGGCCTGCTCATGCTCATCCATGCGCATATCTTCTCGCTCGAACTGATGCGTACGATCTTCGCGCGCCAGGCACAGCAGGGCAAGGCTCCGCAGCCAGCCCCGGTCAATTAAGGCCAACTCCCCTGCAAAGGGGACGAAGAGACGACCAGAAGTGGCGGAACCGCGCTGAAAGGCACGGTTCCGCCACTTTTCTTATGCTTGAAAGGAACAGGGTAAATACCCATTTACCAAGGGTCGGCGGCGCTCCCCTCATGGCCTGCCGACAGGATGCACATAGGTGCATCTCCTCCCTGAACCTTGGCCACCTCGTGCATCCTGCACGGGGTGGTTTTTTCGTGGGCTATTCGGCAGCCTGCGGCACCTGGTCGCGGCGACCGAGTTCGGCCACTTGCGCGGCCAGTTTCGCGATCATTTCGGCCAGCAGGCGTGCGACTGCAGGCAGGCGGGCGCAGGGTTCTTCCAGCCTGCTGTCGAGGTAGCTGGAACGGCAGACCTCCACCTGCATGGCGTGAATGCCGCGTCTGGGCACCCCGTGCCGATCGAGCACATACCCACCCGAATAGGGCCGATTATGCGCCACCGGGCGATAGTTCTCGCCGAAGTGGTTGAGCACCGTTGCGACGAGCCGCGCATCGCAGCTGGCTCCAAACCGGTCTCCGATAACGAACTCGGGTGTCACTTCTCCCGGATGACGCCGGCGCAGCGGCGGCATCGAATGCAGATCCACCAGCAAGGCGGCGCCCCATTGATCGCGCATCTCTTCAAGCGCGGAACCCAGTGCCGTGTGATAGGGCCGATGGATGGTCTCGATCCGCCGGTCGAGCTCGGCGCGCGGCAATGGCTGACGCCATAACTCCCCCGCTCCGGGTAACCGGCGCGGCACCAATCCCAAACCGCTTCGCGCACGGCGATTGGCGAGCGAATGCCGCCGTCCTTCGGGACGTGAGCCCGAAACCATGGTCCAGTCGACATCGTCGGG
>CAYOWF010000219.1:0-3234 GCA_964407585.1 uncultured Qipengyuania sp.
GATCGCCGCATCGGCAAGGATCACGATGGGTGCCTGCAGGCCCTTCGAGCCGTGGACCGTCATCACGCGGACCTGGTCGCCGCCCTCGCCCGCCTCGCGTTTCAATTCGCCATCACCCGCGTCGAACCAGCGGATGAAGCCCTGCAGGCTGGCGACATGCGTGGAGGCGAAGGCATTGGCGGCGTTGAGCAGCTCGTCGATCGGGTCGTTCGCCTCGCGCCCCAGCCGTGCGACCAGCCTGCGCCGCCCGTCCATCGGCCCGACGAGGATCCAGTGGAGCAGCTGTTGCGGGCTGTCGTAATCGGCGCGGCGCAGGATTTCGCGCAAGGTATCGACCGTCTGCGCCACGCGCGGTTCGTCCGAGCTGCGCAAATGTTCCCACAGGCGGATGCCCTTTTCGCGATAGCCGAAGACGAGCAAATCCTCCTGGCTCCAGCCGATCAGCGGCGACACGAGAAGATTGGCCAGCGTGAGATCGTCGAGCGGCTGCGCGGCGAAGCGGATCGCGGCCATGAGGTCCTTCACCGCCAGCGGATTGCCGAGACGCAGCCGGTCGACACCGGCCACCGGCACGCCATGCGCATAGAGCCGCGCGACGATCAGCGAGGCCAGTTCGCGGCGCTTCTGCACCAGCACCATGACATCGCCCGCCTGCGCGCGACGCTTCTCGCCCTTCACCAGCGTGAAGCCTTCGCCCTTCGGATCGAGCCATTGCGCAACCTGCCGCGCGATGTTGTCGGCCATCAAGCGGTCATGGCGCGCGAGCCAGCCGTTTTCCTGCTCGCCGTCCTCGTCCTCGCCCTCGGTGATGCGGACGTCCTTCCACAGTGTGACGAGGCCGGGCGCATCGGCACCCCTGTGCGGCGGCGAGGGTTCTTCGAGACCGAAGCCTTCGTGACCGATGCCTTCCATCGCCCGATCGACGAAGTCGAGCACGGTCTGGTTGGTGCGATAGCTGCGGAGGAGATCGTATTCCTCCAGCCGCCCTGCATCGGCATTGGCGCGCGCCTCTTCGGCGGCAATGGCGGCCCGTTCCATCTTGTCGCGGAAATAGTCGCGCGCCTCGCGGAAGTTTTCCGGGCTGGTTCCCTGGAAACCGAAGATCGCCTGCTTGTAGTCGCCCACGGTGAAAATCGTGCGGATAACGGTGCCGCGCGCACCCAGCCCGTCGAAATAATCGTCGGTCAGCGCCTTGACGATCGCCCATTGCGACTTGTTCGTATCCTGCGCCTCGTCGACGAGGATATGGTCGAAGCTGCGGTCGAGCTTGTAGCGGATCCAGTCGGCCATGGCGTTGGACGACAGCAGGTGCGCGGCGCGGTGGATCAGGTCGTCGAAATCGACAAGGCCTTCGCGCGCCTTGGCATCTTCCCAGCGTTTGGCGAATGCGCGGCCCGCTTCGAGCTGCGGCGCGAGAAAATCGGCGAGATCGAGCAACGCGGCGCGTTCGGCGACTGCGCGCACGGCCTCGGCGATGATTTCCTGCTTGTTTCCGAAATCCGGATCGTTCTTCTCCGCGCCCTTCATGACACGGGGAACGCCGTCCTTCTTGAGGAACGTGTCGAAGAAACCATCGAGAGTAGCGAAGCGCTGTTCAGGAGCGGCAGACAACCAAGCGGGCGCGAAGTCGCGAACCTTGTCGGCGATCTGTGCCTTCCAGCCATCTACTGCCAGAAGAGCGGCACGCACCGTTTCCACGGGGAAATTCTCGTCCGAGCAGCCTTCCGCCACCCAGCCCTCGTCTGCATCGGCGGGGATGCCGAGCAGGCGGCGCACCGGGTCGCTCAGCCCATGCTGCCAGCCAGGGCGGTCCCACAATTCCTTGTGCCGTGCACAACGCATCAGCCAGCCGAGTACCGCGTCGGGCCCCTTGCGGCGGCTCATCTCGGCTACCGCCTCGCGAATCCGGGGTTCGCCCTCCGCCAGCAGGTCGGACAGGGCGTCGCGGCTCAAGAGGTCGCGGTCGCGGTCCTCCATCGGCTTGCTGCCGGGCAGGACGCCCGCCTCGTTCGGGAATGCGCCGAGGAGATATTGCGCGAAGGCGTGGATCGTATCGATCCTGAGGCCGCCGCCGGGGCAATCGAGCACGCGGGCGAAGAGCGATCGGGCGCGGGACTGCGTTTCCGGATCGATTGCCGCGCCGAGATGACCCAGTTCCTTGCCCAGTTGCGCCGCATCCATCCGCACCCAGCGCGCGAGCACCGCAGTGACGCGCACCGCCATCTCCGCCGCGCCCGCCTTGGTGAAGGTGAGGCAGAGGATCTGCGAGGGGTCCGCTCCCGGCTCCAGCAGCAGGCGCAGCACGCGTGCCGAAAGCACCTGCGTCTTGCCCGTCCCGGCGCTGGCCGACAGCCAGACGCTTTCGGTCGGGTTCACCGAATCCCTTTGCGGGCCCTCGAGTGCGTGCACCTTCCCGCTCACGAGGCGTCCTCCTCATCCGCCTGGCGCGGGAGCCACTCCTCGAGCCGCATCAGCTGGTCGTAGGTGTCGTAGGCCGGGTAATCGGGATTTTCGCGCGCGGTAAAGGGCGCATCGCCCTTGATGTACTTTCCGATCGCCTCGGTCAGCTTGCTGCGGGTCGTGGGAAGGAATTCCTCTGGCAGAAGGCCGGTCTGTTTCTTGCCCACCTTTAGCGGAATATCGACATAGCCGAAGCCATGCGGATTATCGTCCTTCGCACGGCCCAGTGACCAATATTCATAGGCACCCGGCTCGCCCGTGAAATCCTTGAAGCCGCTGTCCTCTGCGATAAGTCCGAGGATGCCGAGTTGCAGCGCATAACCCTCTTCGACCATCTTGGCGCTGGGCGGCTTGCCGGTCTTGTAGTCGATGATGCCGAGCGACCCGTCCGCCAGCCGGTCGATCCGATCGGCGCGGCCGTGGACGAAGACCTCGTCGAAATGCATCGAACCCTTCGCTTCGACCGCCAGCACCTCGCGGTCGGTATAGGCGGTGACGGTCTCCTCGATCCATTCGAGCGCCTTGAGCAAGCGGGGCTGCCACAGTCCGCGGACGAGGGGATCGGCATTCTCCTCGTCCAACACCTGCTCCATGATCGGGGCGATGCGGGCGGTGGGGTCCTCCTTGCGCGCCTTGTGCCAGCGTTCGAGGATCTCATGCGCCACATTGCCCTGCCACAGCGGATTCGGATCGGCATCGAGCGCGTCGAGATCGGACAGGCCCATGATCTTCTGCGCGAAGAACTGGTAGGGATCGCCCAGCAGCCGGTCGAGC
>CAYOWF010000220.1:0-3232 GCA_964407585.1 uncultured Qipengyuania sp.
CGCCGTTCGACATCGCCTCGCCGCCCATCTTCTCGATTTCCTCGACGACCTGGAGTGCCATGTCCGAATGGCCGGTGCCGTCGCGCGAACCGCCGAGGTCGTTGACCACGACCTTCGCACCGCGGCGTGCGAGTTCGAGTGCATATTCGCGGCCCAGACCGCCGCCGGCGCCGGTGACGATGGCTACCTTGTCCTTGAAGTCGATGGTCATGGGGGAGGCTCCTGCTTGTTTGTTTGTCGTTTACGTAAAGGTCAATTGGCGCGTGGACTGGCACGAAGTCTTCGCACTTGCAACACCGCGCTCGGCAAAGCCCGATTCCGTAGGGTCAGATTGCAGCCCTAAATGGCTTCGAGGGCGGGAATGAGGCGGTCAAGCGAATCAATCGCTACGTCGGCTCCCAGTTCCTCGGCCGTTCCATCGCAATAGCCGTAGCAGGCGGAAACCACCGGCACCCCGGCCGCGCGCGCCGCTTTCATGTCGTAGCTGCTGTCGCCGACGAAGACTATGCGACCGCCGCCGCCCAGTTCGCGCGCCTTCAGGATCGGCTCGGGTGCGGGCTTGGCCAGATACTTGCCGTCCGGCCCCTTGCCCAGACTGTCGCCGCCGATGACGAAACCCAGCCGATCGATCAACTGCAGCTCGCCGAGGATGCCGCGCGCGAACTGTTCGAACTTGTTCGTCACCACGCCGATGGCGACATTGCGCCCGGCCAGTTCGTCGAGAACTTCCACCGCATGCGGATAGGGGCGCGTGTGGACTGCGAAATTTTCGCCGTAATAGGCCAGCATCGCCTTGTAGAGCTTGCGGAATTCGTCATGTGGCAGCCCGCCCTGCGCATCCACCGCCTGCTTGAGCATGATTTTCGCCCCGCCACCGATGAGATCGGTTGCGCTTTCAATGGGTACGGCGTCGAAACCGCCCAGCGCCAGGGCGTGGTTGACCGCCGTGCCGAGATCGCGGTGCGTTTCCAGCAGTGTGCCGTCGAGGTCGAAGGCGACGATGTCGAAGGGAAAATCAGTCATCTGTGCCTGAGGTGGCTGATGGTTCTTCAAACTGCAAGCGAATGGTGGCATGGCGCATGCCATGACCAAAAGCCGTGAATTCGCCGTCGTCATCCTTGCAGCCGGCAAGGGCTCGCGCCTCAAGAGCGGGTTGCACAAGGTGCTGCACAATATCGCCGGACGCCCGATCATCGAGCATCTGATGGCGCAGGTGGCCATTCTGCAGCCGACGAAGACCATCGTCATCGTGGGCGACGAACGCGAACAGGTCGAAAGACAGGTGTCGGACCGAGCGACCTGCGTGGTGCAGGAACCGCAGCTCGGCACCGGCCATGCCGTGGCGCAGGCGAAGGATGCACTCGCCGGATTCGATGGCGATGTCATCATGCTGCTGGGCGATGCGCCCTTCATCACGGCCGTGACCATGATCGAGATGCTCGAACGCCTCCGCGCGCAGGACGAACCTGCCGTGGTGGTGCTCGGCTTCGAGCCCGAAGATGCGCTGCAATACGGGCGCGTGATCACCCATGCCGACATGACGATCGAAAAGATGGTCGAATTCAAGGACGCCAACGAGGCGGAACGTGCCACGCGGCTGTGCAATTCGGGCCTGATGGCGGCGAAGAGCAGCGACCTGTTCGACCTTCTCGAACGGGTCGACAACGACAATGCCCAGGGCGAATACTACCTGCCCGATATCGTCAACGTCGCGGTGAAGGACGGGCGAACCTGTGCCGCCGTGGTCGCCGACAAGCCCGAAGAGGTGCTGGGCATCAATTCGCGCCAGGAACTCGCCGCGGCTGAACGCCAGTGGCAGGAACTGCGACGGGAAGAAGCGCTGGAAAACGGGGTGACGCTGAAAGCACCCGAAACGGTATTCTTCAGCTACGATACCGTCCTCGAAGCCGATGTCGTGATCGAACCCAACGTCGTCTTCGGTCCCGGTACGACGGTTAGGCGCGGATCCCGCATCCGGGCCTTCAGCCATCTCGAAGGCGCGCATGTCGGCGAGGATTGCGAAGTCGGTCCCTATGCCCGCCTGCGTCCGGGTGCGGTGATGGAAAATACCAGCAAGGTCGGCAATTTCGTAGAAATGAAGAAGTCCGTGCTGGGCGAGGGTGCCAAGGCCAATCACCTGACCTATCTCGGCGATGCCACCGTGGGGGCGGGGGCGAATATCGGTGCAGGTACTATTACCTGCAATTACGATGGCTATTTCAAACACCGGACCAAGATCGGCGAACGGGCCTTCATCGGCTCGAACTCCGCCCTGATCGCCCCGGTCGAGATCGGCGACGATGCCATCGTGGCCGCGGGGAGCGCGGTCAGCCGCGACGTTGCCTCGGGCGAATTGCGCATGGTGCGCGCCGAACAGCTGGTCAAACCCGGCTGGGCCGATCGCTTCCACGACACCATGAAAAAGAAGAAGGCTTCGGAGAAGAAGGGCTGAGCGAAGAATCGCTCACCTGTTGGCTGTGCGAGCGCCCCTTGGGGAGCCGCGTTCAGTGGCATCACCCGGTTCCGAAATCGAAAAAGGGGCGCGAGACTGTCCCTGTGCATCCCATCTGCCACAAGACGATCCACAAGGTGTTCACCAATGGCGAACTGGCGCGGTTCGGCGATGACCGGGAGATGCTGCTCGAGAGCGGCGAGCTGGCGAAATTCCTGCGCTGGGTTGCGGACAAACCGCCCGATTTCCATGCTCCCGTAAGACGGGGCAGATAGCAAAGGGGCGGCCCTATGGACCGCCCCTCATTTGCCGTGAAGAGCGATTACTCGCCTTCGTTGTCGTCCATCAGGCGCTGCATCAGGTACACCGTCTGCAAGGCTTGCAGCTTGGCGCGCTGTTCGTTCTCGACACCGCCCGAATGGCCGCCGGTCATATCCTCGAAATACCAGTAATCCTGGCCGAGCGCCTTGAGCTTCGCCGCCGCCTTGCGGGCATGGGCCGGGTGCGTGCGGTCGTCGGCGGTCGAGGCCCAGAGGAACGGGGCGGGGTAGTCCACGCCCTCGACGATCTTCTGGTAGGGCGAATAGCCCTCGATCCATGCACGCTGCTCGGGAATGCGCGGATCGCCATATTCGCCGATCCACGAAGCGCCGCGGCCGATCAGGTGATAGCGCAGCATGTCGAACAGCGGGATGGCGACGATCGCCGCATCGAACTGCTCGGGCGCCTGGGTGAAGGCCGTGCCGACCAGCAGCCCGCCTTGCGAACCGCCCTGGATGC
>CAYOWF010000221.1:0-3196 GCA_964407585.1 uncultured Qipengyuania sp.
TCGCCCAGTTCGATGCACAGCACCGGATGACCTTTGCGAACCAGCCGTTCCACCGGGTGTTCTCGCTGCCGCCCGGCGTGGTGAGCGAACGTATCCGGTTCGACCAGATGCTGACGATCGCGCGCGAGAACGGCCGCATTCCCGAAGTCCGCGATTTCCCCGCGTGGCGCAAGGAAATCGACGAATGGTTCCTCAGGGACGAGCCGGAGGAATTCAACTGGCCGCTGCCCGACAGCACCCATTTGCGGATCGTCGCCCAGCCGCTGCCCGATGGCGGGCTGGTGCTGATCGCCGAAGACCGCACCGAACAGCTTGCCCTGTCCGCCACGCGGGATACGCTTCTTCGCACGCGCACAGCCACGTTCGACAGCCTGTTCGAAGCGCTCGCGGTATTCGCGCCCGACGGGCACCTCGAACTGTGGAATCGCGGCTTCCCGATCGCCTGGGGGGTCGATTCCGAAGTGCTCGACGGCCATCCGCAGGCGGAGCAATTGCTGGAGGCGATCGCCAAGCAGCTCGCGGATCCGGAAGAGATTTCCAAGATCGGGCAAACCATTCGCGGCGCCACGCTCGACCGCAAGCCGCGCGACGGCAGGATCTCGCTCGCCGACGGGCGCACGCTGACCTATGCAGGCGTGCCGCTGCCCGATGGCAACGGCCTGCTCACCGTGCTCGACGTCACCGCCTCGCAACAGGCCGAACAGGCGCTGCGCGAACGCAATCGTGCGCTGGAGGAAGCCGATGCGGTGATGACCCGCTTCCTCGCCAACATGTCCTACGAATTCCGCACGCCGCTGACCTCGATCGGCGGCTTTGCCGAGCTCCTCAGCCAGGGCATTGCCGGCGAACTCAGCGCGCAGGCGAAGGAATATGTGCAGGCCATCACGCTGTCGGTCGGTAAGTTAACCGAGCAGGTCGAAAACGTGCTCGACCTGTCGCAATCCGAAGCCGGGCTGATGCCGCTGCGCAAGACCAAGGTGGAATTGCTGCCCTTCATCGAACAGATCGTCCGCAAGCGCGAAGAGGCGATCCTCGGCGCGGGCCTCACTCTCGACCTCAACGGCAATGCCAACAAGACGGTCGAGGCCGATCGCCAGCAATTGCAGCGTGCGATCGGCCAATTGCTCGACAATGCCATCGCGCACACGCCGCGCGGGGGGCGTATCCTCATCGATATCGCCAAGCGGCGGGGCCTCAACCGGATCGCGATATCGGACAATGGCGAAGGCATGAGCCAGCACGAACTCGCGCGCGCGCTCGAAGGCATCCGCATGAGCGCCGACGGCAAGGGTATCGAGCGGCGGCAAGGCCTAGGTATCCCGCTCGCCCGGCAATTGGTCGAGGCGCATGGCGGCACGCTCGAATTCCAGACGCGCAAGAATGCCGGTACCACGGCCACGATCACGCTGCCGTGAAGAAGGACCTGCCCGATCTCGCGGCCATGGAAGCCTTCGGGCGGCGTATTGCCGCGCAGCTCGAACCGGGCGACGTGGTGGCCCTGTCGGGCGGTCTCGGGGCGGGCAAGACCACACTGGCGCGGTCGATCATCGCTGCGCTGGGCCACGATGGCGAAGTGCCGTCGCCGACCTTCACAATCGTCGAGACTTACGATCACCTTCGCGTGCCCTTGGTTCATGCCGATTTCTACCGGCTCGAACATCCGTCAGAGGCGGCGGAGATCGGGCTCGACGATTATCGCGAAGGCGCGGTGCTGCTGGCCGAATGGCCCGATCATGCCGGCGGTTTCGAGCATGAGCCGACCTGCCTTGCAATCACGCTGGAAACCGTGGGCGAGGGCAGGCAGGCCATTGTGAAGCCGGGCGATGCTTGGCAAAGCCGCATACCATGAGCGATGCGCTGATCGACGATATCCATGCCTTCCTCGGGGACACCGAATGGGAAGGCGCCGAAATCGCTCCGCTGGTGGGCGATGCCAGTTTCCGCCGCTATTTTCGCATCCGGATGGGCGGCAGGAGCGCGATGCTGATGCATGCGCCGCCGCCGCATGAGGACCCGCAACCCTTCCTCCACGTTGCGCACTGGCTCAACGACAACGGCATGCGCGCGCCTGCCATCCTGGCCGAGGATGCCGCGCAGGGCTGGGTCTTAACCGAGGATTTCGGCGATACGCGGATGAAGGAGTGGATAGACGACCACCCCGATCACGAACACGATATCTACGCGCAGGCGATCGATACGCTGGTCCGGCTGCACAAACTGCCTCCAGGGCCTTTCGAGCGCTATGACATGGCGGTCTACCAGCGCGAGGCGGCACTGTTCACCGAATGGTATTGCCCCGCCGTCGGGCTCGAGGTCGACGAGGCCAGCTGGACGAAGGCCTGGGAAGAGGCATTGTCGCCCATGCTGCCGCGGCAAGTTCCGGGCGTGACCGTGCTGCGCGATTATCATGCGGAAAATATCATGCTGCTCGAAGCCGGAAGGCTGGCGGGCGAGCAGGGGCTGATCGATTTCCAGGATGCGCTGGTCGGTCACCCGGCCTACGATCTGGTCAGCCTGCTGCAGGATGCGCGGCGCGACGTGTCGGAAAGCCTCGAGCACGAAATGATGGGACGGTACCGCGCTGCCGCCGATCCGGGCGAACATTTCGAAGCCGATTACGCGCGCCTGGGCGCTCAGCGCAATGCGAAGATCGTGGGCATCTTCACCCGGCTCTACAAGCGCGACGGAAAGCCGCGCTATCTCGGTATGATCCCGCGTGTCTGGCAGGCGATGGAACGCGATCTTGCGCATGAAGCCATGGCACCCGTAGCGGCGTGGTTCGAGGCGAATATCCCGCAATCGCTGCGTATGGCGCATGGCGGGGAGATTTCATGAGCAAGCTCGTCTCGGACACTGCCATGTTGATGGCTGCCGGGCTGGGCAAGCGCATGCGCCCTCTCACGGCCACCATGCCCAAGCCGATGGTGCGGGTGGCGGGCAAGCCGCTGATCGATCGTGCGCTCGACCGGCTGGAAGATGCCGGCATCGAAAAGGCGGTGGTCAACGTCCACTACCTCGCGGAAAGCATCGAGGCGCACCTGCGCACGCGCAAATGCCCTGCGGTGACCTTTTCCGACGAGCGCGAGCTGCTGCTCGAAACGGGCGGCGGCATGGTCAAGGCGATGGAGGCGAGGCTGCTGCCCGATCCCTTCTACGCCTGCAATGCCGACAGCATCTGGCTCGACGGGCCGCGCAA
>CAYOWF010000222.1:0-3155 GCA_964407585.1 uncultured Qipengyuania sp.
AGCCAGATGAAGAAGGCGGTGACCAGCACCAACACGATGGCAACGCGCCAGTTGCGCCCGATGGGCAGCGCCTTGCCGAGCAGGCGCGCGCCGCCATCGACCATGCAGCCGAAGACCATGGCACCGAAGATGACCAGCAGCGATTGCGAAATATGGGCCATCAGCCAAACGAGGCCGATGACCAGGGCCCAGACCAGCGCACGGCTGGCCTCGAAGCGCAGCCTGGGATTTACGATATAGGCCGGACTGGCACCCGGATCGTCGTGATAGGCAAGGTCGTCCGATTCGACCGGGTCGCCTTTATTGTCCGACGATTCATCGCTCATTCGGCGCTTTTCCCTTCCGCGATTGCGGGACGCAGCGTTGTCCAGGCGCGATTTTCACGCAGGCTGGTAAACCATGAAACCGGATTGAGCGTAGTGGTTCCATCGAGCGAGAAGGTAATGAACTCCGCACGACCGCCGATATTCTCCAGCGGAACCGGGCCCATCAGCCCGCGAGAAGACAGCGTTTCGCGGCTGTCTGCCGAATGGTCGCGATTGTCGCCCATCACGAAGACCGCGTCATCGGGGACCGTGATCTCGGCAAAATCGTCGAGCGGCTGGGAGATATGGTCGATCACGAGGTAGTTCGCGCCATTGGGCAAGGTTTCGCGATAGACCGGTACCCGACAGACATCGCGGCCGTCCTCGCCCGTGACGAGAAAGGTGGGGTCGCCGAAGCCGTAGCAGCGGGAATTGGCATCGACCGGCAAGTCGAGCGGCGGTTCGGCCTCCTGCGGTACCGGGCTGCCATTGAGTATGATCTGCCCGTCGCGCACCGCGATCCGGTCCCCCGGCCGTGCGACGACGCGCTTGATGTAGTCCTCGTCGCGTTCGGGATGCACCGGGATCACGATATCGCCATATTCGGGTGTCGAACCCGCAATCCGCCAGTCTCCGCGCGGAGCGAGGTGGAAGCTCACCGAAGACCAGTTCCAGCCATAGGGATATTTGCTCACCACGAGGCGGTCGCCGACCAGCATGTTGGGCAGCATCGATTCGGACGGGATGTAGAACGGCTTCGCGATAAAGCTGTGAAAGGCGAAGACGGCCAGCAGCATTAGTGCAAGGCCGCGGATTTCGCCCAGCCAATCGACCTTCTTGTCGTCCTTTTTCTTCTTCTGGATGTGGTCGTTCACGTCGGCGGTATCTGCGCTCATTGGGGGTGGGCCTCGATAATCACGAAGGCCTGCGCCCATGGATGGTCGTCGGTGAGGGTGAGATGAATGTGCGCCTCATGGCCTTCGGGCACCAATTCGGCAAGCCTTTCCGCCGCGCCCCCTGCCAGTTGCAGCGTCGGCGCGCCCGAGGGCCTGTTCACCACGCCGATGTCCTTGTGGAACACCCCGCGCGAAAATCCGGTTCCCACCGCCTTGGCGAAGGCCTCCTTCGCCGCCCAGCGCTTGGCGAAAGTACCGACGCGGGTGAAAGGGCGCCTGGCCGCCTTGGCGCGCTCGATATCGGTGAAGCAGCGCCGTTCGAACTTCTCGCCCCAACGCTCGAGCGAATTGGCGATACGATCGATATTGGTGATGTCGTTGCCCATGCCGATGATCATCGGGCTTCATCCATCAATTCGCGCATGTGCCGCACAGCGTGCTCCAAACCGACGAAGACCGCCTCGCCGACGAGATAATGACCGATATTGAGTTCCGCCAGCTGCGGGATTGCGGCGATGGGCTGGACGTTTTCATAAGTCAGGCCATGGCCCGCATGCGGTTCGATACCGTTCTTCGCAGCAAGCGCGGACAGGTCGGCGATCCGCTTCAATTCGCGGGCGGTCCTTTCACCGTCACCATCGAGATGTGCGTGCGCATATTCCCCCGTGTGGAATTCCACCACCGGGACGCCGAGCCTGAGAGCGGCGTCCAGCTGGCGCTCCTCCGCCTCGATGAACAGCGATACGCGTATGCCATTGTCGCGCAGTTTCCCCACGATGGGGGCGAGCGTATTGTGTAGTCCCGCCGCATCGAGCCCGCCCTCGGTCGTGCGCTCCTCGCGTTTTTCGGGGACGATGCAGGCGGCATGTGGCGAATGCCTCAGCGCTATTTCCAGCATCTCTTCGGTCGCAGCCATTTCGAGATTGAGCGGGAGGTCGGTCGCTTCCTGGATTCGCTTGAGATCGGCGTCGCGGATGTGGCGGCGGTCTTCGCGAAGATGCGCGGTAATCCCGTCACCGCCGACGCGCGCCACGATTTCCGCCGCCCGCACGGGGTCGGGATGATCGCCGCCACGCGCGTTGCGGATGGTGGCGACGTGATCGATGTTGACGCCGAGGCGCAGTGGGCGGGTCAATCCTTGCGGCTCCCCGGCTTGGTAATCTCGATCGCGGCGAGGTCTTGGGGGACCTCATCGTCAGCATAGGTGGGGAAGGCAATGTCGATGAGCGGGAAGAAGGGCACGCCGAGGTCGGCCGCACCATTGCTGCGATCCACCAGCGCGACTTCGGCGATGACCTCACCGCCCTCGCGCGCCACTGCCTCGATGGCCTCCCGGCTCGACAGGCCGGTGGTGACCACGTCTTCCACCATCAGGACCTTGGCAGCCTGCTTCAGGCGGAAACCGCGGCGCAGGTGAAAGCTGCCTTCGGGCCGTTCGAGGAACATCGCGTCCTTGCCAAGCGCGCGGCCCATTTCCTGGCCGATGATGATGCCTCCCATCGCCGGACTGACCACGACGTCGATCTCGCCGCGAATCTCGCGCGGGATCTTCTGGGCGAGGGCGAAAGCGAGCCGTCCGGCACGCTCCGGGTTCATCAGCACGCGCGCGCATTGCAGGTAATGTCCGCTGTGGCGGCCGCTGGAGAGAAGGAAATGGCCTTCGAGCAGGGCTTCGCTGGCACGGAATTCGGAAAGGATTTCGTCTTCGGTCATGGTGCGCACTGCCAAAGCGCCTTGCGCGCATTTGCGCAAGAGGCAAAGGCAGTTGCACATTTTTATCCGCCACACGCTTGAGGCTGGAGGAAAGCCCTCCTATAGGGCGCAGCGCAATCGGACCTCGCTCGAGGTGCGAACTCCGCGTGCATGCGGGTTACGCCAGAGCTGCAAGGTCCAGCAGATGACACGACACGAAAGAGTTCCAACGTAATGAAAACTCTCGGATTTCACCGGATCG
>CAYOWF010000223.1:0-3152 GCA_964407585.1 uncultured Qipengyuania sp.
GCTCCAGCGTCAGCGGTGCGCGGCGGTTGGCGATGCGGTAGACGTAGCTGCGTCCGGTGCAGGAAAAGCGCGCATGCCAGTCGTCGGGCACCACCTCGCAATGCGTTACGGCGATCGGGTCGGGGCGGACCTGCGCGTTGAGCGCTTCCATCAGGCGGAACGGCGCGATGTCCTTGTCGATATCCATATGGCTGCGCATGGCGAGCGCGTGGACGCCGGTATCGGTGCGGCCTGCACTGTGCAGGCGGACCTCTTCGCCAGTGACGCGGAAGGCGGCTTCCTCGAGCGATTGCTGCACGCTCGGACCGTTGTCCTGGCGCTGCAGCCCGAAAAAGGGCGTGCCGTCGAATTCGAGGGTCAGCGCGAAGCGGGTCACGCGACGACTTTCCCTTTGCCGATCCGGTTTCCGCGTTGGAATTCCGCCCGGTCCATCGCAGGTTTGCCGGCGCGCTGGAGACGGGCCGGGCGGATCGCCCCGCTTCCGCAGGCGATGGCGAGGTCGTCATCGAGCACCTCTCCCGGCGCGCCCGAGCCCTCTGCCGTTTCCGCCCGCAGGATCTTCACGCGGACATCGTCCATCTCGAACCAGGCTCCGGGGAAGGGCGAGAGGCCGTGGATCTGGCGAACCACCTCCTCGGCAGGGCGCGTCCAGTCGATCCGGGCCTCGGCCTTGTCGATTTTCTTCGCGTAACTGGCTGCATCGTGATCCTGCTCGACCGCCTGCAACGCATCGATGTCGATCAGCGTGCCAACCATCAGCTGCGCACCCAGTTCGGCCAGTTCCTCGGTCAGTTCCCCGGTGGTCTTGTCGTCGACCGGAGTGCGCACCGTGGCGAGCATGGGGCCGGTATCGAGCCCGGCTTCCATCTGCATGATCGTGACGCCGGTCACTTCGTCGCCGGCCATGATCGAACGATGGATCGGCGCCGCGCCTCGCCAGTCCGGGAGCAGCGAGGCGTGGACGTTGAGGCACCCGCGCTTCGGCGCATCGAGGATCGCTTGCGGCAGGATAAGGCCATAGGCCGCCACCACTGCGATATCGGCGTCGAGCGCGACAAAGGCCTCCTGTTCTTCCGCCGGTTTGAGCGACTTGGGATGGCGGACCTCGATGCCGAGGCGCTCGGCGCGTTCATGCACGGCCGTCTTCGTCAGTTCCTTCCCGCGCCGACCACCCGGGCGCGGCGGCTGGGTATAGACGCAGACCACATCATGCGCGGCATCGACCAGCGCCTGCAATGTCGGCACCGCGAATTCGGGCGATCCCATGAAGATTATGCGCATGACTTTCCAACCGGTCTTTCGTGTTCCGGCTCCGGCCCCTATCTGTGCCGCTATGGCATCGCAAGAGATCGAGACGCTGGCCGCCGCGCTGGCACGCCTTCCCGGCCTCGGCCCGCGCAGCGCGCGGCGTGCCGTGCTGTGGCTGGTGAAACGCCGCGAAAGCGCGCTGCCCGCCCTGCTGGAAGCGCTCGCCACGGTGGGCGAGGCGCTGGTCGAATGCGACACTTGCGGCAATGTCGACACCACCAACCCCTGCGGCATCTGCGCCGACCCGCGCCGCGACGGCAAGGGGCTGTGCGTGGTCGAGGACGTGGCCGACCTGTGGGCGCTCGACCGGGCCAAACTGTTCACCGGCAGGTACCACGTGCTGGGCGGCAAGCTCTCTGCGCTCGACGGCATCCGGCCCGAGGATCTCAACATCGCCAGCCTGCTTTCGCGCGTCGAGGAAGGCGGGGTGGACGAAGTGGTTCTGGCCATGAACGCAACGCTCGAAGGGCAGACCACCGCGCACTACCTGGCGGAGCGGCTGGAGGACTTCCCGGTCCGGATCACCCAGCTTGCGCACGGACTGCCTGTGGGCGGGGAACTCGACTATCTCGACGAAGGGACGCTGGCGCAGGCATTGAGGGCGCGCCGCCCGCTCGGCTAATCCTTCGCTCCTGCTGCCCCATTTGGATTGAAAAGCGGCATTTTCGCGCCTATCTGACCCTGCATGGCTATCCGTGAAATCCTCGAAGTGCCGGATCCCCGGCTCAAGGTCGTGTCCGAACCGGTTACCGAGTTCGACGATGAACTGCGCGACCTCGTCTCCGACATGTTCGAAACCATGTACGATGCGCCCGGCATCGGCCTCGCCGCGATCCAGGTCGGCGTGCCCAAGAGGGTGCTCGTGATCGATCTCCAGCCCGAGGACGAGGACGCCGAGGGCGAGGTCTGCAACCATGGCGGGCACGAGCACGTCCACTATCCGACGAAGAAGGAACCGCGGGTCTTCGTGAACCCCGAAATCCTCGACCCGGCGGAAGAACTGGCGACCTATCAGGAAGGCTGCCTCTCGGTGCCCGACATCTTCGCCGATGTCGATCGTCCGGCAACCTGCCGCGTGCGCTACCAGGATCTCGAGGGCGAAACGCACGAGGAAGATCTCGACGGGCTGATGGCGACCTGCCTCCAGCACGAGATGGACCATCTCGAAGGCGTGCTCTTCATCGACCATCTTTCGCGCCTCAAGCGCAACATGGCGCTGAAGAAACTGAAGAAGATGCGCGAGGCCGCCTAGGCTTCCCTACACAATCCGGAATTCGAAGAGGCGATTCGCGCATGGCGGGTCGCCTTTTTTGCGGGTTCGTTCATGAAATACATGCGCGGCGCGTGCCTTTCATAGGGCGCGGGGCCGGTTGGCGGTGACTGACGATTGGAAAGAGCCGATGCGAAGCTATCTTCGGGGATAGCTGTAGGAAAGGGGTGGTGTTCCGCATGTGTTCCGCCTAGTCTGAAGGCATGGAATTGGCTGTTATTGCAATCGTTGCGCTGGTCGTCGGCCTGGCACTCGGATGGTTCGTCGGTTCGCGTCCCGTCGCGGAATGGAAGGCCCGCCATGGCGAGCGCGAGACCGAAACGCGCGCCGCCGAGGACAAGCTCAAGGAAATGACGCGCGACCTTGCGACGATGTCCGAACGCGCCGCCCGGTCGGACGAGCTGGAGCGCAAGCTGGAAGCGGAACGCGAGGCGCATGGCCTGCTCAAGGAGAAAGCCGCCGGCTTCGACGAGCAGAAGCGTCTGCTCGAGGAAAGCCGCGAGAAGCTGCTCAAGGAATTCGAGAATACGGGCGCCAAGGTGCTCGGCGCGGCGCAGGAGAAGTTTCTGGAGCG
>CAYOWF010000224.1:0-3126 GCA_964407585.1 uncultured Qipengyuania sp.
CTGGTCGGCAAATTCCTCATCCTGACGCGATGGACGGGCTAGGCGAGCGCTGTCTGGCCCCTTTCCCTCCCGTCACCCCGGACTTGATCCGGGGTTCCGCTTCTTGAGCGCAGCGCTGGAAGAATGGAAGACCTGAGATCCCCGCTGCCACAAAACGCTTTCCCTCTCTTGTCGCGTGTGCCCAAGTCTCGCGGATGAACTCGCAATGCCGATCTACACCCTTTTCCGATTTGGTCCATCCGACGGCACGCTCGCCGGCCAAGCGGAAAATTCGTTCAATCTGTCACCCTGTTGAAGATAACCTCATTGCAATCAACAGCTTGACCTGTTGGAAAAACCGGACAGGGGTGTAACCCTGTGTCACCTTCGGTCCCGCAAAACCGCCCCAAGCCACGGCAATTCGGCCCCGGCGATATGCGCGGCCGACATCCGTCGGTGCCGCGCCCCTTCCATCTTGCGCGCATTGCGCTAGGCCTCGCAGGATATGACCGACAGCATCTACATCCGCCCCATCGGCTTCGCACCCGGACCCCAGAGCGAACATGGCAATGCCATCTGCCTTGCCGGGGGGATGGTCTTTGCCAGCCGCTTCGCCGTGATCCTGCGCCGCGATGGCGCGGTGGTCGAACGTTGGCTTGCCGCGCCCGATACGATGGCTGACGTGCTGGGCAATCTGCCCGACGAACTGGGCGCCGAAGCGGAAGTGCAGTGGGCCAATCTCACGCTTGCGCATCCGCCGCTCGAACTGGGCGGCCGCACGGTGCGGCTCGACCAGCCGCAAGTGATGGGCATCCTCAACGTCACGCCCGACAGCTTCAGCGACGGCGGCGCGCACGAAGATCCCGATGCCGCACGCGAACATGCCGCCTCCATGGTCGAGGCGGGGGCTTCGATCATCGACGTCGGCGGCGAAAGCACGCGGCCCGGCGCCAGGCCCGTCTGGGAAGGCGACGAGATCGAGCGCGTCGTGCCCGCGATCGAGGCCTGCGCGGCGATGGGCGCCGCGGTCGGCATCGATACGCGCAAGGCGGCGGTGATGGAGGCGGCGCTCGAAGCCGGGGCATTGCTGGTCAACGACGTTTCGGGCCTCACCCACGATCCGCGCAGTGCCGAAGTGGTGGCCGATGCCGGCTGCCCGGTGGTGCTGATGCATGCGCCCGGAAGCGGGGCGGACCTGCATGAAGGCGGTACCTATGCGAATGTCGTGCTCGACGTGTTCGACGCCCTGCGCGCCCGCCGCGATGCCGCGGTCGAGGCGGGGATCGAGCCGGGCCGCATCCTGCTCGACCCCGGGATCGGTTTCGGCAAGTCGCTCGCCGACAACCTCGCGCTGCTCAATGCGCTGCCGCTGTTCCACGCGCTTGGCCACCCGCTGCTGCTGGGTGCGAGCCGGAAGCGGATGATCGGCGCGCTCTCGAACGAGGCCGATGCCGATGCGCGGCTCGGCGGCAGCGTGGCGCTGGCGGTGAAGGGCATGGATGCGGGCATCCAGCTGCATCGCGTCCACGATGTCCCCGAAACCGTCCAGGCGCGCAACGTCTGGCGCGGCCTGAGGGACGCGGCGCTGACCGATTTCGGGGACTTGCCCGGTTAACTCCCCGGCGAGGCGGCGCTGCCCGCCAGTAGCCCGCCGTCGAGCGTGAGTTCGCCGCCGGTCATATAGGCGCTTTCGGGGCTGGCGAGGTAGGTGCACAGCGCGGCGACCTCATCGACCGTGCCGAAGCGCTTCAGCGGCGTGTCGGCGACCAATGCCGCCATCTTCGCATCGCGGTCGGGACCGTCGCCCAACATCGGCTCCCAGATATCGGTCAGGATCGCGGCGGGGTGGATCGAATTGCAGCGGATGCGCCAGCCCTGCTGCGCCGCATAGAGCGCGACAGATTTGGTGTGGTTGCGGATCGCCGCCTTGCTTGCCGCATAGGCCGCCGCGCCCGGTATTCCTACGAGGCCCGAACGCGAGGACATATTGATGATCGAGCCTTCGCCCTTCGCCTTCATCGCCTTCAGCGCATAGCGGCAGCCGAGGAAACAGCCGTCGGTGTTGACCGCGTGGACCCGGTGCCATTCCTCGAGGCTGGCGTTCTCCGGATCGTGCGGGGCGGGGCCGTCTTCGAAGCCGGTGATGCCGGCATTGTTGACGAGGACGTCGATCGCGGGGAAGTCCTGCGCGAAGGCGTCCCAGTCGGCCTCGCTGGCGACATCGAGCCGGGCGAAGTCGCAGCCCAGTTCATCGGCCGCCTTCCTGCCTTCGTCCACGTCGATATCGGTCAGCACGACGCGCGCGCCTTGTTCGAGAAATGCCGCGCATACGGCCTTGCCGATGCCGCGCGCACCGCCGGTTACCACGCAGAGCATGTCGTTCAGTTTTTGCATGAGGTGTCTTTCGGAAAAATCGGGTGTGGCAGATCGGGTCTCATCATCCCGCCAGTCTATCATATCCGCCGCGGCGGTCGCCCTAGATCACCCGATGTGCTCCTTGAATCGCTGGCGATCCCATGCCAGCGCTAGGCCGCGTTGTCGATGCCGAGCTCGTGCAGCTTGCGATAGAGCGTCGAGCGCCCGATGCCGAGGCGGCGGGCGACTTCGGTCATCTTGCCGCGATAGTGCCCGATGGCGAGGCGGATGATGTCGGCCTCGATTTCCTCCAACGGGCGGATATTGCCGTCGTCCTGGTAGAGCAGCACGCCGAGACCGCGCGCACGGCTTTCGCCGCGGTCGGCATCGCCCAGCAGCTGGTTGAGATGCGGGAAGCTGTGCGCGGTCAATGCCTCGCGCTGTTCGTGCACGCAGGCCCGGAAGAGCACCGTCTGCAGCTGGCGGACATTGCCCGGCCAGTCGTAGGCCTCGAGCAGCGACAGGCCGCTGTCGGCGATCGAATGATGCGTCATGCCATCCACCTCGCCGATCTTGGCGAGGAAGTAGCGGGTCAGGCCGGGGATGTCGCCGGCGCGCTCGCGCAGGGGCGGCAGGGCGATCCGGGTGGCAGTGAGCTTTTCGTAGAGCGCGGCGGAGAATTCGCCATCCTCGACGAGATATTCCAGCGGCCGGTCGCAGGCGGCGATGATGCGCACGTCGATCTTGAAGCCATGCGCCGCGCCGGTCGGGCGCACGATGCCGGTCTCGAGC
>CAYOWF010000225.1:0-3117 GCA_964407585.1 uncultured Qipengyuania sp.
GCCATCAGCGCGGCGCCCTGCGCGAAACAGTTCATCAACAGGATGCGGTGGTGCGCGGGGTCGAGCTCGTCGCCCGGCGCAATGCTGGCGATGAAGTCGACCGGGATCAAATGCGTGCCCTGGTGGAGCAGCTGGAAAACCGCATGCTGGGCATCGGTCCCTACTCCGCCCCAGGTAATCGGTGCGGTCGGCCCATCGACCGGCTTCATGTCGGCGGTTACGCGCTTGCCATTGCTCTCCATTTCGAGCTGCTGGAGGTAGTCGGGGAACAGCCCCAGCCGCTCGTCGTAGGCGAAGACTGCGCGCGTCTGGCAACCGCGAACTCGGGTGTAGTAGAGATCCGCGAATGCCGCGCGCAGCACGAGGTTTTCGGCGATGTCCATGTCGCGGAAATGCGCATCGACCGCTGCAGCCCCTGCCAGCATTTCGCGGAAGTCTTCCATCCCCACCGCCATGGCGATCGGGAAACCGATGCTCGACCAGATGGAATAACGACCGCCGACGCTTTCCTGGAACGGCAGGATACGCGTTTCGTCCACTCCCCATTCCACCGCGCCTTCCGGATTGGCAGTCAGCGCCACCACCCGGCCGCCGGGATCGGATACGCCATTGTCGGCCAGCCATTTGAGCGCCGAGCTGGCGTTGGTCATGGTCTCGATGGTGGTGAAGGTCTTGCTGGCGACGGCAACCAGCGTCTTGGCCGGGTCGCACTTGGCAAAGGCCGCTTCGAGGGCCACGCCGTCGATATTGGAGACGACATGCACGTCGCAACGTGCATAGTCGCGCGCCAGCGCATCCACGCCCAACGCCGGGCCGAGCGCGCTACCGCCGATGCCGATGTGGATGAGGTGTTCGATCTCGCCGAATGCGCCGCGATGGATCGCATCGACCAGCATCCCCATGCGATCGATGAGCGCTGCGGCTTCCTCGACCTTGGCCTCGTCGCCCACGCCGCGCAGGGTGGCATGGTCCGCCGCGCGGCCTTCGGTCGGGTTCACGACCTCGCCCGCGAATAGTTTCGCACGCATTCCTGCGAAATCCATGGCCTCGGCCAGTTCGGCGAAATGCGCCAAAACGCTCCGGTCTAGATGCGTCTTCGACCAGTCGAACAGGATCCCGCCGGGGGCCATGAGATCGTCGGCTGCGTCAACGGCCAGTTCGATCCGGCCAGACAGCATGGCCACACGTTCCTCCCCGCCCGGCTCGTCGGCACCTTCGCCTCCGTCGCGACTGGCACTGAACAGTTCGAGCAGCGTGGGTTGCGGAAGCTTGGCGAGCTCGCCCCAGATATCGGCGGCGGTTTTGGTCATGGCGGGCAAAAATCCTTTGATGGAGCGTGGCTAGCGACTAGGGGTTTCGGCGATGAATGAGAACCCCCGCCTGATACAACCGGACGCCGATGCCGATCCGGAAACAGTAGCCGCCGCCGAAACTCCCGCCGAAGAAGGCGAAAGCTGGGCCGATTTCTTCAAATTCGTCCTGAAATTGGTCGCCATCGTGCTGATTTTCCGTAGCTTTATCTTCTCCCCCTTCACTATTCCCAGCGAGAGCATGCTGCCCGGCCTGCGCAATGGAGATTACCTCGTCGCGGCGAAGTGGCCCTATGGCTATTCCAAACTGTCGCTTCCGGGCGAAGTGCCGCTCATCCCTGGACGAATCTTCGCCAGCCTACCCGAGCGCGGCGACGTGGTCATTTTCAAGCACCCTGTCGACGGGACCGATTACGTCAAACGGGCCATCGGGCTGCCCGGCGACACCGTCGCCCTGCGCGGCGGCACAGTCTTCCTCAACGGCGAGCAACTGCAGCAGGAACGGGGCAGTTTCGTCGACATCCCGATGAGCGCGAACACCGGCTGCCGCGAAGATGGCGGGCAGGTGATCGACGGTACTACCTGCCGTTATCGCCAGATCATCGAGACGCTACCATCGGGCAAGAGCTATTCCACGATCGATTTCGGCAATCGCCTCAAGGACAATTTCGGGCCGATTATCGTGCCGAAGGGCAAGATCTTCGTCATGGGCGACAATCGCGACAATTCGCTCGACAGCCGATACCCGGCCGTTGCCGGCGGCGGCGTCGGGCTGGTGGATGCGGACCTGCTGGTCGGGCGCGCAAGCCGGGTTCTTTGGTCGACCGACGGCAGTGCCGAATGGCTGCTGCCCTGGACCTGGTTCACCGCCGCGCGTTGGGACCGTATCGGTAGCGACATATGAGCGGCCTCAGTCCCGAGACCCGCGCATGGCTGCAAGAGACCGGCTTTACCGTGCGCGACGAGAAGCTGTGGCAGGCGGCCCTGACCCACGGCAGCATGGGCGAGCGCGAGGATTACGAACGCCTCGAGTTCCTCGGCGACCGCGTTCTCGGCCTGTCGATCGCACATTGGCTTTACGAGCAGAGCGAAGCGCCCGAGGGCAAGCTCGCCCAGCGCCTCAACGCCATCGTCAGCCGCGAAATGTGCGCAACGGTCGCGCGGGGCATCGATCTTGCCGATCACATGCGCATTTCCAAGCAGGCGCGCGCCGATGGCGGCAAGGATAGCGACAATATACTCGGAGACGTGATGGAATCGCTGCTCGGTGCACAATTCCTCGACAACGGCTTCGAAGAATCGCGCAAGCTGGTCCATATGCTCTGGCGCCCGGCCCTCGAGAGCGGCGCCGGCGAGAGCAAGCATCCCAAGAGCGCATTGCAGGAGTGGGCTGCCGGCAATCGTCGCAAACCGCCGGAATACGAGGTAGTCGATCGAACCGGCCCCGACCATGCGGCTCAGTTCACCGTGCGAGTGAAGGTCCACAAGGTCGGCGAAGCCACCGCCACCGCAAGCAGCAAGGGCGAAGCCGAGAAGGCCGCCGCCAAGGAATTCATGGAGAAGTTCGGATGAGCGATCCGAAAACACATTGCGGCCTCGTCGCCGTGCTCGGCGCGCCCAATGCAGGCAAATCGACGCTGGTGAACCAGCTGGTAGGTCAAAAGGTCGCCATCACATCCTCCAAGGCGCAAACCACGCGTGCGCGGATGCTCGGCATCGCGCTGCAGGGCGACACGCAGATGATCCTCGTCGATACGCCGGGTATCTTTGCGCCCAAGCGCCGGCTCGACCGGGCGATGGTGAGCGC
>CAYOWF010000226.1:0-3036 GCA_964407585.1 uncultured Qipengyuania sp.
ATCCGGAGTTTTCATGACCGACCCCCGTTACGACGTCGTCGCGATCGGCAATGCCATCGTCGATGTGATGGCCCCCTGCGAAGACGAGCTGATCGAGGAGCTGGGCCTTGCCAAGGGCGGGATGACGCTGGTCGATACCGGCCGCGCCGAAGAACTCTATTCCGCCATGGGCCGCGCCACCGAAATTTCGGGCGGATCGGCCGCCAACACGCTTGCCGGGATGGCTGCGCTGGGCGCGCAATGCGCCTTCGTCGGGCAGGTTGCGAAAGACCAGTTGGGCGATATCTTCGCGCACGACATCCGTGCCGTCGGCATCGATTTCGACACCGAGGCCCGCCCCGGCGATCCGCCGACCGCACGCTGCCTGATCTTCGTCACGCCCGATGGCGAGCGCACGATGAACACCTTCCTCGGTGCCAGCCAGTTCCTGCCTCCCGCCGCGCTCGACGAGGACCTGATCGCCAGCGCCGGAGTGCTTTATCTCGAAGGCTATCTGTGGGATCCGGAAGAGCCGCGCAGTGCCATGCGCCGCGCCATCGACGTGGCGCGCAATGCCGGTCGCAAGGTCGCTTTCACCGCTTCGGAAAGTTTCGTGATCGATCGGCACGGCGACGATTTCCGCGCGCTGATCGACGAAGGCAAGATCGACATCCTCTTCGTCAACGAACACGAACTCGCCTCGCTGACCGGCAAGCAAGACTTCGAAGCCGGGTTGGACGTAATCAAGGACAAGGTCCCTACGCTGGTTGCCACCCGCAGCGCCAAGGGCGCCGTGGCGATTGCTGGCGGCGAGCGCGCTGCCGTCTCCGCCGAACCGATCGACAAGGTTGTTGATACCACCGGCGCCGGCGATCTCTTCGCCGCCGGTTTCCTCACCGGCCATACCCGCGGCGAGGACCTCGAAACCTGCCTGCGCATGGGCGCGATCTGCGCGGGCGAGATCATCAGCCATATCGGCGCGCGCAGCGAAAAGGACCTGAAGGCGCTGGTGGCCGAAAAGCTCAGCTGACTTGCACGGCGCGCAAGTTGACGAAGTACATGCGCGCCGCCCGCCGATTCGTTTACAAAGGCGCAGCTGCGAAAACACGAAAGCCCCGCGCGAATGGCGGGGCTTTTTTCGTTGGCGACGCATTTACGGGTTCAAAGAGCGGGTCCGGCGATACCGTAGCGGCAGAGCTGTAGGAAAGCGCTTTCCTGCGCCGCTTCGAGCCCGGCGCGCGCAAACAATTTCACTTTGCAACCTTGCGCCGCCGCCCCCGTTGGTGAAGGAAATCCCCCAAGCAGCCCGCAAATCCGGGTGCGAAAGGATGACCAGCGGAGCGTGACCCCATGAATCTCGATTTCACCCCCGAAGAGCAGGCTTTCCGCGACGAGGTTCGCGCCTTCATCGAAGAGAACTATCCCAAACACCTCGACGACGTGGGCCTGCGCGAAGACCTCTCGCGCGAGGATTTCCTCGCCTGGCACAAGATCCTCGGTGAAAAGGGCTGGTCGGTCCCCGCATGGCCCGAACAATATGGCGGCACCGGCTGGACTCCGACGCAGCGATACATCTGGTCGGAAGAAAATGCGCGGGTGAACGCGGTGATGCCGCTGCCCTTCGGCGTCTCCATGGTCGGTCCCGTCATCTACACTTTCGGCAATGAAGAGCAGAAGGCGAAACACCTTCCCGGGATCCGCAGCGGCGATGTTTGGTGGTGCCAGGGCTATTCGGAGCCGGGCGCAGGCTCCGACCTCGCCTCGCTCAAGACCACCGCTGTGCGCGACGGCGACCATTATGTCATCAACGGCCAGAAGACCTGGACCACGCTGGCGCAATATGCCGACTGGGGCTTCTTCCTGTGCCGCACCGACACCGATGCCGCCAAGCCGCAGGAAGGCATCAGCTTCATCCTCGTCGACATGAAAACGCCCGGCGTCGAAGTGAAGCCGATCAAGCTTCTCGACGGCGGATACGAGGTCAACGAGACCTGGCTGACCGACGTGCGCGTGCCGGTCGAAAACCTCGTCGGTGAAGAGAACAAGGGCTGGACCTACGCCAAGTTCCTGCTCGCCCACGAACGCAGCGGTATTGCGGGTGTCGCCCGTTCCAAGCGCGGCGTCGAGAAGCTGCGGGAGATCGCGGCGAACGAGACCGTCGATGGCGAACCGCTGATCGAGGACTTCGAATTCGCCCGCAAGGTCAGCCAGCTGGAAATCGACCTCGCCGCGCTCGAGATCACCGAGCTGCGTACGCTGGCAGGCGAACAGGCGGGCAAGGGGCCGGGGCCGGAAAGTTCGATCCTCAAGATCAAGGGCACCGAAATCCAGCAGCGGCTGACCGAGCTCACGCTGGAGGCGGTCGGCAGCTATTCCGCACCCTATTACGGCAGCATCGCGAACGACACCGGTTCGAACGAGTACCCGATCGGCCCGGACTACGCGCATCACTCTGCCGCGACCTATTTCAACATGCGCAAGACCTCGATCTATGGCGGATCGAACGAGATCCAGCGCAACATCATCACGAGAATGATCCTCGGCCTGTAAGGCCAGGGCACGAGCGGAGAGAGACCCTTGGACTTCAACTTCACCGAAGAGCAGGACATGGTTCGCGACGGTCTGTCGCGCCTCGTTCGCGAGCAATACGACTGGGAAACGCGCCGCGCGGCCATCGCCAGCGATGCCGGATGGCGGCCCGAAATCTGGGCGCAGCTGGCCGAGCTCGGCATCCTCGGCATGCCGTTCAGCGAGGAAGTCGGCGGCTTCGGCGGCGGCGCTGTCGATGCGATGATCGTGATGGAGGAATTCGGCAAAGGCCTCGTGGTCGAACCCTTCGTGCCCACCGTTGTCTGCGCAGGCGGCTTCCTCAAGCATGCGGGCAGCGAGGCGCAGCGCGAGGAACACCTCGCTGCCATCATCGACGGCAGCCGCGTCTTCGCTTTCGCCTATGCCGAGCCGCGCGGACGCTATAATTACGCCGATCTCGAAACCACCGCTAGGAAGGACGGCGACAGCTATGTCCTCAATGGCCACAAGGCCGTCGTCATCGGCGCG
>CAYOWF010000227.1:0-3000 GCA_964407585.1 uncultured Qipengyuania sp.
TCACCGAAGAGATTGCATTGGTCACCGCCATCAGCGGCGTATGCAGCGCGGGCGTGACCGACCAGACCACGTAATAGCCGACGAAACACGCCAGCACGAATATCGACAGGATGCTGATGAAGTCCATTATGCGGCGACTCCGGATAATCCTCCCCCTCTGGGGGAGGTGGCAGCCGCGCCAGCGGCTGACGGTGGGGGCCTATCGGCGCAATAGGCAAGGATTGTTTCTGCTGTGCCGGTCGGATCCCGCAAAACTTCGATAGCGGGAACTCTCAGCACGTGGACGCCCTGTTCATCGAGCCAGGCGTCGCGCCTGCTGTCCTTGGCGGGACGGTCACCCTTTTCATGCACCATCCCATCGACTTCTACCGCCACCCGCTTGGCCGCGTAATAGAAATCCAGCACGAAGTCGCCGAACGGGTGCTGTTTGCGAAACTTCATGCCGTGCGGTCGACCTCTCAGCCTCTGCCACAAGAGCACTTCCGGCGGCGACATTTCACGACGCAGGCGCCTTGCATTCTCGAGAGCATTGGGCGTGTGGTCTTCCAAGATCCCCCTCCGACAGCGCTACGCGCTGACACCTCCCCCAGCGGGGGAGGATTCGGTCGGTAGCAGCCTCTCGTTCACGATCTTCCCGCACTGCGTCAGCCGCACGGCATCGCCGATTTCCTCGTCGAGGACGGGCTTGCCCGCATCCTTGTCCCAGAAGGCGGAGAGGAAGTTGAACAGATTGCGCGCGAACAGCGCCGAAGCGTCGGCGGCCAGGTAACCGGCGGTGTTCGAATAGCCGACGATTTTCACGCCGTGCTTCTCGACCACCTCGTCGGGCTGCGATCCCTCCACATTGCCACCCTGCGAAACGGCAAGGTCGAAGATCACGCTACCCGGCTTCATCGTGGCGATCTGCGCGTCGGAAATCAGCTTAGGTGCGGGCCGCCCGGGGATCAGCGCGGTGGTGATGACGATATCCTGCTTGGCGATATGCGAGCTAACCAGTTCGGCCTGGGCCTTCTGGTATTCCTCGCTCATCTCGGTGGCGTAGCCGCCCGAGCCTTCGCCCTCGATGCCCTCGACGTCCTCCACGAAAACCGGCTTCGCGCCGAGCGACTGGATCTGCTCTTTCGTGGCGCTGCGCACGTCGGTGGCGCTTACCTGCGCGCCCAGCCGCTTGGCCGTGGCGATGGCCTGCAAGCCCGCCACGCCCACGCCCATCACGAAGACCTTGGCCGCCTGTACCGTGCCGGCGGCGGTCATCATCATCGGGAAAGCGCGGCCGAATTCGTTCGCCGCGGTCAGCACCGCCTTGTACCCCGCGAGGTTGGACTGGCTGGAGAGGACATCCATGCTCTGCGCGCGCGTGATGCGCGGCATGAATTCCATCGACAGCGCCTCGAAGCCGCCCTTGGCATAGGCTTCGACCACATCGCCGTTGCGGAACGGATCGAAGGTCGCCGCGACCCAGGCACCCGGCTTGGCCCCGGCCAGTGCCATGACGTCGGGGGCCTGCACGCCGAGCACGATATCGGCCCCCTCGACCGCCTTCGGTCCGGGAAGCACGTCCGCGCCCGCTTCGGTATAGGCCCCGTCGGGAATGGAAGCGGCAACACCCGCCCCTTCCTCGACCGCGATAGTGGCACCCAATGCAGCGAATTTCTTCACCGTTTCGGGCGTGATGGCGACCCGGCTTTCACCGGCCGCACGCTCCTTGAGCACCGCGATCCGCATGGGCACCTGTACTTAGCTGGAAATCAGGACGACGACGACTGCGGTGATGACCGCCAGCAGGGGAACGACCCATTTCAACATGGAGATGAAGGAACCGTAGGTTTTCTGGTGTGCCTTCCGGTCGTTGGCGGATTCCATGTGCTAATACCCTTGTTTGCAATGTCTGTTGGCGCGAGGGTCTATAATGCACTTCCCCGCGCGGCAAGGGGCATGGGCGCCCTTCCCCATGGTTCTCCTGGGGCTCGCAGGTGCAAAGCGGGCGCTTAATCTGAACTTTACCCCTTTTCCCTAAGGTCCCCGGTGAAGATGCGCATGCCATTTCCGGCACTTGCGCAAACGGGAGCACTTTGCCGATGGCGAGTGAAGAAAGCCGCCTCTTGTTGCTGGTGGATGCAGAGCCTGCGCAGGCTCGCGCCATCTCCTCGCTCGCCCAGCGCGAAGGCTGGCGCGCGCTGGCAGTGGAAAGCTGCGAGGCGGCGCTCGAAACGCTCGGCTCCGACGAGGGCGCCGAGGTCGAGACCGTGCTCTTCGACACCCGGGTTTCCGGCGAAAAGACCTGCGATTTCATCCGCAAGGCCAAGGCCGCCCGCCCCGAAATCGCGGTGATCATGCTTACCGCCAGCGGCTCTCCTTTGCTTGCGGTCGAGGCGATGCGTGCAGGCGCGAACGACTATCTCGTCAAGCCCGTCATGCCCGAACGCCTCGCCATGGCGCTGCGCGGAATTACAGGCCTCGCCGAAGTGCGCGACGAATTGCAGCCGCTATCGGAAAAGCTCTCCCCGATCCTCGAATTCGATGCGATGGTCGGCACCGACACCCATTTCCGCACCGCGCTGGCCAAGGCCGCCACCGCAGCGCGCGGCCACGGGCACGTGCTGGTCGAAGGGGAAACCGGGACCGGCAAGGAAATGCTGATGCAGGCGATCCAGCATGCATCGGGCCGTGCCAAGGCACCGTACAGGCTGATCAATTGCGAAGGCCTGCCGCACAACACGCTCGAATCCTTGCTCTTCGGTCACGAAAAGGGCGCTTTCGCCGGCGCCTTCGACCGACAGGAAGGCGGGCTGGCCGCCTGCGACACCGGCACGCTGCTGCTCGACGGCGTGGACACCATCGCGCCCGATATCCAGGAACGGCTCGCCGAAGTGCTCGAGACCGGCATCGTGCGCCCGACCGGCGCGGCGCATGGCTTCAAGATCGACCTGCGCATCTTTGCCTCCAGCGATTTCGCCCTCGACGAGCTGGTCGCCGCCGGCCAGTTCTCTGAAGGCCTGT
>CAYOWF010000228.1:0-2982 GCA_964407585.1 uncultured Qipengyuania sp.
TCGCGACCGAAAGCCGCAAGTTCATCGTCGCCGACTGCCCGGGACACGAACAGTACACGCGCAACATGGTGACGGGAGCATCCACTGCGGATCTCGCCTGCATCCTGGTCGATGCGCGCAAGGGCGTGCTGGTGCAGACCAAGCGCCACAGCTTCCTTTGCCACCAGCTCGGCATCAAGAACCTGGTACTCGCGGTCAACAAGATGGACCTGATCGATTACGACCAGGCGAAATACGATGCGATTATCGCGGACTATAAGGCCTTCGCGGAAAGCATCGGGATCGAAACCTTCACTCCGATCCCAATTTCAGGCCTTGCGGGCGACAACATCACGACCAAGTCGGAAAACACCGGCTGGTACGATGGCCCCACGCTGATGGAGCATCTCGAAGCGGTCGAAGTCCGTGCTGATGCCAACCTGGCCAGGCCGTTCCGCATGCCGGTGCAATGGGTCAATCGCCCGAATCTGGACTTCCGCGGTTTTTCGGGCCTCGTATCCTCGGGCACGGTTGCGCCGGGCGACAAGGTCCGCTCGCTGCCTTCTGGCAAGACCAGCACGGTAAAGGCCGTGGTGACGATGGATGGCGAGCTCGAGCATGGCGTCGCTGGCCAATCGGTTACTATTACGCTCGAGGACGAGATCGATTGTTCGCGCGGCGATGTCCTCGCGATGGCCGACAATCCGCCCGAAACCGCCGACCAGTTCGAAAGCACGATCGTGTGGATGGACGAAGACTCGCTCGTGGTCGGGCGCGGCTACTGGATGAAGCTCGGCACGCAAATGGTCAGCGTGACCGTGGCCGAGCCCAAATACGAGATCAACGTCAACACGATGGAGCACCTTGCGGCCAAGACGCTCGAGCTCAACTCCATCGGCGTCGCAGAAATCACGACCGACCGGCAGGTGGTCTTCGAGGCCTATGCCGAGAACCGCGCATTGGGTGGCTTCATCCTGATCGACAAGATCAGCAACCGTACGGTCGGCGCCGGAATGCTCCATTTCAGCCTGCGCCGCGCGCAAAACGTGCATTGGCAGGCGGTCGACATCACCCGCGACGATCATGCTGCGATGAAGAACCAGAAGCCGCGCGTATTGTGGTTCACCGGCCTGTCGGGATCGGGCAAGTCGACCATTGCCAACGAAGTCGAGAAGAAGCTGGCGATGATGAACCGGCACACCTTCCTGCTCGATGGCGACAATGTGCGTCACGGTCTCAACAAGGACCTCGGATTTACCGAAAGCGACCGGATCGAGAATATCCGCCGCATCGGCGAAGTAGCCAAGCTGATGACCGATGCCGGCCTCATCGTATTGACTGCCTTCATCAGCCCGTTCCGCGCCGACCGCCAGTTGGTCCGCGACATGATGGGCGAGGGCGAGTTCATCGAGATCCACGTCGACACACCGCTCGAAGTGGCGGAGCAGCGCGACGTGAAAGGCCTCTACAAGAAGGCCCGGGCCGGGGAGCTGAAGAACTTTACCGGGATCGACAGCCCCTATGAAGAGCCCGAAGATCCGGAGATCCGCGTCAACACGGTCGCCATGAGCCCGGAGGAAGCCGCGGACTACATTATCGGGCAGATCCTGCCGCTGAAATGACCGCCATGCCCGGGCGGGAAATGCTCAGTCGACGAAATCGTCGATCCGCTCGATGATGATGGCCGGGGCCATCCCGCCCGCGGCACACATGGTGACGAGACCGTAACGCTTGTCCTGCCGTTCGAGCTCGTCGACCATCGTGCCGATGAGGATCGAACCGGTCGCACCGATGGGGTGGCCGAGCGCGATCGAGCCGCCATTGACGTTGACCTTGTCCCAGTCGAGTTCGAGGTCGCGCACGAACTTGGCGGCGACCACGGCGAAGGCCTCGTTGATCTCGTAGAGGTCGATGTCGTCCTTGGTCAGGCCGGCCTTCTCCAGTACCTTCTTCGCGGCCGGGACCGGCGCGTTGAGCATCAGCGTGGGATCGTCGCCCATATTTGCGGTCGCCACGATGCGAGCGCGGGGTTTGAGGCCGTGCTTCTGCGCATATTCCTTGCTCGTCACCAGTACGGCTGCTGCCCCATCGACGACCCCCGAACTGTTGCCCGCATGGTGGAAGTGCCTGATTTCGAGATCGGGATATTTCGCGTTCACCAACCCTGCGAAAGTCGTACCGTTCTTGTCCAGCGGGACATTGGCGATCTTGGCGAAAGCGGGTTCCAGTTCGGCAAGACCTTCCCGCGTCGTCTGTGGGCGCGGATATTCTTCCCTGTCGAGCACCACGGTGCCGTCGTCGTCGGTCACCGGTACGACGGACTTGTCGAACCGGCCTTCCTCGATCGCCTGTGCAGCGCGCTGCTGGCTACGATAGCCAACTTCGTCCAGCTCTTCGCGAGTGAAGCCTTCCATCGTGGCGATTGCATCGCCGCACACGCCCTGGTGGCTCTGCGGATGGCTGCGCATCAGACGCTCGTTATAGCTGCCCATCATCGGAGGCCTGAGGCCGGCGGCCATCTTGTCCTTCGACATTTGCGCGGTCAGGCTCATCATTTCCGTCCCGCCTGCGACGACGCAATCTTCCATCCCGCTCATCACCTGTGCAGCGGCAAGCGCTACCGAGGTGATTCCGCCCCCGCAGAAGCGGTCGAGCGTGGTACCCGAAGAGGTAATGTCGTAGCCCGCATCGAGAGCGGCCATGCGGCCCAGATCGCCTGCCTGCATGCCATCCTGCGTGCTGACCGACCAGATGACATCGTCCACCGTCGCCGTGTCGAGATCGTTGCGTTCGGCGATCGCCTTGAGACATGTCGCCGCCAGATGCTGCGGATGCATGGCGGCCAGTGCGCCCTTGCCCTGCTTGCCGATCCCGCGCGGGGTACGAACTGCGTCGATGATGTATGCTTCGGGCATTGGCGCTTTCCTCTCTCGGTTGAACCCATTGTACGGCGATTGCCGGTTGACGTTTGCGTAAACCTCCCGCACCACTCGTGCAAGAACA
>CAYOWF010000229.1:0-2961 GCA_964407585.1 uncultured Qipengyuania sp.
GCGAAGAGCTGGAAGACACCCGCCCGCCGCGCGAACCGCGCGGTGACCGTGGCGGTCGTGGCGGAGGCCGCGGCGGCGATCGTCGTGGCGGTGGCCGTGGCCCGCGTGGCGGCGGTGGTCGCGACCGCAGTGATCGCGGCGGGAACAAGGACGGGGGCGGTGAAGCCCACGTGCCGGACTTCCTGAAGGACTAAGTCTACTCGAAGCGAAATCAGGAAAGGGCCGCTCGACAGGGTGGCCCTTTTCGTTTCTAGGAACACGTCATGCTCCCGCGCGAAACGCTATCCACTGCCGAAATTCCCGGAGGGGACACGCTGACGCTCGTCAGCCATGGGCGCGATTTCATCATCATGCTCGGTCGCAACGAGCTGATGGGCACGCGCATGCAGTTCAGCGAGGAACAGCTGGCCGAACTGACCCTGGACGAATTGCGGACTGCCCGCCCTCGCGTTCTTATAGGCGGTTATGGAATGGGGTTCACCTTCCGTAAGGCGCTGGAAAAGGCAGGTGAGGGTGCGCAGGTCGTCGTGGCCGAAGTCGTCCCGGAAATTCTCGACTGGGCGCAGGGTCCGCTGTCGCATCTGACCGGCGAAACCCTTGAGGATCCGCGCGGCGATGTGGTGCTGTGCGACGTCGCGGCGCTGATCGACGATGCCAATGACGGCACCTGCGCCAAGTGGGACGCCATCCTGTTCGATGTCGACAACGGACCCGATGGGATCGTGCGCGATGGCAACGAGCGGCTTTATTCGCGTACCGGCCTCGGCAAGGCGCGCGACGCGCTCAATCCGGGTGGAGTGCTCGCCGTCTGGTCGGCCGCACCCGATCATAGGTTTCGCATGCGGCTGAAGGAGGCCGGCTTCGCCGTCGAGGAACGGACGGTTCGTGCCCGCCCCAACAACAAGGGGCCGCGTCACACCATCTGGTTCGCCCGTAAGGACTGAGGTCAGGTCAGGCGCTGGCGACTTCGCCAAACGGCGTCGAAGTGCGCAATTCGCTGAGATTGATGCTTCGATCGCGCCCACTGTCCTTGGCGGCATAGAGCGCGCGGTCGGCGCGCTTCATGGCCGCCTTCAGGGTGTCGTCCGGCTGCATTGCGGACAGCCCTGCGCTAGCCGTCACCGCATAGGGTAGTTCCGGTACTGCCTCGCGGATAACCGCCGACATCCTGCGGCGCGCGCTCTCGGCCACTTCCTCCCAGTTCTCTCTATAGATCAGGAGGATGAATTCTTCCCCGCCCAAGCGGGCGACGAAGAGATCCTCGCCCATCAGCCCCTTGGCAGCTGCGACCAGAACCTTGTCGCCCACGTCATGTCCGAATTGGTCGTTGATTTGCTTGAATCGATCGCAATCGACGATCGCAATGCCGGTCGGCCTTTGGCGCCCGGTGCTGCCGAAGTGCTGTTCGAGCCCGCGGCGATTGGCGATATTGGTAAGCGGGTCGAGGGCATTGGCGAGCTTGGCCTCGCGCATATCGGCGAGCGCACGATCGCGTTGGTCCCTCACGCTCATGAAGCCATCGACGACCCCCGTGGCCGTCAGCACGAATTCGAGCATCACGGCAAACAGCATCGCGGCCAGGTAGAAAGGCATCATGCCGCCGATGATGAGCTCGTGGAGCAGTGCCGCAAGGCCTACCAGCAGGGCGGGCGTCCAGGCGAAGGCCTGGAACAGGGCTGCCCGGCTGCCCCTCGCGATGCCATCTGCCAATCCCCAGATCAGCAGCGAAGCGAAGCCCAGTATCAGGAGGTCGTGCAGCCAATCGAGTTTTCCCGCGTAGATTACGGCCGGTAGCAGTGATATCGGCAGCAGGCTGACCGGCAGCATCAGCCGCAGCCGCCGCCTTGCGCCGCGCGCGGGTACCCGGCGCTCCATATAGCTTGCAAGGAATGGGCCGCATACGGCCAGGCTGAGGTCGGTTGCAATGGCACCGACGAGAAGCCGCTCGGATTGGCCGAGGCCCAGCAAATTAGGGAGTGTGGGCGACAGCGCCCAGACCATGACCGTCAGCGCCGCGACGCGGATGACAAGCCACAAAAGGAAAGTTCGCTGAACGACGGGGAATAGCGCCGCACAGGTTCCTCCGAAGATAAGCGCACTGGCGAAAAAGGCGCCAAGCGTGGCGCTCGTCCAATCCATCCTCTGCCCCATATGCCATGGCGCCGGAACGGCGCCGATCCTCGCTGCCCCCCTATCTGGCATCAAGGCATGACAAGCTGGTCAACCGAGATGGTAACCAGCGATAAAATCAACTCCGGAAATCCAGCGATTCCCGGAGTGCGGGCGAGTTAAGGAATTGCAGGGGAAAAGTAAACAGGAGGCCCGCGAATCGAAAAGCCCGCCCGCTCCATTCGGCTGGAGCAGGCGGGCGTTCATTCTTGCCCGGCAATGCGGGGAAGGCGTTTACCTGACCCGGGGACCGCCGAAGGGAAGGGGCGGAGGAGGCCGGCGCGCACCGCGCGGCAGCTGTGCCTGGTAGGCCCTGCCGCAATGCTCGACGCAGTAGGGGAAGCCGGGGTTTACGGCTTCGCCGCAGAAGTGGAAATCGGGTTCGCCCGGATGTCCCATCGGCCAGCGGCAGACCTTGTCCGACAGATCGAGCAGGCTTGTCTTGTCTGCGATCGACGGGTCCGGCTTGGCGGGGACGAGACGACGCGGGGGCGCGGGCGGGATGGGCGGTTGCTGGTCGCCCGGGCCTTGCCGCAGAAAGCCACCCGGTCCGACCGAAACGATCTTCGGCAGGTCGGGAGTCTTGTTGGGCAGCGGCTGCGACGGAACCGAACCGTCGGCCTTCGGAGCAGCCTTTGCCGCAGGTTTCGCGGGCGCGGGTGCGGGCGTCGGCGAGGGGCGCGGCGCAGCTTTCTTCGCCACCGGCTTCGGTGCAGGCTTCGCCTTGGGTGTGGCCTTTTTCTTCTCGGCCGCCTTTACCGGTGAGGGGCGCGACTTCAGGCCGAGGCGATG
>CAYOWF010000230.1:0-2952 GCA_964407585.1 uncultured Qipengyuania sp.
GCGTCGACCACGCGGCCGAGCAGGCCCTTGCCGACGGGAACGTCCACGATGGTGCCGGTACGCTTGACCGTGTCGCCTTCGGCGATGTCGGTGTCGGCGCCGAAGATAACCGCACCCACATTGTCGGCTTCGAGGTTCAGGGCCATGCCCTGTGTGCCGTTGGCGAATTCGATCATCTCGCCGGCCTGGACCTTGTCGAGACCGTGGATGCGGGCGATGCCGTCACCCACCGAGAGAACGGAACCGACTTCGCTGACTTCGGCTTCGCTACCGAAATTGGCGATCTGGTCCTTGATGACCTTGGAGATTTCTGCGGCGCGGATATCCATGATGTTTGTCCTTTAAGCCTTCATGGCCTGGGAGAGCGAATTGAGACGGGTGCGGATCGAGCCGTCGATGCGCTTCGATCCGATGGTAACGACGAGGCCGCCGAGCAGCTCGGGGTCGACCTTCGTGGAAAGTTTTACGGTGCGGCCTTCGCGGGCCGTCAGCTTGGCCTTGAGATCAGCCAGCTGCGCGTCGGTCAGCGCATGGGCGCTGGTGACTTCGGCAGCGACTTCGCCGCGCTGGGCGGCGGCGATCGCGCGGAAGGCGCGGATGATGCCGGGAAGCTGGGCGAGGCGGCGGTTCTGCGCCAGCGCACCGAGGAACTTCTGCGTCAGCTCCGACAGGCCCATGATGGCGGCGACGCCCCACAGCGCCTTTTCGGCCTGGCTGCGGGTCACGCGCGGATTGGTGGTGAGCATCTTGAGCTCGGGCGATTCGGCCAGGCCTGCTTCGAGCTTCTCGAGGTCCGATTCGACCGCGGTCACGGTCCCGGCCTCACTGGCCAGATCGAACAGGGCCGAAGCATAACGTCCAGCAAGGCTAGCCTTGATACCGGCGGAAATTTCCACGCGTCTCTCGTCCTCTAGGGGTCGGAAAAAGGTTTCTTACGGCCATGCCGTTTGGAGCGGGAAAATGAGTCGCTCCGGCAAGGTTGGCGCGCGCCTAGCAAAGGGGGTGCGGCAAGGCAACCCGACTCTGGCCGAGAAACATTGGACTCCACATCGGTCAGGCGTAGATTGCAGTCCGACCGAGACTGAAGTTCAAGGAGGAAGCCATGGAAATCACGGCACTCGCTCCCGATTGCGGCGTGGAAGTCGGCGGCGTTTCGCTGGCCGATGCGGCGGGCGACCGTCTCGATGCCATCCGCGAACTGGTTTATGTCCACGGCGTGGCGGTATTCCGCGATCAGGAGTTCTCGCCCGAAGACCATCTCGCCTTCGCTCGGCGCTGGGGCGGGATCGACATCAACAATTACTTTCCGCTGACCGACGCGCATCGAGAGATCGCCGTCGTGCGCAAGACGAAGGACCAGGAAACCAATATCGGTGGGGGCTGGCACACCGACCATTCCTACGACCATGTTCCTGCGATGGGCTCCATCCTCGTCGCGCGTATCCTGCCGCCGTCGGGCGGGGACACGCTCTGGGCGCATATGGGCGCCGCCTACGACAGCCTGCCGGAAGAGATGAAGCGGCGCCTCGAGACGGCGCAAGCCTATCATTCTGCCGACCATATATATGCGCCAGACGGCGAATATGCGAAAACTGACCAGGCCACCGAACTGCGCGGCCAGGACCTCAAGACCGGCGCGACCCATCCTGTCGTCATCCGTCATCCGCGAACTGGGCGCAAACTGCTTTACGTCAATCCGGCTTTCACGGTCGATATCGTCGGCATGAGCCGCGAAGAAAGCCAACCCTTGCTCGAGCGACTTTATGCCCATGCAAAGAAACCGGAGCACCGGTGCCGTGTCGCATGGACACCCGGTTCGGTAGCGATCTGGGACAATCGTACGACCTGGCACAAGGCGCTGAACGATTATCAAGGCAGCGCGCGCGAAATGCACCGCATCACTTTAAGTGGCGAGGCCCTCGCGGCCTAGCCTGACGTAGGCACGGTCCGGAAGATCGGGCAAAGGACGGGTGTACGGGCGCAATAGCGTCCATTCACCAGTGGCTACTCCACCGGTTCGCACTGATAGACCAGCCGCTCGTTCGGCTGTTGGGGAAGCTGGCCCAGCACCTCGCCCTGCAGATCGCCGAGCTGGCTTGCCGCGCTTTCCGCGCCGCAAGTGGGGGCGGTGTATTTGCTCCGTGCCTCGCGCGCATCGTTCATTGCGCTGCGAGACAGAAGGTAGCGCTCGGAACGGAAGATACGGCGGTCGGGATCGTAGCTGTTGACCGATACGGCGTCTTCCGATTGCGGCACGAAGACGCGCGACCAATTGCCCGAGGCATAGCCATATTGGGTGCGCTCGTTGACGCAGCCTTCGGCGGTCCAGTCGAAGGTGATTTCGGGCGTCTCGGCGCCGGTGATCCGGCTGCGCTCGGGAAGGATGCTGCACACCAGCTTGGCATCGCCGCCACCGTTGGCGGCGAGCGGGTCCTTGCCCGACGAGGTCGCATTGCCTTCCTGCATCGCGGCGGCGACCCGGCGGTCGATTTCGTCGAGTCCCGGGCGCGTCAGGAATGAGATCAGCGCAACCACCACGAGAAAGCCCGCGACGCCGAAGGCAATGTTGATCTTCCTGCGGCGAAGCTCGGCATCCTCGGCCTCGCCGTCGAAGTTCTCGTGCCGGTTCCACGCCCATAGTGCGATGCCGAATGCGCCGAGCAGCAGGACGAAAGCGAGCGCCATGCGATCTTCGCGGTCCTCCGCCACACCGAGTTGCGCGGTAAGCAGGGCGCGTTCGCGCTTTTCGCGGGTCTCTTCGGCGCGCTGGGCGAGATTGCGCAGCGCTTCCATCTGTTCGCGCTCGAGCCGGTCGCGTTCCGCATCGTCCAGTTCCTGCAGGCTGCGGCAGACGCTGTCGTTGGTATTGGGCTCGACGTCGTTTGCGCGCAGGAAGGGAATGAGTTCGCGGTTCGACACGGCGAAGAAGAACTCCGCATCGCCGCCTTCGTT
>CAYOWF010000231.1:0-2899 GCA_964407585.1 uncultured Qipengyuania sp.
TGTCCACTAGCCGCGCAAGAGCGCGATAATGTTACGTGTTGACGACAAGAGTGTGACTTTCGCCATGGGGCCGCCGAATCTCTCTCGCGGCCCCATAACGGGATTGGAGTCAGAAATCGACCTGCGCGCGCACGCCGAAGGCATCGACAACGTAATCTGTGTCGCCCGTCGCGGTCGGGAGGACGGAATCTTCGTAGTCCATCCGTCCGTAGTTGACGCTGAACAGCGTGTAGTCGGTCGGCTTCCAGATCAGCGATGCCTGGTAGCCGTTCTGCACGCCGCCGAGGATGCCGGCATCGTTGAGGTCGAGGTGGTCGTAGCGCAGATTGAACTGCAGCGAACCCATGCCGCCTTCGCCGACCGGATTGGCGGGCTTGGTGCGGTCGAACTTGCCGCCCTTGTAGCCGCGCGTATCGCCGCCGGTGAGGAAGTAGCCGACTTCGGCATAGCCGCCGAAGAAGGTCGGATTGTCGGCCATGAGCGGCATGTCGACATTCTGCCAATAGCCTTCGGCCGCGGCATGGAACGGGCCGGCGATGGCAGCGGCTTCGAGGCCGACGCCGAATTCGCTGTCGGCATCGAGGCTGCCGGTGTTGACGAAGCGGGTCGAGGTGAAGTGCACCAGCGGGCGCTGGCGATAGCGGACCGTGGCGTCGTCTTCGCCGAGCTCGTTATAGTGGACGCTGCCGCCGAAATGCAGCTGCGTGCCGCCCATTTTGGGCATGAGCACGATGCGGCCGTCGAAACCGCGGTTGTCCGTGCCGGTATCGTCGAAATTGTCGGTGAAGACCCCGGCCTGCGCCAGGACAATGCCCGCGCTGTAATTGGCCGAGACGCCGATGCGGCGTTCGAATCCGAAGGCATCGGTGAAGGCCGCGCGCTCGATGAAGCTGGTGTTCAGCGAACTGGTGAGCTCTTCCAGCGACTGGAAATTGTTGTGATGGCCGATGACGACTTCGAGCGGACCGTCTTCATAGGTCAGGATGGCATCGGCCGCTTCCACTTCGTTGCCCGCGAAATCGAGTTCGAACTTGTAGCCGAACCCGCCCGGGATATCGCCCGAGGCACCGAGACGCGCGCGGCGGACTTCATTGCCGAAGCCGTCGTCCGCACCGGTCGAGGAGGGTGCGGAAATAGTGCCCGCGTCGAACATCAGGCGGCCGCGAGGCTTGAAGCTCCAGCCGTCCTTTTCTAGCTGCGCGGCGGGCTTGGGTTCCGGAGCAGGCTTGGCAACCGCTTCGGCATTGGCAGCGATGACGGCGTCCTGATCGGCATTGGCGGCCTGGGTCTGCTCCAGTTCGGTCTCGAGCTGGTCGATGCGGCTGACGAGAGCCTGGAGCTGCGCGCGCATGGCGGCGAGCTCTTCTTCGGGAGTGGGCGTTGCGGTGTCCTGAGCAAACACCGGCGTGGCGATGCTGCAGCTCATGGCGGCCGCAATGACGGAGAGCCGGAAGGCCGGTTTCATATTACGAATCCCTTACAAGGTTACTGTTCGGGGTCGCCTCTATGACCGCTCTATTACGGCTTTGTGACACATAGGATGCAAGGGCCTGCAGGCTGTGGACAGCCTGTGCAAAAGCGCCGATTTCGGTCAATTCCGGCTGGTTCAGCCAGCCAGCGGCAGCGTGATCCTGACTCGCGTCCCTTCGCCCAGGGCACTGTCGATCGCCAGCTTGCCGCGATGCCGCTCGACGATATGCTTCACGATTGCGAGCCCAAGCCCCGTCCCGCCCGAAGCACGGCTGCGGCCCGGGTCGGTGCGGTAGAACCGCCGCGTGAGGTGCGGCAGGTGCTCGGGTGCGATGCCGTCGCCCCTGTCCTGCACCGATAGGACCACGCGCTTCTGACCCTGCGGCTGGAGGCGGACGGTCACGGTCTTGTCTTCGTCACCATATTTCAGGGCGTTATCGACGAGGTTGCGAACCAGCTGCTCGAGCTGCTGCTCGTCCCCGCTCACATTGAATGCGCCATGTGTCTCGATGTCGAGCCGCTCGACCCGGTCCCCGGCCGCATCGCGCGCGGACCGGTCGACCAGCTTGCCGAGATCGATGGTGTCGCTCGGGAGGTCATGCTTTTCGGCCTCGATCCGCGACAGCGACATCAGGTCGCTGACGAGATCCTGCAATCTGCGTCCTTCGCGCTGGATGGTCGCGAGAAACTTGTCGCCCGTCTTCGGATCGAGATCGTCGATATCGTCGCGCAATGTTTCGACATACCCGAGAATCGAAGCGAGCGGCGTGCGCAGTTCGTGGCTGGCATTGGCGACGAAATCGGTGTGGGCACGGCTGATATCGGCTTCGGCGGTCTTGTTGACGAATTCGATGATCGCCAGCCCGCCGTCGAGCTTCTTGCGATTGATCCGCCAGATGTCGCGCCTGCGGGCGAGCCCGCGGATCACGGCCGCGCCATCCGCATCGCTGTCGAGCAGGCCGACCGCTTCGGGCTGCCGCAAGGCCATCTTCACATCCTGCCCGAGGATATGCGCACCGAGCAGCCGGCGCGAGGCGAGATTGGCGATGATGACCCGGCCGCCTTCGGTGACGATGACCGGCGTTTCGGAATGTTCGACGAGATCGCCCATCGTGTCGCGCGAGATACCGCCGTTGCCGTTCTTCGGTGCGGGCGGAGGCGGGGTCGAGCCGACGAGCCAGAGCGATCCGGCCCAGACCAGCAGCATCAGGAGGACGGGCAGCGTGGGCAATCCGAGCACCAGCAGCCCGATTGCCGTCGCGATGGCCAGCGCGAATGCGGACCAGGGGAAAGGGCGCGTGCTCATCTGGGAAGCGCGCTTAGCGAGGCTCGACGCTCCGCGCTAGTGCGGTCGTACATTTGTCATGGAAGAGCTGGTGACCCGTACGGGAATCGAACCCGTGTTTCAGCCGTGAAAGGGCCGCGTCCT
>CAYOWF010000232.1:0-2834 GCA_964407585.1 uncultured Qipengyuania sp.
CGGCGCGTTGCGATGAGATGTGCGAGCCTTGCGGTGAGCGCTGCGGTCTTGCCCGTACCTGCGCCGGCGAGCATCAACACCGGCCCCTCGGTGGTGAGCACGGCTTCGCGCTGCGGCGCGTTCAGCATGGCCGCATAAGGCGGAATTGCGCCGTTTTCGCTGGGTGGGGCAGGGTTGGGATGGTCGGACATCGCTTCGGAACAACTAGGGAACGCTTCGTCGCAACACAAGCCCTCTCGCCAAGGGAGGCGGAACTATCCCACTGTTCCAATAGTAATAACGGCAATGACCCTCTCAGGAGACGGAACCATGAAAAACATCATTCTCGCCGGCGCCGCAGCGCTGGCCCTTACCGCCGTGCCCGCCGCCGCCGACCATCACATGGAAGGCGAAACCACCGTTTACGAACTCGGCGAAGATCAGGTCGTGATCTACGAAGGCTGGCCCGAAGAGCGCCGCGTCGTGTACGATGCATGGCCTTATGGCGTGCAGGAATATTACTGGACGCTCGAGCCTGCCCAGACCGAAGGCTGGTGGGTCCTTACCGATCCGCAGCGCGTCCGCATCTACGAAATGACGCCCGAACAGCGCGCGATGGCCTGGCAGCAGATCAACTCGCAGTTGAGCGGTTCGAACAGTGCCAGCACCACCGGCACGACTGCTCGGACTACCGCAGCCACTACAACCACCGCACCTGCACCGCGCTTCGTACGCAACGAAGTGACGCAGACCACCCCGGCCGGTTACAAGGCCGCCGCTTCGGGTGACGACCTTCCGGTCTGCACGCCCGACCAGCAGGACGGCTGCATCAACAGCTGGGAAAAGAACAAGACGGGCACCCGTCCGCTCGAATACTGGCCGGGACGCCCCGCCAGCGAAATCGACGGTCCGCTCCCGGCAACGCGCCCGGCAGATATGGATGACGACGACGACGATATGTAATTCGAACGTCACGCACCGCTGGAAATTTCAGCGGCGTTGCGGGAAGGGGGCGGGTCTACTTGGTGGACCTGCCCCTTTCTCTTGTCCGGCTCAGTCCTTCAGCCGAAGCAGCGTTATCTTGGCCTTGCCGACTACGCGTTCTGCTTCGATTTCGAGCGATTTCACAGCGACAGCCTCGTCCTTGCGGGTTTCCAGCGCGATCCACGTCGCCGGTCCGACCCATCCCAGCCGCGTCATCCTGTCGAGCGCCACCTGTCCCGCGCCCGTATCATAGGGCGGGTCGAGGAGGATGAGATCGTGGGGAGCTTTCGCCGGAGCGAGGCTCATCACCGAGCCTTGCTGCACCTGTGTGCGGGTGCGGGCATCGAAAGTGTCGATATTGGCGCGAATGGCCTTCACCGCCTCGGCATCCTGCTCGACGAACAGGCAGTGCGCCGCTCCGCGCGACAGGGCTTCGAGCCCAAGAGCGCCCGAACCTGCAAACAGGTCGAGCACCGACAAATCCTCGAAGCTGCCCAACCGGCTTGCCAGCATGCTGAACAGGGTCTCGCGCGTCCGGTCGGCGGTCGGGCGGGTCGAATCGCCCTTCGGCGCGAGCAATTTCCGACCGCGCCATTCGCCGGCGATAATCCTCACTGGCGTCCCCCGCGATCCAGCTCGCGCTTGAAGGCCTGGACGTCGCCGCGCTTCAGTTCGACCGCCTGACCGCGTGGCAGGTCGCCGAGGTGAAAGGGACCGTAGCCAATGCGCAGGAGGCGGTTCACTTCGAGTCCGAGATGTTCGAGCACTCGGCGAACTTCGCGATTCTTGCCTTCGCGCAAGGTCATCTCGATCCAGCGGTTACGGCCGGACCCCCGTTCGAGATTGGCTTCGATCTGGCCGTAGCGGATTCCGTCGATCTCGATCCCCTCGACGAGCTCGTCGAGCTGCGCTTGGGTGATGTCGCCGAAGGCGCGGGCGCGATAGGTGCGCGGCACGCCGGAAGAAGGCAGCTCCATGGCGCGCTTCATTTCGCCGTCGTTGGTGAGCAGGAGCAGTCCCTCGGTATTGAAGTCGAGACGGCCGACCGGCATCACGCGGCCGGCATCCTTGGGCAGGGCGTTGCGCAGCGCCGCGTAGATCGTGGGGCGCCCCTTGGGATCCCGCTCCGCCGTCAGGAGACCCGAGGGCTTGTGGAAGGCGAAGAGCCGCGTGTCCTCGGCCTCGCCCACCGGTTTTCCGTCCACCGTTACGCCCTTGAGACTTTCCAGCTTGATCGCCGGCGTATTCAGCACCTTGCCGTCCAACGCCACGCGCCCGTCGCCGATCATCCGTTCGACCTCCCGGCGGCTGGCAACGCCCGCACGCGCGAGCAGCTTGGCGATGCGGTCGCCTGCTTCGGGGAGTCTGTTGTCGGACATAGGCTGCGCGGTTAGGCGCTCAGTTGGCAGCGCGCAAGGCTTCCTCGACCGTCTCGTGATAGCGGCGGATCCCGCCTTCGAGGGTGCCGAGCGTCAGTTCGGGCACCGCACCGGTCGACAGACCCTGCTGGCCCAGTTCGGCAGCACGGAAATCCTCGCCTGCGAAAACACCCCCGTCGAGCAGCGCCCAACTGCGTTCCCAGTGGTCACGCGCCTTGTCGGTGTCCGGGTGCTCGGGAATGAGCATGAAGTCCTCGACCAGCGTGCGGTCATGCGACTGCGGCATCATCACCATGAGATTGATGTAATCGGGGCTCGGGATCACCAGTGCACCGGGCATCATCTGGTAGGCGAAGGTAATCACCTTTCGCATCTGCGCCATGTCGGTAAGGTCGACGCCTTCCAGTTCTTCGAGGCGACCGACCGCGCTGCGCGAATGCGGGCCGATCATGTCGCCGCTGGTCACGCCGTCCTTGAAGAAGGGGCCGATCG
>CAYOWF010000233.1:0-2794 GCA_964407585.1 uncultured Qipengyuania sp.
CGCCAGGCGATGGACAAGATCGCCTTCCTGCCTTTCGGCCTGATGGTCGATCGCTATCGCTGGGGCCTGTTCAGCGGCGATATCCCGGCGGAAAACCTGAATGCGGGATGGAACGACCTGCGGCTGGAATATCAGGGCATTACGCCGCCGGTCGCGCGCGACGAGAGCCAGTTCGATGCGGGTGCGAAGTACCACATCCCGGGCAACGTCCCCTATACGCGTTACTTCCTCGCACGGATCCTGCAGTTCCAGTTCTACAAGGCCGCCTGCGACCAGGCCGGCTGGAACGGTCCGCTGCACCGGTGCTCGTTCTACGGGAATGAGGAGGTCGGACAGAACCTCAATGCCATGCTCGAAATGGGCGCCAGCAAGCCGTGGCCCGACGCGCTCGAAGCCTTCACGGGTTCGCGCCAGATGAGCGGCAAGGCGATGGTCGAATACTTCGCGCCGCTCAAGGCCTGGCTGGACGAACAGAATGAAGGCAAACCGCAAGGCTGGTAATGGTCCGGCCTGCATGACCTCGACAAGGCTAGGGGAGGGCGAGTTGAAGAAATCGGTCATCTGTCTGGCAGCGGGTCTCGCTGCCTGCACGCCGGCGGTCGAGCAAGCCGTCGTACCGGTCGCATCCGACGGCGCGACCGGTGCGCTCTTCGTGGCGGGCAAGTTCGGCAACACACTGGCCAAGGTGGACCTTGCGAGCGGCGAGGAAGTCGCGCGCGTGTCCAGCTGCGCCAATCCGCACGAATTGGCGCCGTCTCCCGATGAAGAGCATGTCGCGCTCGCCTGTTATGGCGGGACCACCGTGGATATCTTCCGCACCAGCGACCTCGGCAAGGTGGAGAGCATCGAACTGGGCGAAAATGCCCGCCCGCACGGTATCGTCTGGCACGAAAACGGACATCTCTATGCGACCGCCGAAGGCCGCCGTTCGATTTTCGTCATTCGCGACCCGCTCGGCGAAGCGAAGACCTTCGAATATTCGACCGACCAGAGCGGAACGCACATGATCGCCGTGGCGCCCGATGCGATGCATGCCTGGACCACCAATCTCGGTTCCCGCACGGTCACCCGGGTCGATCTCGTCACGCGCCGCGCCCCGCTTTCGGTTGCAGTGGGAGAGGAGCCCGAGGGTATCGCATTGTCGCCCGACGGCGAGACGCTTTGGGTCTCCGCCCGCGGCTCGGACATGGTCTATGCGCTCGACCCGACGAGCATGGAGAAGGTCAAGGACGTGCCGGTGGGGGATTTCCCCCTGCGCATCGTTTTGCGCCCGCAAGGCGATTATGCCGTGACCTCCGACCTTGCCGATGGCGGCCTGTCGGTCATCGACACTGCGACCGGTGCCAAGGTGCGGAGCATCTCCGTGTCGAACCCCGAAGAGGCGGAAGCGACGGTGCAGGTAACCATTCTCTTTTCGCCCGATGGGGAGCGCATTTACGTTGCCGAGACGATGGCGAACACCATCGCCGAGGTCGATTTCGCCAGCGGCGAAGTCCTCCGCCGGCTCCCCGGAGACGGCGGCGGTGACGGGATCGCCATCATCGAATGACGAAACAGAAAATTCTTCCGGTAGTGGGTTGGCGCGAACTGGTGCATTTGCCCGAGCTCGGCCTTGCCGCTATCCCTGCCAAGATCGATACCGGCGCGCGCACATCTTCCCTCCATGGCGAAGTGCTCGAGGAATTCGAGCGCGACGGTGAAAAGTACGTCCGGTTTGCAGTGGATTTCCAGCAGCAGCACGTTCGCCAGGTCTGCGAGGCGGTGCATGTCGATGTGCGCGGAATCACCAGTTCGAATGGCGAGACGCAATATCGCTACGTCATCAAGACGCCGCTGAAGATCGGCGATGTCGAATTCCGCGCCGAGATCAGCCTCGCCAACCGCGCGGACATGAAATTCCCCATGCTGATCGGGCGGTCGTCGCTGCGTCGCCGGTTTGTCGTGGACTCGGGATATTCCTGGCTGCAAACGCCGGAAATGAAGGTCAAGAAAGGCCATAAAACATGAAAATCGCGATGCTTGCCCGCAATCCGAACCTCTATTCGCACAAGCGGCTGAAAGAGGCCGCGGAGGAGCGCGGGCACCAGTTCGATATCCTCAACACGCTGCGCTGCACGGTCCATATCGCGAGCCACCGGCCCGAGGTGTTCTACAATGGCGAGCCCTGCGTTGGCTTCGACGCGGTGATCCCCCGCATCGGCGCGTCGATCACCAATTACGGGCTTTCGATCCTCCGCCAGTTCGAGATGCGCGGCTGCTGGCCGCTCAACGAAAGCGTGGCGATCGGGCGCAGCCGCGACAAGCTGCGCTCCATGCAGATCCTTGCCAAGCACGGCCTCGGCCTGCCGCTGACGGCCTATGCCAACGATCCCAAGCAGGCGGAGGAAATCATCAAGGCGGTCAAGGGCCCGCCGGTGGTGATCAAGCTGCTCGAAGGGACGCAGGGCATCGGCGTGGTGCTTGCCGAAACGATGTCGTCGGCCAAGTCGGTGATCGAGGCCTTCCGCGGAGCCAACGTCAACATCCTGGTGCAGGAATTCATCAAGGAAGCGGGCGGAACGGACATTCGTGCGCTGGTGGTCGGCGGCAAGGTCGTCGCGGCGATGAAGCGTACCGGCGCGGCCGACGATTTCCGCAGCAACCTTCACCGGGGCGGCAGCGCCGAACTGATCAAGATCACGCCCGAAGAACGTTCGACCGCCGTCCGCGCTGCCAAGCGGATGGGCCTGAACGTGTGCGGCGTCGACATGCTGCGCAGCAATCACGGTCCGGTTATCATGGAGGTCAATTCCTC
>CAYOWF010000234.1:0-2752 GCA_964407585.1 uncultured Qipengyuania sp.
TCACATATTGCTTGAGCGCGATCACGCTGGGGATCTTCATGTCGAGATTGGGCGAATGGACCTCGCGATCGTAGGTCGCGATCACGTCCACCCGGTCGAGGAAGATCGCCTTGATCGCGGTCTGCCAGGGCCACAGGCTCAAGGGATAATAGGACAGCGGCGTGTAGTCCGCATTGAGCACGAGGCTGGGGCAGGACTGCAGGCTGCGCGTCGGATCTCCTTCGGCGCTGCGAAACCGTGCGGCTCTTTCAAGCAGTTCGGCCCTGAACACTCGCGTTCCTCCCGATACTCCTGACCCGATACATCCACTTGCACGGGAAGGCGTCAAGTCTGTTACGCACTGGATTTCCACAGACTTGTCCCGTTGATATCCACAAGGTGCGAGCTAGTGTGCGGCCATGGTGGTCACCCGCTTCGCCCCGAGCCCCAACGGCTCGCTCCATCTCGGCCACGCCTATTCGGCGATCGTGGCGCATGACCTGGCGCAGCAGCGCGGGGGCAGGTTCCTGTTGCGGATCGAGGATATCGACGGCGTGCGTTCGCTGCCCGAAAAACCGGATGAGTTCCGCGCCGACCTCGCCTGGCTGGGGCTCGAATGGGAGGAAGTGCCCGCGCAATCGACCCGGCTCGAAACCTACGAGGAAGTCGCGCGCGACCTGCTGCACCGGGGCCTGCTCTATCCCTGCAGTTGCACGCGAAAGGACATTGCGGCCCTCAAGCCCCGTTTGGGCCCCGACGGCGCGATCTATCCCGGCACTTGCAAGGGGCGCACGCTCGAGATGGACAAGCCCGTCGCGCTACGCCTCGATGTCGACCGCGCCATGGCCGAACTGCCCGAACTGTTCTGGGAAGACGAAACCAACGGCACGCAGATCGCCGATCCGCGGGTCTTCGGCGATGTCGTGCTGGTGAGGAAGGACGCGCCCGCCAGCTATCACCTCGCCGCCACGCTCGACGATGCGGCGGACGGCGTGACGCTGGTGACGCGCGGGCAGGATCTCTTCGCCATGACGCATATCCATCGCATCCTGCAGGAACTGCTCGGCCTGCCGGTGCCGATGTGGCACCACCATCCGATCCTCCTCGGCGAAGACGGCGAGAAGCTGGCCAAGCGCCGCAATTCGGCCAGCCTGGCGGAGCGCCGCAAGGCCGGCGAGGACGGGCGCGAACTGGCCGAGCGGCTGAGGCAGGGCCGATTCCCCGCTGGAATTACCCTGGCAAGTGCCTAGATAGGGGCCATGAACACTTTCCTCGTCATCCTCCTCCTCGCCGCCATGGGCATGGTCCTCTTCTCGCTGGTCCGCGGAGTCGTCGCCTTCCTGCAAAGCACCAAGGTCGATCTCGAAACGGGCGAACAGCAAGATGCGACCGAAATGCAGCTCAAGCAGAACCGGGCGATGATGGCCCGCGTCAAATGGCAGGCCGTGGCCATCGTGATCATCGCAATCCTGCTCGGCGTGGCGACCTGACCGGCGCGCGCGAGTGGTAAAGCTCAACAAGATCTACACGCGCACCGGCGATACCGGCACGACCGGGCTGGTCGACGGTTCGCGCCTGCCCAAGCATGCCGGGCGGATGGAAGCCATCGGCGCGGTGGACGAAGCCAATTCCTCGCTCGGGCTGGCCGCGGCGGCGCTCGGATCGTCCGAACATGCCGAGGCGCTCTTTCGTATCCAGAACGACCTGTTCGACCTCGGGGCGGACCTTGCCACGCCGGCGGGGGCGAGCGACGATTTCGCCCCGTCCGAAATGGTGCTGCGGGTGGTTTCCGGACAGGTCGAATGGCTCGAAGCGGCGATCGACGGGCTGAACGAGGGGCTCGAACCGCTCACCAGCTTCGTCCTGCCGGGCGGCAGCGAACAGGCCGCGCGGCTTCATGTCGCCCGTGCCGCGGTGCGCCGGGCCGAACGCGCCATGACCGCCATGGCCGAAGTCGAGCCGACCAATCCGCAGGCGCTGGCCTATATCAACCGCCTGTCCGATTACCTGTTCGTTCTTGCGCGCGTCGCGAACGACGGCGGGAAGGGCGACGTGAAGTGGATTCCGGGCGCTAATCGCTAGCCAAGCCCCGAAGCCGTCGCTAGACCGCCCGCTTTGCTGCAGGTGCGAAGGAATTACCGAGTGACCAAGACGATCGCCATTATCGGCGCGGGCCAGATGGGCTCGGGCATAGCGCAGACGATCGCCCAGCACGGCATGGACGTGCTGCTGGCCGACGTGAGCCTGGACGTGGCCGAAGCCGCGGTCGCGAAGATCGACAAGGCGCTCGGCAAGCTGGTCGGAAGGGGCAAGATCGAAATCGACGAGGCGGAAAGCGCGATGAAGCGCATAACGCCGGTCGGCGATTACGATCGCATGGGCGAGGCCGAATTCATCATCGAGGCCGCGACCGAGAAGGAAGAGATCAAGAAGGCCATTTTCGAGAAGGCCGGGCAACGGTTGGGGGCCGATGCCATCATGGCTTCGAACACCAGCTCGATTCCGATCACGCGCATGGCGAATTATTCGCCCGACCCGGCGCGCTTCATCGGCCTGCATTTCTTCAATCCCGTCCCGGTCATGGGCCTGATCGAGGTCATCCCGGGCCTCGCGACGGCAAGCACCACCACCGAACGCACCAGCGCCCTGGCCGAAGAGCTGGGCAAGGAAGTGGTTCTGAGCCAGGACGAACCCGGTTTCGTGGTGAACCGCATCCTCCTGCCGATGATCAACGAGGCGGTCTTCGTGCTCGGCCAGTCGACTGCGGGCATCG
>CAYOWF010000235.1:0-2719 GCA_964407585.1 uncultured Qipengyuania sp.
GCGAGACCGTCGAAAGCATCACCACGCTCCACCTGTGCGGCGAACCCATGCTCGCCCCGCATATCGATTGCGCCCACAGTTCGGGCCATGCCGATGCGCGGATCGACGATTGGGCCGAGGCGCTGCCGTGGCTGCGAGCGCAACTGCAGAAGGAAAAGGCATGAGCATCGAAGCGAAACTCGAAGAGCTGGGTATTTCGCTGCCCGAAGCGGCGGCCCCGGTGGCCAGCTACCAGCCGCTCGTCGTGTCGGGAGACACGGCCTATGTGTCGGGGCAGCTGCCCTTCGTCGACGGCCAGCTCGTGACCGGCAAGCTGGGTCAAGGCGTGTCGCTGGAGCGCGGGCAGGAAGCGGCGCGCGCCTGCGGCTTGATGATCCTGGCGCAGCTCAGGGCGGCAGGCCTGCTCGAACGCGTCGAGAAAGTGGTCAAGCTGGGCGGTTTCGTCGCCAGCGTGCCCGATTTCACCGACCAGCCCAAGGTGGTGAACGGCACCAGCGACCTGATGTTCGAAGTCTTCGGTGAGGCGGGTCGCCACGCGCGCAGTGCGGTCGGCGTGCCGGTGCTCCCGCTCGATGCCGCGGTAGAGGTCGACGCGATTGTCGCTCTTAGCCCCGCTTGACCGGCTGATCGTCGGCCCGCCCGACCCGGCGCGGGTCGGCTGGCTGCGCGAGTGGGAATACGCCCACCGCGGATTGCATGGGCCGGGCGTGCCCGAGAATTCTCTCGCCGGTTTCGCGCTGGCCGCGGAGCGCGGGCTCGGGGTCGAATGCGATATCCAGCGCAGCCGCGACGGCTGTGCGATGCTGCTCCACGATTGGGAGCTCGACCGGCTGACGGCGGTCACGGGCCCCATCGCCCGATATTCCGCCGACGAACTGGCGCAAATCGCCTTCCTCGACACCGAGCACAAGCTGGCGCGGCTCGACGATCTGCTGTCGATCGTCGACGGGCGGGTCCCGATCCTCATCGAGATCAAGTCGAAGCGCGGCTACGATGTCCGGCGCAGCTGCCGCGCAGTCGCGAGGGCGCTCGAAACCTATGATGGCAGGCATGCGGTGATGAGCTTCGACCCGCGCGTCTGCGTGTGGTTCGCGAAGCATGCGCCGAAGACCGTGCGCGGCCTCGTCATGCGCGAGGACGATGTCGGCATGACGCAGGAGCAGTGGCAGCGGCATGCCGCGCTGTGGGCGGCGCGGCCCGAGTTCATCGCCTATCACGTCGCTGCACTGCCGAACCCGATGGTCGCGGCTTTGAGGGCGCGCGGCATGCCGGTGCTCGCCTGGACCATAGATTCGCCCGAGGCACGCGCGCATGGCGCGGTCCATGCCGATGCGCTGATTGCCGAAGGAGAAGGGCTGGCGTGAGAGGGGACGGGCTTGCCGTGCGCGTCGCCGGATCGGTCGGGGCCTTCGACCGCGCGGCATGGAATGCGCTGGCGGGCGACAATCCCTTCATGTCGCACGAATTCCTCACTGCGCTGGAGGATTCGGGAAGCGTCGGGCCCGGCACGGGCTGGCAGCCCGTTCCGCTGGTCGTTTCGACCGAAGGCGGTCCGCCGCTGGCCGCCATGCCCGCCTATGCCAAGAGCCACAGCCAGGGCGAATACGTCTTCGACCATGCCTTCGCCGATGCCTACCAGCGGGCAGGGGGCAGCTATTACCCAAAGCTCCAGATCGCCGCTCCCTTCACCCCGGCGACAGGGCCGCGGCTCCTGCTGTCGGATCCTTCGCTGGCAAGGCCGCTCCTCGCCGCAGCCGAACAGCTATGCGTGCAGAACCAATTCTCTTCCGCCCATGCGACCTTTATCGAACCCGACCAGTTGCCCCTGTTCGAGGAAGCGGGCTGGTTGCTGCGTAGCGACATCCAGTTCCACTGGCTGAATCATGATTTCGCGCGGTTCGAGGATTTCCTCGCCACGCTGACATCGCGCAAGCGCAAGGATCTGCGCAAGGAACGGGCCGCGGCGCAGGAAGGGCTGGAGATCGTCCGCCTGTCGGGCGACGACATCCGCCCCGAACATTGGGATGCCTTCTGGGAATTCTACCAGGACACGGGCCTGCGGAAATGGGGCCATCCCTATCTCACCCGCCAGGCCTTCGACCTGTTCGGCGAACGGATGGCAGAGAAAATCGTGCTGGTGCTGGCGCTGGAAGATGGCGAACCGATCGCCGGTGCGCTCAATTTCATCGGCGGCGATGCGCTCTACGGCCGCTATTGGGGCTGTACGAAGCAGGTCCGCTTCCTGCATTTCGAACTGTGCTATTACCAGGCCATCGATGCGGCCATCGAGCTGGGCCTAGCGCGGGTCGAGGCGGGTGCGCAGGGCGGGCACAAGCTCGCCCGCGGATACGAACCGGTCGAAACCACTTCCGCCCACTGGTTCGCCGATCCCGGCTTCCGCACGGCGGTGGCGGAGTTCCTCGAGCGAGAGCGCGAAGGCGTGGCCGCCGACCGCAATTATCTCGAGCGACGAACGCCCTTCAAGCAAGCGCAGTGATTCAGGCGACCCGGCGCTGACCATCGTTGAGCCATTCGCGTGCCCGGCGCTGTGCCTCGGCGATTTCCCGTGCGGTCATTTCGTCGGAGACATCGGCCCGGCACCATGCGGCCTCTTCATGGCCCTTGGATGCGGCGATGTTGAACCATTTGTGCGCTTCGATCATATCGGTGGTGCAGCCGTGGCTGCCGGTCGAAAAGGCGACCCCCAGATCGTAGAGTG
>CAYOWF010000236.1:0-2712 GCA_964407585.1 uncultured Qipengyuania sp.
TTGTCCGGTTTTCCCCTTTTGCGGGCCTGTCTCGCAAACCCCGGCGCCCCGCCCCACAAAGGCGGGGCGTCTTTGTTCGTTGCCCTATCGCTTCGCTGCTTGAGGGCGTCTTTGTTCGTTGCCCCATCGCTTCGCTGCTTGAGGGCGCCTCTAAACTTGCATGACCTGGGTGAGAAAAAGGAACAGGCCGACCGAAAATACGACTGCCACCGCGAAGCCTATCTTCGCCTCGCGCGGAAAGATCGGTCCGGTCCTTTCGCCTTGCTCCTCTTTCGCTTGTCCGGTTGGATTGCGGCCATTGGCGAAGAAGAGGGCGGCAGCCACTGCCGCCGGCGCCAGCGCAAGGTCGTCCGCGCTTACCGTGTCGACAAGGATCACCGGAAGCGCCAGCTGCAGAGCGCTTTGAATCGACACCGAAAGTACCCTGAAGAAATCGAAGGGTTCGGGTTCTTCGTTCTGGTTCCACTGGAGATGGCGCAGCTCGTCCAAGTGCACTTCGTCACTGATACGAAACAGCCGATCAATGCGCCATTGCCAATAGGCATAGCGCAGGTGCGGCCAGCTCTCGAGCGTGAGCGCAAAGAGGAAAGCGGCCAGAAACCAGCCCCAGCTCCAGCCGCTGATAGAGTCGAACAAGTCGAGCAATTCCCCCATGGCAATCTGCATATTGACACTTTGGCTCGATAGCCAGCCCGCGTGTCATCCAGCCCGTGCATCAGCTTCGACGAGACGTGGACCCTCGGTGCCGATCACCCGTTTATTAGGTGTAACCAATTTAAAACAAAGGGTTTTACATGTTTGAGAAGCTACGAATCAAGGAACATATGGAAGTCGCGGACTGTCGCGGGAAGCATGTCGGTACCGTCGACGAAGTCGAAAACGATGCCATCAAGCTGACCAAGTCGGACAGTTCGGATTCCATGCACCACTTCCTTTCGCTGGATGATGTTGAGAAAATCGACGACAATCGCATCTATCTCAAGGAAAACGCACGGATTCCCGAAGGCCTCGGCAACAAGGCCGTAATGGAAGACGCCTAACCCGTTCGGCCGGACTACTACCGGCAACAGCGAGGCCCCGCACACTTCGCCGGTGTGCGGGGCTTTCGCGTTGCGAATACCTATCGAACGGGTTTCAATTGATTGGTTAGGATTATGGCGTAAGGTCCGCTTCGATAATGAAACGGGTCGAGTCTTCAGGGTCCCGGCAAAAAGCAGGATGGACATCATGGTGGCAGGGAGACTGGATTCCCTGTCCCGATCATCTGCGTGCGGAACTCGACCAGGCGATGGACGACCGGCACTATCGCGAGGCGCGCTTCCTCATGCTGCTGGGCATGCCGATCGCGCTGATGTCGCTGCTCGTCGATGCTGTCACCATTCCCGAGCATCTCGGCATGTTCGCTTTCCTGAAGCTGGGCGTGGTCTGGCCCATGCAGATCCTCGCACTGCTCATGCCCCGGCACCGCCTTGGTACGCTGAAGCTGCTGCTCGGCATCTCGCTCATCCTGTTCGGATGCAGCCTTGCCTACGCCAGTTTCTTCACCCCTCCTCCGTCCGACGCACTGCGGGCCTTGGGCGTGGTCTTCCTTCTGGGAATTGCCGTCCCGGTTCTACCGCTGCGCAGGAGAGAGCTGCTGCTCTTCGAAATTGCCTACGTCGTGCCCGTGAGCCTGCTCACCTTCATCCTCCACCGCGAGGTGATCTTCGCGCAGGTGTTCCTGCCGATGCTGGTGATCGTCGCCTTCGGTGCCGGCATTCTCGAACGAAGGTTGCGGACGCTCGAACGCAGTTCAACCTTGCTCACCCTCCAGGCGGAGGAGCGCGCGCGCGAGCTGGAGATAAGCAATGTCCGGCTAACCAAATTGTCGATGCTCGACCCGCTGACCGACCTCGGCAACCGCCGCTTCGCCGAGGTGACCTTCGAGAACGACTACGCAACGGGGCCGGATGAGGCGCCCGGCAAGACGGCCTTGCTGCTGATCGACCTCGATCACTTCAAACTGTTCAACGATCGCTGGGGGCACGAAATCGGCGACCGCTGCCTGCAAGCGGTTGCCGAGGTGCTACGGCACACCGCCGGCATACATGGTGGCTTCGCCGCGCGTTACGGCGGCGAGGAATTCATGGTCATGCTGCGGGTCGACGACATGGCGCAGGCACGCGAAGTCGCGGAGCAACTGCGGGTGGGCGTCGAGCGTATCGAAATCGGGCACGGCGATGGTCCCGCCCCGATCAGCTGCACTGCCAGCACCGGGATCGCCGTGCATGACGGCACCGGCCGACCGGTGCTGCGCGAATTGACCAGGAATGCGGACGAGGCGCTTTACCGCGCGAAGAGCGAAGGCCGCAATCGTCACAGGATCGCGGCGTAAGCGACCGGAGCCCAAACGGAAACGCCGCCCTGCCGACATCGATAGTCGACAGGGCGGCGCTTCGTTTCTGCTCGCTCTAGCTCACTGGCAGGCGAGGCATTCCTCGTAATCGGTCTGCTCTGCGGCAAGTTCGTACTTCGCTGCGTCGGCCGTGTTGTCGGCTTCCACCCCGCCGGCGAAACCGGCGCGCTGCACGCTCTTCGAACGGAGGTAGTAGAGCGACTTGATGCCCTTCTCCCATGCCTGGAAGTGCAGCATCATGAGGTCCCACTTGTCGACATCTGCCGGGATGAACAGGTTCAGCGACTGCGCCTGGTCGATATAGGGCGCGCGGTCGG
>CAYOWF010000237.1:0-2662 GCA_964407585.1 uncultured Qipengyuania sp.
TGGAGCCAGAACCAGTCCATCCTGTGGGCTATCTTCCACGGCTTCATCAGCTGGATCTACGTCATCTATCACGCCTTCACGCGTCCCGGCGGGATTGCCGGTTAGGGAACCACCCACCTTCCCATTCGTGCTGACCTTGTCGCAGCGCCGTCCTTTCCTTTTGCGTCCGACAAAGTAAGGGCGGCCCTTCGACAAGCTTAGAGCGAACGGAGTGGCAGTGCGAAGTCTCGACGATATCCAGGAAGAATACGAGTTTCTCGAAGGCGATGAACGCTACCGCCTGCTCATCGAACTCGGCCGCGAACTCGACGACATGCCCGACGCGCTGAAGACGGACGCCACGCTGGTGCGCGGCTGCTCGGCCAGCGTCTGGGTCTATCCCACGAGCGAAGCGGGGAAGCTGCATTTCCTCGCCGACAGCAATGCCGCCATCACCAAGGGCATCGTCGCGCTGGTCATTTCGGCAGTACAGGACAGGCCGGCAGGCGAGGTCGCGGACATGGACATCCATGGCGCGCTCGCCCCCTTCGATCTGAAGAACCAGCTCTCCAGCAACCGCACGCAGGGCGTGCCCAATATGATTGCGCTGGTGAAGGAACATGCCGCCCGGATTGCGGCAGCCTGACATGCGCATGCTCTACCGCACCCTCGGGTTTTTTGCGGTAGCGCTCGGCGCGATCGGCGCGTTCCTGCCGATCATGCCGACAGTCCCATTCCTTCTGCTGGCAGCCTATTTCTTTGCGCGGTCGAGCCCCGAACTCGAACAGAAGATCCTAGACCACCCGCATTGGGGTCCGCAGGTCCGGGATTGGCGCGAACGGCGCGCGATCAGCCGCAGTTCGAAGACCATGGCGATCGGTGCGATGACAGTCGGGGCGCTCGTAACCTATTACACAATGGGCGAACCCTGGTATTACATATCCATAGGCATCCTGGTCATCGCCGGACTCTGGATCGCCACCAGGAACGAGTAGGTTTTGGGGAACGCGGCCGTTACCAAGTCGTTGATTTTTCATACGGCGGGAGGGTGAACGAAAGGACATTCTCCATGGCTATCCTCATCCTGATCGCAACCATCCTGCTGCCGCCGCTCGGCGTTGCCGCCAAGCACGGGCTCGGCAAGACGGCGCTGATCAACCTCGTGCTGACGATCCTCGGTTTCATCCCGGGCCTGATCCACGGACTATATGTGAATTACGCCAGATAACGGATAGAATTCAGATATCTATCTTGGTCGGGACCGCTTCGGCGGTCTCGGCCTCCTGCACTTCTTCGATGCCCTGTTCCCGGTGCATTTCGAAGGTCCCGTTCCAATCGAGCAGGCTCCAGACCCCCAAAACGGTGCAGCCGTCGCTGGATAGCTTCCCGACATAGTCGACCGGGTTCTCATAGCCCTGGGGCGCATCCACATAGACCTTGGTGAAATCCACCGACATGCCCGACCTGTGCCCGCTGCAAGTGGCGGAGATGGTAGTGTCCGGACGATAGATGTCCGGTTCGATGATCGAGCCGGAGAACCTGCCGCCGCTCTCGGCAATCCGCGCCCGGAACGGGGTCGCATTCTCGCCGCCTGGATATTCGAAAGTTCCGTCCCAATCGCCGGTAAGGTCGAGCGGGTCGGGAATGGTCAGGCCCCGACGCTTTCGCGAACCACGGCCACGCCGTCTTCGCGCTGGCGCTTCAGTTCCGCCTTGAGAACGGCCGGATCGCGCGCGAGAAGGAAACCGAAGCTCACCCCGCCTTCCTTGCCGATCGTTGCGTGATGAAGCTTGTGCGCCTGCACCAAACGCTTGGCGTAACCCTTCTTGGGCACCCATTTGAAATAGCGCTGGTGCACCAACCCGTCGTGGACCAGCGTATAAATGATCCCGTAGAACATGATGCCAAGGCCAATCCACGTCGCCGGCCACCATGCTGCATCCCCCATCACCAGTTCGCTGCCCAGCGCGAACATGGACATGCTCATCACCGCGCCGACGATGCCGAAGAGATCGTTCTTTTCGAGGACCTTGTCGTGCGGTTCGTGATGATCGCGATGCCACGCCCAGCCGAAGCCATGCATGATGTACTTGTGGCTAGCCCACGCAACCCACTCCATGGCGAGCACACTCGCGAGCACGATCAGGATGGGGGCGAATAGGTCCATGTCCGCGATATAGGGGCTGGACCCGGCCAGCGCAAAGCCTACTCGCCGGCAGGAGCCTTGCGGGTGATGCCGAAGTATTTTTCCGCGACTTCGGCGCTGATGCGCGCGGGGCGATGGCTCTCGGCATCGAGGCAGCACCACATGCTCTTCACTTCGGCCAGCACGTCCTCGCCGCGGCGAATCACCGTATTGTAGAAACTGCGCGCGCCCTTGATCTTCTCGAGCACGGTTTCGGCAATGACCTCGTCGTCGAGGAAAGCGGGCTTGAGATAGGTAATCTCGTGCTTGAGCGCGACCCACGCCTTGTTCGCCACCTCTTCCGCAGGCGCCAGTTTCCGCCAATGCGCCAGCACCGTGTCCTGCACCCAGTTCAAATAGCGGGCGTTGTTCACGTGCCCCATGAAATCGATATCTGCGGGGAGGACTTTGATCGGAAAAGAGAATGGCTTTGCTGACATGGATGTAAGTAAAGCATAGAAAGATGAAGTTTGGAAGACTCTGGATTTGCCTTTTTGC
>CAYOWF010000238.1:0-2648 GCA_964407585.1 uncultured Qipengyuania sp.
TGATTGCCGCATAGGGCGGCAATTCGCTTTGGCTCGCGCCATTGATAGCCATCAGTGTCTTGCCCTGGCAATCCCCCAGGGTGACCGGCGTGGAGCCAAGATTGAATTGAAAATCGAGCCGCTGGCCGTCCGCCTGGCGTGTCATGACAAGCAAATCGCCTTTGTGGCGACATTCGATCACCGCACCGTGATGCATGGCAGGATTGGCCTTGCGCAGAGCGATGGCTCGACGGGTGAAGGCGAGCAGAGAGGTGTCGTCGGAATCCTGCAATGCGACCGAGCGAACGCGGTTCGCTTCGCCCACCGGCAACCATGGTTCGGCGCTGCCGAAGCCGGCGCAGGCGCTCGCGTTCCATGGCATGGGCGTGCGGGCACCGTCCCTGCTGAGTGTCAGCGGCCAGTTGGCAATGGCTTCCGGGTCGTGCAGCTGGTCGAAGGGAATATCGACCTGCCTCAGGCCGAGTTCTTCGCCATAATAGAGAATGGCGTTGCCGCGCAGGCTCAGCAACAGCAAGGTCTTCATATAGGCGAAGGCATCGCAGTCATCCGGTTCGCACCAGCGACTGAGCGCGCGGGGCGCGTCGTGGTTTTCGAACGCCCAGCTCGGCCAGCCGAGCCGTTCCTCGTCGGGCCATTCCGCAAGCGATTTGCAGACCAGTTCCGGGGTGAGCCTGTCGGCATAGAGGAAGTTGAAGCTATAGGCGGAATTCAGGTGGGTTTCGCCATCGGTAAAAAGGCGCATCTCGCGCACGGCATCGTCCCCACCGACTTCGGCGACGGTGAATATCCCGTCGAATTCATCGGTCAGCGCTCGGATGCGCTCGATGAACGACGGGATGTCGGGATGGCTCTGGTTGTACTTCTTGAGCTGGAAATCGAACGGGCGTGTGCGAGGCTTGCCATTCTCCGGCGCGGGTGGATTGTCGCGCAATTGCGGGTCGTGCATGGCAAAATTGAGCGCATCGATCCGGTACCCGTCGACCCCGCGCTCGAGCCAGAACCGCATGACATCGAGTATGGCGTCCTGAACCGCGCGATTGTGCAGGTTGAGCTGCGGCTGCGAAGTGAGGAAATTGTGCAGGTAATACTGCCCGCGCCGCGCATCCCAGGTCCATGCGGGACCACCGAACACCGATTGCCAGTTCGAGGGCGGCGAACCGTCGGGCCTGGCGTCGGCCCAGACGTACCAGTCGTGCCTGGTATTGTCCCGGCTCGAACGGCTTTCCTCGAACCATGCGTGCTCGTCCGAAGTGTGCGAATAGACCTGGTCGATGAGGACTTTGAGCCCTAGTTTGTGCGCCTCTGCGACCAACGCATCGAAATCGCCGAGGTCCCCGAAAATGGGATCGACATCGAGATAATCCGAAACGTCATAGCCGAAATCCCTCATCGGCGACTTGAAGAACGGAGAAATCCAGATGCAGTCGATACCGAGGCTGGCGACATAGGGCAGGCGCTCGGTGATGCCGGGCAGATCGCCAATGCCGTCGCCGTTCGAATCCATGAAACTGCGCGGGTAGATCTGGTAGATCGTCGCGCCCTTCCACCATGGGAGGCCGGAGGTATCCGTCACACTCATTCGGCGCTATCCGATACGCGGCAGACCGCCCAGCCGAAGGCGGGGAGGGTAAAGGAGGCGCTGCCCGGTGCCGAGGGTGCGGCAGGACAGGCGCCGGCCAGCGTATCGAAGGCACGTGCATCGTAGCCTAAGGTTACATTGGCGCTTTTCTCCTCGTCGCTCGTATTGAAGACCAGCAGAAATTCGCGACCGTCATCGGGGTCGAAACGGCTTGCCGCGAAGATGCCTGCCTCTTCGCCATAGTGGCGCACGACCTGCTTGCCCCGGGTCAGTGCGGCATGGCTACGGCGCAAATTCGAAAAATCGGCAATCAGGCGATAGAGCGGATGATCCGTGTCGAAATTGCTCGTCGCGGTCGTTGCATCGGTGCCTAACAACTCGTTGTCGTTGTAGCTGTCGGTGCGGCTGGGGAACATGTCTTCGCGTGCGGATTGGTCGTTGCCGTCGCCGACGAATCCCTGCTCGTCGCCGTAATAAATGACCGGCGATCCGCGCAGTGTCAGCAGCATGGCATGGGCAAGCTTCGTACGGGCGAGCATTTCGTCGGTGCCGATGGTCTCGTTGTCCCAGCGCAGCATGGTGGTGAAACGGCCCATATCGTGATTGCCGAGGAAGGTAGGCATGCCCAATGCAGCCTCCTCGCCGCCCTCGTACAGGACATCGCCGTCGAACAATTCGTTGAGGATGTAGGTCCCCTTGCCTTGGCTCACAACTTCGCGAATTCCCTGCTGGAAGGCGAAGTCGAGCACCGCGGGAAAGCCGTCGCGCCGGGTATATTGGGCGATGTAACCATTGTCGTGATCGTCGCGGTAAACCTCGCCGAAGATGTGGAAGTTCGGAATGCCGCTGGCGCGCGCGGTTTCGAGCATGGCGGGCACGAATTCCTGCCAGAATTCCGGGTTTACATGGCGTGCGGTGTCGACGCGGAAACCGTCGATGCCGGTATCGCGGATCCAGCCGGCGTAAATGTCGATCATGCCTTCGACCACGCGCGGATGTTCGGTGAAGAGATCATCGAGGCCGGCGAAATCTCCCTGTCGACTGCTTTCGCCGGAGAAGGTGGTGTCGC
>CAYOWF010000239.1:0-2647 GCA_964407585.1 uncultured Qipengyuania sp.
CAGTTCATGCACGGCACCAAGCTTGCCGGCATCGAGCTCGATCGCAAGGTCATGGCCGATCTCGCCATGAACGAAGCTGCGGCTTTCAAGGCGATCATCGAACAGGCGAAGAAGGCCCTTCCGGCCTGACCAGCCTGACGGCTTGAAAAGATTTGCGGGCGTCTTCCTTGCGGAAGGCGCCCGTTTTCTTCGTACGACATGGAGCCTTCGTCCAAACTGCGCTAGCATGACCGCATGAGCGACGACATGGCTGAAGGCGGAAAGACTCCGGTGCGAGTGCGCTTCTTCGCGCCTCCCGACGATTTGGCGCCGTGCTTCACGACATTCTACAAGCTTGAAGTCGACCTCCCGCGGGGCGAATTTCTGACCGATCTTCTCCAGCCCGAATGGTCCAACCTTCGCTTCTTCTCGGGCAATTCGCCCCGCAGCTTCCCGACCGATGGCGGAGAAATCGTGACCTCGTCGTTCCAGGCGACCGGCCCCAGCGCGAAGCCGATGAGGTTCGAGCTTCCCGCAACCACCATGTGGGGCATCGGGATGCTGCCGCTGGGCTGGGCGCGCTTCGTCGATGCACCGGCCGATGCCTATGCCGACACGATCTGCGACGGTTACAAAAGCGACGTGTTCTCGCGCTTCACGCCACTGCATGATGCCCTGTTCGCGGCGAATGCCAGCGACGAAGTGCAGTTCGCCCTAATCAGCAAGTTCTTCCGCGAACTTGCACCGCAACCGCGCGACGCGGCCCGCATCGTGCGGGTGCACGAGGCGATGATCGATCCCTATCTGCTCGAAGTCTCCACGCTGGCGGAGCGGGTCGGCATAACCACGCGTACGCTGGAGCGCCTGTGCCGCCGACACTTCGGCTTTCCCCCGCGGCTCCTGCTCCGTCGGCAGCGCATGATGCGCAGCCTCGCCGCCTTCATGCTTTCGGACCGGAAAAGCTGGACCGAGAACATCGACCGTCACTATCACGACCAGGCCCATTTCGTGCACGAGTTCCATTCCTTCATGGGCATGTCTCCGTCGCAATATGCGTCGATGCCGCATCCCGTCCTCAGCGCCTTCATGAGCGCCCGCCAGAAGATCTGGGGTTCGCCGGTCCAGACCCTCGACCCTCCGCGTCACTTCGCGGCCGACCAGGGGATGGAGTGATCCCTCGTTGGGGGAGCGGGGCCGGGCCGACTAACCGCTTGCCCTTGGGCGTATAATTCGCCGATAGGGGCGGGCGATGGTCGAATCTCCCGTTACTGCCGAATATGAAGCCGATGGCCTGCGGCTGCAGCTGATCGCGCCACCGGTCGATCTCGCCCCCTATGTTTCGGGCTATTACCGGACCGAAGTCGCCGAAGGCGTGCTGGTGGAGGACTTCCTCCCGCCGGAAGAGGGCAATCTGCGTACGGGCGCGGCAGAGATTTACGAAGCCTGCATCGGAGATTGTGCGCCGGAAGAAGTTCCTCCGGCAGTCGTTTCCGGCCCCACCGATCGCGTCACGCAGCTGCGTATCCAGAACGGCAAGTTCTGGGGCATCGGCCTGACGCCCGCCGGCTGGACGCGGCTGATCAAATTCCCGGCCGACGAGATGGCCAACCGCTTTTGCGACGTTCGCGATACGGCGGCAGACGCCTCGATAGCCGAATTGCTCGATACGCTGCGCGAAGACGGTGAGGATATCGCTGCGGCGGTGGTGCGCATCAATGCCTGTTTCCGTGCTTTGGTGGGAAAGCGACCGGCTTCGGAAAGCACGATCCACGCGGTGCATCTCACCTTCCTTTCCGGAGAGGCCGAATCGGTCAATGCCATCGCCACCATGGCAGGCATGACCCCGCGCACGTTCGAGCGGTTCTGCAAGCGCCACTTCGGGCTTCCCGCGCGCAGGCTGCTGAAGCGCCAGCGCTTTCTGCGCAGTCTCGGGCAATACATGCTCGATCCCGAAATGCGCTGGATCGGTGCGCTCGACGCGCATTACTGGGACCAGGCCCATTTCATCCGCGACTTCAAGGCGACGATGGGCATGACGCCGAGCGAATATGCCGAGGCTCCGCATCCGATCGTGAATGCGGCGGTCGCGGTGACCAACCGGCGCGCAGGCGTTGCGCATCAGGCACTTTATCGGCCCGGAGCGGCGCTCGAAGACGAATGTGGGGTTTAGCTGGAGCGCGCTTGCGGCTAGAGGCAGCCCGCAAACCCATTCCTTCGAGAGATTCATGACCGATCTGGCCACCATTCAGGACACTGCGCTCGCGCGGATCGCGCAAGCCGAGGATGCCGCCGCGCTCGAAGCGCTGCGCGTCGAATACCTTGGCAAGCAGGGTTCGATTTCCGCGCTGATGAAGACGCTGGGCAAGATGAGCCCCGAAGAACGGCAGGAACAGGCGCCCAAGATCCAGGGTGCACGCACGGCGGTTGCCGATGCGATCGCCGCTCGCAAGGAGGCTTTCGAGGAGGAAGAACTCGAGCGCAGGCTCGCTACCGAGCGCCTCGACCTGACCCTGCCGGCGCCGCACGCGCCCAAGGGCAGCGTCCACCCGGTCAGCCAGGTGATGGACGAGCTCGCGGAAATCTTCGCCGATCTCGGCTTCTCGGTCGCCACCGGTCCGGAAATCGAGGACGACTGGCACAATTTCACCGCGCTCAACATGGCCGAAAC
>CAYOWF010000240.1:0-2631 GCA_964407585.1 uncultured Qipengyuania sp.
ACCGAGGGCGGATCGGCACCGAACGTCGTGCCCGATTTCGCCGAGGTCTTCTATTACGTGCGGCATTCCGATGCGGATGAAGTGCGCGCCCTTTGGCCTCGTCTCGAGGCGGCTGCGAAAGGCGCCGCCATGGGTACGGAAACCGAGGTCGACTGGGAAATCATCCACGGCAACAACCCGACCCTGCCGCTGGAATCGCTGCAAAAGATGATGACTGCCAAGCTCCAGCAGCTCGACCCGATCGAATATACGCCCGAGGAACTGGCTTGGGCGGAGACGATCCGCGCGAGCTTCGGAGAAGATGCACCGCCGCAGTCAGACGCTTACGAGGTTGAGCCATGGCGCGTTTCCACCGGATACGGTTCGACCGACGTCGGTGACGTTAGCCGCGCGGTGCCGACGGTCAGCGTGCGGACGGCGACATGGGTGCCCGGAACATCCGCCCATAGTTGGCAGGCAGTGGCGGCCAGCGGACATAGCTATGGCGCGAAAGGCACGCAGCAGGCGGCCAAGGCGATGATCCTGGCGGCGGTGGAACTCTATACCAACCCGCAGCTGCGCGAGACGGCGAAAGCCGAATTCGCGGCGGCGCTTGGCGAGGACTACGTCTACGAATCGCTGCTCGGCGACCGTGCGCCGCCGCTCGATTATCGACAGTAGTCAGGCGCCCCTGGCGAGCATCTCCATCGTCGGGTGGATGGCTGCGGTATTGTAACCTGCGGCTGCGGCCCGGCGGTCGATATCTTCGAGATCCGCGCCGCCCTTGGCCTGAGCCAGCGCCCATAGCAGGGTGGAGCGGGTTCCCGAGCGGCAATAGGCCAGCACCTTGCCGCCGCCCTTGTCGAGCGCATCCTGCATCGCATCGACCTGCGGCAGGCTGAAGCCGGCGGAGCCCACCGGCACCGAGGTAAAGCCCATGCCGCAACTCTCGGCCGCCGCAGCGATGTCCGCCGCGCTCGGCTGGCCCGGCGCTTCGTCATCGGGGCGGTTGCAGACGATGTGGGTGAAGCCTTCGGCCCTGGCGCGCTCCACATCGGCAGTGTCGATCTGCGGCGATGCCCAGAAGGAATCGCTCAATTGCTTGAAGTCGGTCATGCGTCCACTCCTTCGGCAACGGCAGGCTTGCGCCGCTTGCGCTGGATCATGTTTAATGATACCGCGCCCACCGAGAAGCCCATGGCCACGTAGATATAGCCCTTGGGGACGTGGAAGCCGAAGCCGTCGGCGATCAGCACGAGACCGATCATGACGAGGAAGGCGAGCGCCAGCATCACCAGCGTGGGGTTCTTTTCGATGAAGCCCGCCAAAGGATCGGCGGCGACCATCATGATGCCCACGGTGATGACCACGGCGATGACCATGATGGGTATCTCGTCCGTCATGCCGACCGCGGTCAGGATCGAATCGACCGAAAAGACGAGATCGATCGCGACGATCTGCGCGATGACCGCGCCGAAAGTCGCCTTCACCGCATCGGCGGTTCCCGGAGTCTTGTCGAGCAGGTCGCCCGAATTGTCTTCCGGCTCCATCGAATGGTGGATTTCCTTGGTCGCCTTCCACAGCAGGAACAGCCCGCCGGCCAGAAGGATCAGGTCGCGACCCGAAAACGCGGTTTCGAAGGTCGGCTCGCCATAGGGGCCGGGCTGGCCCTCGATGCCGAGGTCGAACAGGGGCGTCTGCAGCGTGACCAGCCAGCCGATCAGCATCAACAGCCCGATCCGCATGATGAGCGCGAGCGAGAGACCGATCCGACGCGCCTTCTGCTGCTGTTCTTCGGGCAGCTTGTTCGACAGGATGGCGATGAAGATCAGATTGTCGACCCCGAGGATGACCTCGAGTGCAATCAGCGTGAGGAGCGCCAGCCAGGCGGCCGGGTCGGAGAAGAGCGCTATCAGGTCCATGACCGGCAGCGATGCCAAGTCGAAAGCGCCGTGACAAGCGAAACCGGAGCCGAATATCCCTTGCGAAAATGTCACAATCGTGCGCCAGAAGCCCTCCTGGCGCTAAATCATTCGCAAGATGCGATCTTTCGCGCTATGCATGAAATTGATGCGGGCGGGATTCATCGGAATTCACACGCTCGTTCGCGCCAGCCACGCCTTGCGGCCCACGTGTCGGCGCTGAGATTACCCGGGCTGCGCGACAAGGTATATTACGACTTATGGGTTACGACAAAGGGCGTCGCCGCGGACGGGACAAGCGGGACAATATCGGCGAAGATTACGATCCGTTCGGTGGTCCTCCGGCAGATTTCGGCCAGGGCGGTGGCTTTGGCGGCGGTGATCGCGGCGGCTTCGGCGGAGGCGATCGCGGTGGTTTCGGCGGTGGTGACCGGGGCGGTTACGGCGGCGGCAATCGTGGCGGAGGCGGCGGTTTCGGCGGCGGCAATCGCGGCGGCGGCGGCGGTGGCGGCGGCTTCGGTGGCGGTCCGCGTGGCGGAGGCGGCGGTGGCAACCGCATGCCCGCACAGGTTGTCGGCACCGGCAAGGGTACCGTGAAGTTCTTCAATTCGCAGAAGGGCTTCGGCTTCATCCAGCAGGAAACCGGCGGCGAAGACATCTTCGTCCACATCAGCGCAGTCGAACGGGCCGGCCTCGAAGGTCTTGCCGAAGGGCAGGAACTCGAATTCAA
>CAYOWF010000241.1:0-2566 GCA_964407585.1 uncultured Qipengyuania sp.
AGGCGGTCGAAGCCAAGGAAGGCGTCAAGATCGAGCCGGAGAACCAGACGCTCGCCTCGATCACCTTCCAGAACTATTTCCGCATGTATCCCAAGCTCTCGGGCATGACCGGCACCGCCGCCACCGAAGCGGCGGAATTCTGGGACATCTACAAGATGAACGTGGTCGAGATCCCGACCAACGTACCCGTCCAGCGCATCGACGAGGAAGACGAGTTCTACAAGAACACGCAGGACAAGTTCCAGGCAATCGCCAAGGCGATCAAGGAGAAGAACGAAATCGGCCAGCCGGTCCTCGTCGGCACCGTCTCGATCGAGAAGAGCGAACTTCTCTCCAGCTTCCTCGACAAGGAAGGCGTGGCGCATGAAGTCCTCAACGCCCGCCAGCACGAACGCGAGGCGCATATCGTGGCGCAGGCGGGCCGTATTGGTGCCGTGACTATCGCCACCAACATGGCCGGCCGCGGTACCGACATCCAGCTTGGCGGCAATCTGGAATTCCGGATCGAAGACGAGCTCGCCGAAATGGAAGACGGTCCCAAGAAGGACATGGAAATCGGCCGGATCAAGGCCGAAGTCGAAGCCGAGAAGCAGAAGGTGCTCGAAGCGGGCGGATTGTTCGTGCTCGCCACCGAACGGCACGAAAGCCGCCGTATCGACAACCAGTTGCGCGGCCGTTCGGGGCGTCAGGGCGACCCCGGCCTCAGCCGGTTCTACCTCTGCCTCGAAGACGACCTGCTGCGTATCTTCGGACCGGACACCTTGTTCGCCCGAATGATGAATTCGAACCTGCAGGATGGCGAGGCGATCGGTTCAAAATGGCTTTCGAAGGCCATCGAGACCGCGCAGAAGAAGGTCGAGGCGCGCAATTACGAAATCCGCAAGCAGGTCGTCCAGTACGACGACGTCATGAACGACCAGCGCAAGGTCATCTATGAACAGCGCGCGGAAATCATGGATAGCGAGTCGGTGGACGATGTGGTCGTCGACATGCGTCACGATGCCATCAACGCCATGGTCGCCGAAAGCTGCCCTCCGGGATCCTATCCCGAACAATGGGATATCGAGGGCCTCAAGACGCGGGTCTCCGACGTCTTCGGCATGTCCTTCCCGATGGAAGATTGGCTCGAGGAAGAAGCCATCGAACCCGAACTCATCGAGGAACGCATCCGCGAGGAAGCCGACCGCCGGATGGACGAGAAGATCGCCAAGGCCGATGCCGGTATCTGGCGCCGTATCGAAAAGAGCCTGCTGCTGCAGGAACTCGACCATCAGTGGAAGGAGCATCTCGCCACGCTGGATGCGCTGCGCCAAGTCGTGGGCCTTCGCGCCCATGCGCAGAAGCAGCCGCTCAACGAATACAAGCAGGAAGCCTTCGCCCTGTTCGAAAGCATGCTCGACAAGCTGCGCGAGGACGTGACGTCGAAACTGCTGCGGATCGAACTGGCCGAGCCGGCCCCGCTGCCGCGGGTTGAACTGCCCGACCTGCCCGATTTCCTGACCGGGCATATCGACCCGCTCACCGGGCTCGACAATTCGGACGATGGCGATGGTTCGGAAAGCCGTGCCGCGCTATTCGGTGCCTTGGCAGGCAGTGCCCGCGCTGCAGCCGGTCCGGGAGGTTCGGCGAGCGAAAATCCCTACGAAGGTATGGAGATCAGCCGCAACGAGCCGTGTCCCTGCGGATCGGGCAACAAGTACAAGCATTGCCACGGGGCGATCCGCGCCAAGGCGTAATGCGCGAAGCTTGGGCTTGTTCGCGCTGCGCTATCGCGCTTCGCGCTACTTGAGCGTGTTCTTGCTGCGCTACCGCGCTTCGCGCTACTTGAGCGCGGTATGATCTGGCTTGCCGCCGCCTTTTTCGTCACCGCGCTGCTCTATGCGAGCGTGGGTTTCGGCGGCGGCTCGACATACAATGCCCTGCTGGCGCTTGCGGGAGTGGACTATCGCCTGCTCCCGCTCATTGCACTGTGCTGCAATATCGTCGTCGTCGCTGGCAGCACGGTGCGCTTCGCACGTGCCGGGGTGACGCCGTGGCGCAGCGCCCTGCTGCTTACCGCCGTTGCCGCCCCGGCCGCCATGCTCGGGGGGCTGACACCGATCGCAAAAGAGTCCTTCCTCGCGGTGCTGGGGGCGAGCCTCCTCTTTACAGCCACGACGATGCTGTTGCCCGTGTCGCAGGCCGAAGGAGAGCCGCATCGACTTGCTCGCTTCATGCCCGTCGTCGCCGCGCCTTTGGGTTACCTCGCGGGCTTGGTGGGCATCGGCGGAGGGATCTTCCTCGCCCCCTTGCTTCACCTGGCTCGCTGGAACGAGGCGCGGGCCATCGCGGCGACGGCAAGCCTGTTCATCCTCGTGAACTCGCTGTTCGGCATCGCGGGGCACGTCATCAAGGGCGGGGAGGGGCGCCTGCTGGCAGCCATGGATTTCGGCCTGCCGCTGATCCTGGCTGTCGCGATCGGCGGACAGATCGGCAGCCTGCTGGCGCTGAGGTTCTTCCCGCAGCGCTGGATACGCTGGGGCACGGCCCTGCTCACCGCATGGGTCGGCGCGCGGCTGGTGCTGGC
>CAYOWF010000242.1:0-2562 GCA_964407585.1 uncultured Qipengyuania sp.
CCGAAAGCCGCTCCTGCGCCTGTGCGACCCGGCTCCTGAGCAACGGCGCATTGAGACGCGCACGGTCCGATTGCAGCCGTTCGCGCGCTTGCGCGGCCCGTTCGCGAAGCCCGTGACCCAGCCGCGTCGCCAGATCGTCGAGGCGCTGACCCTGCGGCTGGAGCAAGGCTTCGGGCGATGGCAGGCGGTCGGCGCGCGCTTCCAGCCGCTCGCGGCCCAATTGCACCGGGCGCAGGATCGCACGTTTCTTGCGCGCTCCGAAATCGGCCAAAGTGGCAGCCAGTTCGGCCCGAACGGGCACAGCAATCTCCGCCGCCGCAGTAGGCGTGGGCGCACGGCGGTCGGCGGCGAAATCGGCCAGCGTCGTATCGGTCTCGTGGCCCACCGCGCTGATCGTGGGAATCGGGCACTCGGCGATGGCGCGGACCACCTCTTCCTCGTTGAAGCTCCACAGGTCCTCGATCGAGCCACCCCCGCGCGCCACGATGAGCAGGTCGGGCCGGTCGGGATGGCCTTCCGGCATCTGCGAAAACCGGCGTACCGCGCCGGCGACCTGGCCTGCCGCACCCTGGCCCTGCACCAGCACAGGCCACACGACTACACGGCTGGGGAAACGGTCCGCCAGCCGGTGGAGGATGTCGCGGATCACCGCGCCGGTGGGCGAAGTCACCACGCCGATGGTGCGCGGCAGGAAAGGCAGGGCGCGCTTGCGGCCCTCGTCGAACAGTCCTTCGGCAGCGAGCCTGGCGCGGGTCTTTTCCAGCAGCGCCAGCAAGGCCCCCTCGCCCGCCAGTTCCATCCGTTCGACCACGATCTGGTATTTGGAGCGGCCCGGATAGGTGGTGAGCTTGCCGCTGGCGACCACTTCCAGCCCGTCCTCCGGCTGGAACGGCAGCCGCTGCGTGTTTCCGCGCCACATGACCGCGTCGATCACCGCCTTCTCGTCTTTGAGGCTGGCATAGAGATGGCCCGAGGCCGCGCGTTTGACGCCCGACAGTTCGCCCCGCAGCCGGACGAAGCCGAACCGGTCTTCCACAGTGCGCTTGAGGATATTCGAGATTTCACTGATCGACAGCGGCTCGGCGTTGTCGCCGGCGCGCGACCTCGCTACCAAGCCTTCTGCTTCTTCATCCGATGGGAAATTTCCGGCCATGAATATCCTTTTGCTCGGCAGCGGCGGTCGCGAACATGCGCTGGCGTGGAAACTGGCGCAATCGCCCGAATGCGACAAGCTGTGGGCGAGCCCCGGCAACCCCGGCATGGAAGAATGCGCCGAATGCGTCGCGCTCGATAGCAGCGACCATCCGGCAATGGTCAAGTTCTGCGAGGAAAATTCGATCGGGCTCGTGGTCATCGGCCCCGAAGGCCCGCTGGTCGAAGGTCTTGCCGACAGTCTCCGGGACGCAGGCATCCTCAGCTTCGGCCCGTCGAGGGCCGCCGCACAGCTCGAAGGCAGCAAGGGCTTTACCAAGGATCTGTGCGAGCGCGCCAATATCCCCACGGCCAAATATATCCGCTGCACCTCGCTGGAGGCGGCATGGGGCGCGCTGAAGAAATTCGACGCGCCCTTCGTCCTCAAGGCCGACGGGCTGGCGGCGGGCAAGGGCGTGGTGATCGCCGAGACGCGCGAAGAGGCGCAGGAAGCCCTGTCGGAAATGTTCGAGGGCAAATTCGGCAGCGCCGGCTCGGAAGTCGTGATCGAGCAGTTCCTGACCGGCGAGGAAGCGAGCTTCTTCGCGCTGACCGACGGCGAGACGATCGTCCCGCTCGCCAGCGCGCAGGATCACAAGCGCGTCGGCGATGGCGACGAAGGGCCCAATACCGGCGGCATGGGCGCCTATTCGCCGGCCCCGGTGCTGACCGACGCCCTGCGCGACCGAGCGATGAAGGAGATCATCGAGCCGACCGTGCGCACCATGCGCGAGGAAGGCATGCCCTATTCGGGCGTGCTCTATGCCGGGCTGATGCTGACCAAGGACGGTCCGCAGCTGATCGAATACAACGTCCGCTTCGGCGATCCCGAATGCCAGGTGCTGATGATGCGCCTCGAAAGCGACCTCGTCGAGCTGATGCTGGCCTGCGCCGAAAGGCGGCTGGGCGAGATCGAGGCTCCGAAGATGAGCGACGATTTCGCGCTGACCGTGGTGATGGCGGCCGAGGGCTATCCCGGTACGCCGAAGAAGGGTGGAAGCATCGACCTTGGCGAAGCCGAGGCGGGCGGCGCCAAGGTCTTCCATGCCGGGACGAAGCTGGTGGACGGGGGTTTGGTCGCCAGCGGCGGCCGCGTCCTCAATGTAACCGCCAAGGGCTCAACCGCCACCGAAGCGAAGGCCAATGCCTATGCCGCAGTAGACGCCATCGACTTCGCCGACGGCTTCTGCCGCCGCGATATCGGGCAGAGAGAAGTGCGCCGGGAGCGGCATGGGTGATGTGATCTACCGTCTGGAATGTCAGCCATCGGACAACTTGGTCAGTATCTGATAGGACCGAAATTGGGGTGGTAAGCAGACGAAGCAGTAGCTGACGCCTCCAGAAAGCATTTCCGTATCCCCGCCGGAAATC
>CAYOWF010000243.1:0-2531 GCA_964407585.1 uncultured Qipengyuania sp.
TTGGTCATCAACCCGTCGATGGCGCGGAAGGTGTAGCCCGGGGTGATGAAGATGTCGGTGTCGCCCGCGAAGGGCCGGATTACCCTGTCCTCGCCCGTTGCACTCTCCAGCAGCCGCAGGCTGGTGGTGCCGACCGCGATTATGCGTCCGCCATTCGCACGTGCGGCGTTGAGACGGTCGGCGGTGTCCTGTTCGATGCGCCCCCATTCGGAATGCATCTTGTGCTGGTCCGTGTCGTCTGCCTTAACGGGAAGGAAGGTACCCGCACCGACATGGAGCGTAAGCGTTTCGGTCGCGATGTCCCGATCGGCGAGGTCCGCCATCAGTCGGTCGGTGAAATGCAGCGCTGCGGTCGGTGCGGCCACCGCGCCATCCTCGCGCGCAAACATGGTCTGGTAGTCTTCGCGATCCTGCTCATCGGTGGCGCGCTTGCCAGCGATATAGGGCGGGAGGGGCATCGTGCCGGCGCGATCGAGCAGAACTTCGACCGGTTCTTCGCCCTCGAAGAACAAAACGAAACTGCCGTCTTCGAGCCGCTCTTCCGCAATGGCCGTGACCCCGCCACCGAATTCGGCCACATCGCCGATCCGCAAGCGCTTGGCATTGCGCACGAAGGCCTGCCAACGCCGCAGGTCGATACGCTTGTGCAGCGTCGCCCCGATCTTCGCCTCGCCACGGCGACCTTCAAGCTGGGCGGGAATGACGCGGGTGTCGTTGAATACGAGTACATCGCCTGGCTCGAGCAAGCTGGGCAGGTCCCGGACATGCTTGTCGGCCAGCGGCTCGTCCCCGCAAACCAGCAGCATGCGCGCGGCATCTCGGGGCCGCGCCGGCCGGAGAGCTATACGTTCGTTGGGAAGCTCGAAATCGAAAAGGTCGACGCGCATCTAAGCCCTTTGAGGTTTCCCGCGAGTGCGGGATCTCCATGTCACCTAGCGTCAATCCAGGCGAGACCCCAGCCTTATCCAGAGGCTCGGCTTTTACCCTAGGAATTCAAGTCGTCGAGGGTAACTTCTTCTTCGCCCATGATGGCGGGCGCAGGCGCGGGCATCGGGGCCGGAACCGGCTTGTTCTCCGAAGCGAGGGAGGCCTGCAAGATGCGCGTCGGGTTCGCAGGCGGTTCGCCGCGATTGATCGCATCGACTGCAGCCATGTTCGAAATCACACGACCGAAATTGGTGTATTTCTTGTCGAGGCTGAAGCGCGGATAGAACACGATGAAGAACTGGCTGTTCGCACTGTCTTCGCTGGCGGCGCGCGCCATCGAGAGCGAACCGCGGATATGCGGCATCGGGTTGAACTCTTCCGCAAGGTCGGGAAGCTCGCTGCCGCCCTGGCCGGTGCCGGTCGGATCGCCGGTCTGGGCCATGAAGCCTTCGATTACGCGGTGAAAGATGACGCCGTCGTAGAAGCCCTGCCGCGCAAGCGTCTTGATACGCTCGACATGGTTGGGGGCCCATGCGGGCATCAGGCGGATGCCGACCCGTTCGCCATTCGAAAGGTCGAGGAACAGGATGTTCTCGCGATCTTCGTTGAGATTGTAGTTGATCGGCGCATAAGTGAAGGAGGAGGCGGTTTCGGCCTCGGCTTCCTGCGCATTTGCAGCAATCGGAGCAATCGCCACAAGGGCGGTGGCGGCAAGGGCAAGCGAAGACTTGAGCATCATATTTCCGTCGAAATGTCCTGTATGTGCCACGCCCTAGCGGCGCGGCGCTGTCGGTTCAATGAATGGATTGCCTCCGGGGTCTAGTAATCCCCGAGACGCCCCTTCTCCTCCACCCGCGCGATCACGTCCTCGCAGACGGGCTTGCTGACGAAGGGCGCGATGTCGCCACCGAACAGGGCGATTTCCTTGACCAGCTTGGAAGCGATGGGCTGAAGCGAGACATCCGCCATGAGGAACACGGTCTCGATATCGTCGTCGAGCTGCTGGTTCATACCCGCCATCTGGTACTCGTATTCGAAATCCGCAACGGCGCGAAGGCCCCGGATCAGGACATTGGCACCCATCTTTTGCGCGAACTTGACCAGCAGGGCGTTGAACCCTTCGACCGCCACATTGTCGATCCCCATCGCGTTTATCTCGCGCTCTACCATGGCGAAGCGTTCTTCGGTGGAGAACATGGGGTTCTTGGACGGGTTGGTGGTCACACCGACGATCAGCTTGTCGACCAGCTTGCTGCCGCGCCGGATGATATCGGCATGACCGAGCGTGATAGGGTCGAATGTCCCCGGATATATCCCGATGCGTTCAGCCATCAATGGTCCCTTTTCACCACGAAATGCGCAAGGTCGACCAATACGCGCGCATCTTCACCATAGCCAGAAAGATGCTTGCCCGCCTGTTCGACCAGCATTTCCGCCTGCGCACGTGCAGGTTCGCGGCCCATGAGCGTTACGAAGGTCTGCTTGCCCTGCCCCTCGTCCTTGCGCAGGGCCTTCCCGGCCTTGGCTTCGTCGCCTTCGACATCGAGCAAATCGTCCGCGATCTGGAATGCGAGGCCGATATCGCGGGCATAGGCGCGCAGGTG
>CAYOWF010000244.1:0-2508 GCA_964407585.1 uncultured Qipengyuania sp.
GGATCGTCTTCGTCGGGTCCTACCAGGCTGCTCACTTGCCGTTCTTCCTTCTGAACTTCTCGCGCAGGCGCGTAAGTCGGCTTCCCTTGCGGAAAAGCCCGCCCTTTGCAAACGGCTCGAACATGTCTTCCGGCTCTTCCGGGTCGAGCATGCCGCTTTGGGCAACCGCTTCTTCGGCATCGTTGAGGTCGGGCGGATGATAGCGCAGGAGGTTGCGGCCCCCTTCGGTGATCGAATGGTCGATCACCTCCGCCATCGTTTCATGCTGGTCCAGTTCTTCCGCGATCCGGTCCTCGTCGATCCCGCAATGTTCGGCGAGGAGCGAAAGGCGAATGCGCCTTATGGCATCGCAGGCGTGTTCATTGCCCTCGCGATCGCAATCCACGAACACGTCGCATTCGCTGTCGAGCCCCATCGATCGGTTGTTCATATTGGCCGACCCGATGCGGAATATCCGGTCGTCGACAATCATGATCTTGGCATGGACGTAGATCGGGGTGGTGCCGGTAATGGGCGTCCAGATGCTGAAGCGGCCTTTCTTGTCGGCCTCTTCTATGCAACGCACCAGTTCGGCGCGCGCATGGTCCATCGCCTGCTGCTCGAGCCAGCCATCGGCATTGCGCGGATGCACGATGACGATTTCCGGCGGATCGTCCTCTGCCAGCCTCTCGCAAATGACCTCGCAGATCGCGCGTGAGGCGAAATACTGGCTTTCGGCATAGATGAACGACTTGGCGCGCCGGATGTGCTCGACGAAGAGGTGTTCGATCTCGTCGACCTTGTCCCAGTCGCGATAGGCGGCCCGGGTCCGGGCTATGCCGATTTCGACATTTTCGAAATCGGCTTGCAGCCCTTCCGGCCACAGGCTGTCCTTGCGCGGCTGGATCGGGAGCAGCGGCGTGCCGCCCGCGCGTATCCAGCGGTCGCGACCGAGGTCGCTCAACGCGCCGGCGACCTCACCTTCCATCATCATCGTGGCATCGTGCCAGGGGCCGTATTCGCTACCGTTCGGCGTCTTGCGGCGGTCGTCCTCTTCCTTGTGCTCGCGCGTGTCCCAGCGCTTCACCGTCATGTCGATGCCCCCGCATACCGCCAGCCGGTTGTCGAGCACCGCGATCTTCTGGTGATGGCTGCAGCCGGTGGGATGGGCGCTGTCGAACTTGAAGTCGATCCGCCGGTGGCGGACCCAGCGCAGAAGGTCCCACCACATGGAACCGCGCACCACGAATTTGAAAACGCCGAAGCTCCACTTGAGGATGCGGACTTCCAGCGTCGGGCGATGCCGAACCAGCCAGCCGATGAAGCTCCCGAGGCGAGCGGGGTATTTATCCTTGTAGCTGCGCTGCCACCAGTGCCGCCCGTCGGCGAGATGGATGCGCGTGTCGAAATCCCAGCCGATGAGGAATATCCGATGCTTCGCTTTAAGCATCGCAGCCTGCATGGCGGAAAAATAGTTCGCCGCATCGATGAGCACGGCCGCGCGTTCGACCCTGGCATAGCGCCATACACGGTCGGACTCGCCTGCATCCAGGCGCGAAATGCGCTCCGGATCGGGCTTGTCGTCGTCCTGTGCGGTTGAGCCCCCCTCGTCGATCATGCCTATTCCTTGGCTTCCTCTTTCTTCTCCGGCGTAATCTCGGCTTCGGACTTCTCCTCCTCTTTTCGCCGTTCGAAGACCGAGCGCATGTGCTCCATGTCCTTATCCGTTAGGTACTGGGCGAAATCGGGGAAATGCTCGTCCTCTTCCTCTTCGATGTGATGGCGGTAATCGTGGTCGAAGGTCTTGAACTTGGTGAGCCAGCCTCCTTCAGACATATCGGTGGCCGCCAGGTCATTCAGCGCTTCGTCCAACTCGTGATGTTCGGCAACCGAATGGCGCGTCTCGTCGGTGGTCGGCGGCTTTCTCATCATCGTCGAATAGAGCGCCTGCTCCTCTGCGGCGGCATGACCCTTCAGTTCCCGGGTCAGTTCAGCGAAGAGTTCCTTGCGCTCGCCGGTCTCGCCGCTGGTCTGCAGAATTTTGTCCAGCAGCTCGCGATGCCGGTCGTGATCCTGCTTGAGTCGGTCGAAGATCTCTTTCGTATCGGCCATTTCGGGTTTTCTCCTTTGTCTTTGAGAACAGGCAGGATCAACCGGGGTTCCACCCATCTTGAAGTGGTGCAGGCGCAGTTGCATATCGAGAAGCATGATGCATGACCGCCAGGGCCCGACGCGCGAGCAGATGCAGACGATGGCCGAACGCGTCGTCGATACCCTGCCAGACCATTTTCGCGCCCAAATGGGCGAGATCGTGATGCGGGTGGAGGATTTCGCCACGCCCGAACAACTCGCCGCGGTCGAGCTTTCCGACAAATGGGAACTGAGCGGCCTCTACGAGGGCGAAGCCCTGCCCGATCGCTCGATCTGGCAGAGCCACCGCATGCCCGCACGCATCTGGCTGTTCCGCAAGCCGCTGATCGCCGAATGGCGCGAGACCGGAGTGCGGATGGACGATCTCGTCCGCCACGT
>CAYOWF010000245.1:0-2489 GCA_964407585.1 uncultured Qipengyuania sp.
CCTGCCAGGGCGAGTGCCGCGCCCGAAGCCAACCAAACAGCTTTCATATCCATCATCCCTCTGCGTTCTCGATTGTGTTGAGAACGTTCTCAATTGAGAGGACTGCCATGCACCAAGGGTAAAATCAAGCGGCTAGTTGGAGCGCGGCATCGTTAGCAACAGGAGTGTTGCCAGCGCGGCCAGAACGGCCAGCACGGTGAACAGGCCCGAGAAGCCGAAGAACGGCACCAGCCCGAGAGTGAGCCACGGCATGACGAGGCTCGGCACGGTGTTGGTCAGGTTGAAGATGCCCAGGTCTCTGCCGCGCATCTCGGGCTTGGGCAGGACACGCAGGGTCTGGCTCGAATGCAGCGCAAGGAAGACGCTGGTCGATAGGCCGAAGACCACATAACCCGCGATGGCTCCCCCCAGATCGTCGGCAAGCGCCATAAGGGCGAGGCCGAACGTCCCGATTCCCGCACCCAGGACCAGCGGTAGGATTGGGCGATCGCGCCTGTCGGACCAGCGCCCGGCAAGCAGCGTGGCGGGAACCGAAAGGATCAGGACGATGGCGAAGATTCGCGCCGTGTCGTTATCGGTAAAGCCCGGCTCGATGCGGGTGAACCAGATAAGCAGATAGGCGAAAAGCGCCGCTTCGGCGATCTGGACCAGGAGCCGCGCGAGCCACATCCGCGCGACCGCGCTGCGCTTGAATCGGCGCTGGTGCGCGACCTCCTGTCCTTCCGATGCCATGAGGTGGGGCATGGGGCGGGGCCTTCCGAAGAGGAGTACCGGCAGAACCATTGCTGCAACGAGACCTGCGACGAGCAGCAATCGTCCGTCGGCATCTGCCAGTCCCGGGATCGTCACCAGCGCGCCCGATGCGGCTCCGAGTGCCGGTGCGAATGACAGCAGGCCACCGAGGAGGCCTTTCTGTTCGTCGGGAACGACGTCGCCCGCCCAGGCAGCGAGCGGGCCGAGCATCATGTTCAGCCCCAGCTGCCACAGTACGATGAGCCCGACGAGGTGCACAGGCTCGTCCACCGTGCGCACGCTCACCAGCAATATGCAGGAGAGGAGCAGCCCTGCGAAGATCCACGGGCGCCGCGAATGCGTGCGGTCGCTCGCCCAGCCGAAGGCGATATTGCCCAGGCTGGCGGCGATGGCCCCGGCGAATGCGACATAGGCGAGCAGGTCGATCGTGGCGGTGCCCGCCATCTCCTGCGCTCGCAGCGGCAGCAGCAGGGTCAGGAACGGGACATAGGATACCGCGCCACCTGCTACGGCCAACGCATAAAGCCACAGGAATTGCAGCGACTGGCGCTGCGGATTGCCCGGCTCAGCCCTTTCCATTGTCCGGAACGCGGGCGGTCGAGCCGCGTACGACAAGTTCGCCATGAACCGATATGACGCCTTCGGTGGGCTTGGCCGTGCGTGCCTCGATAAGCATTTCGACCGCGCGCGATATGGTCGCGGCGATCGGCTGGTCGACGGCCGTCAGTGGCGGCTGGGTAAACCGCACGATGGGCGAATTGTCGAAGCTGACCAGCGACAGGTCTTGCGGCACCTTCAACCCGCGCTTGCGCGCGACTTCGAGTGTGGCGAGCGCCATCTGGTCGCTGCTGGCGATTATGGCCGTCGGCGGCGTGTCGAGGTCGAGCAGCTCGGTTGCGGCCCTTGTCCCGCTGTCGAAGCCGAAATCGCCCCGGCGGCAAAGCCCCTCGCGCGCCAGGCCGGCGTCGTCCATCGCCTGCTCCCAGCCGGCGATACGGCGGTTCGACAGGCTGAAATCCTCCGGGCCGGCAATAAAGCCGATACGTTCGTGGCCGAGTTCGATCAGGTGATCGGTCGCGAGGCAGGCGTTGAAGCGGTCGCCCATCGTAATTGCGAAACCCGGGCCTTCCTGGGTCGTCCCGATCCGGGCGAAGGGAATGCCTCGTTCGCCCAGCAGGCCGGTGATCAGCGGATTCTCCGAATGGGGCGGTGTCAGGATCACGCCATCGGGCTGCAGTGCCGCAATGGCAGCACTCAGCTCGCGCTCGACATGATCGGTATGCGTATCGACCAGTTCGATGAGCATGCGATATCCATGCTCCGCACAGGTAAGCATCCCGCCCAGCAGCATCTGGTCGACCCAGTCACGGCCTTCGCGCGCGCGCCAGTCGGCGATGGTCATGTCGCGGTCGTTGATCGCGAGGATCAGGTAGGACCGTGAGCCGCTCATCCGCTGGGCCGCGATCGAGGGAACGTAGCCGAGCTTGTCGATGCTCGCCTGCACCCGTTCCTGCATCGCCGGCCGGACATTGGGCTCGTTGTTGATCACGCGGCTGACCGTCTGCAGGGAAACCCCTGCATCGGCCGCCACATGTTTGATCGTTACTGACTGGCGCCGCCGTGCCATGCCTCGAAACCCCTGAAAATCCCTCTGTCCGGCCAATTCAGCCTATCCGTGCGGGCCAACCAGTTCAATCGGCCCGAAGGCGAATTGTCGCAACAATTCGGGAATAAGA
>CAYOWF010000246.1:0-2458 GCA_964407585.1 uncultured Qipengyuania sp.
CAATACATCGAGCCACCGCCGAAATCCCCGACGAGGTTTTGCGGCGGGATCGGCAATTCGCCCTTCGCCCCGATCGAATCGAGCGCGCCGGTGATGGCGATGTAATTCAAATCATGCCCTGCCGCCTGAGCGAGAGGGCCGTCCTGTCCCCAGCCGGTCATGCGCGCATAGACGAGGCGCGGATTGAGCGAGAGGATTTCTTCGGGTCCGAGGCCGAGCCGTTCCATCACGCCCGGTCGGAAGCCTTCCACCAGCACGTCGGCATGGGTCAGCGCCTTCTTCACGAAAGCCTGTCCCTCGTCGCTCTTTAGGTCGACCGCCGCACGGTTGCGCCCGCGCTCCACCACCGGATTCATCGGCCGGTGGCCGGGCCGTTCGATCCGCACGACTTCGGCCCCCAGATCGGCGAGCAGCATGGCGACATGCGGTCCCGGCCCGATACCCTGGAATTCGACCACGCGAAGGCCGCTCAGCGGTCCGTTGCTCATCACTCTCTCCCTGAATTCTCTTCGCACGCACCAAAGCGAAACGGTGCGCGGGTTGCAACCGATTTGGCAGTCAGGCGAGGCGGGATTCGGCCTCGGCGAGATCTTCGGGCGTATTGATATTGAAGAACGGATCCTCACCGTTCGCATCCCATTCCACCCTCACATAGCCGAGCGCATTCGCCAGCCCGAACAGCGAGCGGTCGCCTCCTTCGAGGTAGGGTGGCAGCGCACGCGAGAGCGCTTCGACGTTCCACATCGAGCAAACGGGAATATCGCGACCGCCGCTGCGAACCATCGCACAGTTCGCACCGCCATCAACGACCCAGCCGAGACGTTCGGGCACGTCGCCCGGCAAGAAAGGCATGTCGCAGGCGAGCAGCAGGATGCAGTCCTTCTGTCGGGCTCGCGCCTCGTCCAGCGCAGCGGCGAGACCGGCAAGCGGCCCTTCCAGATCATCACGATCGCATAAAGTCGGACAGTCCGCTTCGACTTCGCCACGCGCCAGCACGACGCAATCCTTGCCCCATGACCGTGACAGGTCGATCGCCCGCTGCAGCAGGGTCCGCCCACCCAGCAGCCGCTGCGGCTTTCCGCCTCCTATGCGTCGGCCTTCGCCACCTGCCAGGATGGCGACCAGCATATCAGACCGCCTGCTCGCCATAATAGAGCGTCACCGCGTGCTTCGCCTCGGCGAAGAACAGCCAGCGCTCGGTGAGAATGCCCGCTTGCCCTGCCAGGAGGGCGATAACCGACAGGAGCAGCAAAAGGCCGTTCCCGGTGAGGAACATGGCCAACGCCAGACAGGCGAAAGGCACGAGGAAGCCGAGCACCACGGCGATCCGGCGCAGCTTGCCGGCATGTTTGCGGGCGATGCGGAAGCCCATTTCGCGCAGCAAATAATTGTCGCTGTCGTGCGGACTGCCGGTCATCTCGACCTTGCCGAGATGGCCGAGCCCTGTCGCCGTCCCCGCGGTGCTTACCGGTTCGGCAGTGTCGATACGGTTCCAGTAGGACAGTTTCACCATGAGGCCGATCGGCAGCATCGTCACCGAAAGGATCAGGGTCATGGCGCCAAGGCCCTCCTGCCCGAACAGGAAGAACAGCACCGTCAGCACCAGTGCGCCGTTCATCGGTCCCAGAACGAGATAGCCGGCCACGGTCCAGGGATTATGCCACGCCGGTATGGTCCGCAGCGAGGCATAGATCATCGAGGTGCAGTACAGCGTCAGCACGCTCAGCGCCGCACCGACCAGGCCGAAGGCTGCGCCAAGCGGCATGTCGGCAACGCCGAAGACTGCGATCAGTGCGAACAGGCCGAGGGGGATGAAGGCGATCACCGCAGCCAATCCTTCGCGGCTCAGCCAGCTCGTGCGCCACTGCGACATAGCCCGCCACGCGCGTTCGGGATGGCCGAGGTGGAAGGTCGAGGACAGCAAGCCGCCGACGATCAGCGCGAAGGCGAAGCCGAAAACCGTCAGGCCCAACAGCGGCTCCTGCGGCAGCAGGCCGAATGCCGCGAGCGCTGCCAGCCAGATCATCATGCCGTACCCCGCGCCGCTTGCGGTGGTGAAGAAGATGACGGATTGCGCCGGATGCATCTGTGTCGATCCCTAAGAAAGTATCTTGTCGACCCAGCGCGCGATCAGCCCTGCGCCCTCGGTGCTGTCATGGGTGGAAGCGAGCATGCGCGGCGCCTTGTCGCCCGCCCTGCCGTCCTGGCGCGGCCGCGGGGGCAGGTATTTGTTGACCGGCCTGGTCCCCTGCTCCGGCATGAGGTCGTAGCCGCCGCGCGCAGCGACCAGTTTCGATACCTCGCTGTCCGGATCTCCCAGATCGCCGAAGCTGCGCGCGCCCGCCGGGCAAGTCGATACGCAGGCCGGAACACGGCTCTCTTCGGGCAGGTTCTCGTTGTATATCTTGTCGACGCACAGCGTGCATTTCTTCATCACGCCTTCGTGCTCGTCATATTC
>CAYOWF010000247.1:0-2433 GCA_964407585.1 uncultured Qipengyuania sp.
CGAAATTGTAGAGCGGTTCGCCCATGCCCATCATCACGATATTGGTGAGCAGGCGGCCGTCCGAGCTGTAATGTCCCGCGTCTTCGGCCTCGTCGAGACCGGCCATCGAACCCTTGGGCCATTCGCCCAGCGCATCGCGGGCGAGCATGACCTGGCCGACGATCTCGCCGGGCGTCAAATTGCGTACCAGCTTCATCGTGCCGGTATGGCAGAAACGGCAGTTTAGCGTGCAGCCGACCTGGCTCGACACGCACAGCGTCCCGCGATCGGCATCGGGAATGAAGACCATTTCGAATTCGTGACCGTCGGCGGTCTTGAGCAGCCACTTGCGCGTACCGTCGGTGGAATGCTGGGCTTCGACCACTTCGGGGCGGCCGATCACGAACCGTTCCGTCAGCCAGGGGCGCATGGTCTTCGAAATGTCGGTCATATCGGCGAATTCGATGACGCCGCGGTGGTAGAGCCAGTGGAAGACCTGCTTGGCGCGCAGCTTCGCCTGCTTCGGTTCGAGGCCCGCATCTTCGAACAATTCGCGAATGCGGTCGCGCGGCAATCCGATCAGGTCCACGCGGCCATCTTCGCGCGGCGTGATGTCACGCGCGACGGGAACCGGGTCCACCTGCCCGGGAATGCTCATCAGGTTCGTATCTGCCATGGGAGCCGCGCATATAGGCGCGAAGCGGCGCGAATGAAAGTGCCTGCGCGAGCGCGCAACAATTCGTCCGGAGATATTGCGTTCCTTGCGTTCGTCGAAAAGGCCCTTCGTTTCGTCGCGCAATTTCGGGTCCCGTCATTCGTCGCTCGAAGAATTCTGCTCGTCGCGGTTTATGTGACTAAAAAAACACAATTTTCTGTTGTGCAATGTTCATGAAACTCGATCGGCTCGGGTGCCGTTCTTGAGGTCCACGCGGTCGCAAATCGACGGCGGACAACAAAACGGAGTTACATGATGAAAACCACTGCAGCACTTATGGTCGCAGGTTCGATGCTTGCCGTTGCCAGCCCGGCAATGGCTCAGGACGACGACAATTTCGACGGCTTCCGCATCGAAGCTCTTGGCGGCTACGACGTGTCGAAGGCTGGCAGCAGCGTCGACGACGATTCCGCGTCTGAAAACGATCAGTCGATCGAAGGCCTCAACTACGGGGTTGGCGCAGGCTACGATATCGATGCCGGCGGCGTAGTCCTCGGCGTCGAAGCCGAATATACCGGCTCGACCGCCGATACTGATTTCGAAGATGGCGATTTCGAGGGATTCGGCCTCGGCAACGTCGAAACGGGTCGTGACCTGTATCTCGGTGCCCGCGTCGGCGTTAAGGCGGCGGAAGACCTGCTCGTTTATGCCAAGGGCGGCTACACTAATGCCACCTACAACCTTCGCGGGGATGACGGCACGACAGAACTCGAAGCCGATGTAGATGCCGACGGTTATCGTGTGGGTGCAGGTATGGAATATGCGCTGAGTGGCAATACCTTCGCCAAGGTCGAATATCGCTATTCGAATTATAGCGATGCCGAACTCGATTTCGAAGGCGACGCGCCCGATGTCGAGCTCGGCGAAATCGACCTTGACCGCCATCAGGTCATGGCCGGATTCGGCGTGCGCTTCTAAGCCGTTCTTCAAACCGACAGTCGAGAGCCGGGGGCGCTGTTGCGCTCCCGGCTTTTTCGTATCAGCGGCGCGCGCAGGCGAGGGTGGCGGCGTCGATCGCCGTGGCGGCGCCTGCCAGCGGATAGCTGTCGGAAAAACGGCGCCCGCGGTTGTCGGTGGCGTAGACCGTCATAGTTTCGGCCTTGCGGATAGCATCGAGAATGGCGACGTCCATCGCCGAATCGCGCGCCCATGCATCGGCTTTCCCGGGGGCGAGACGGAAGCTGGCCCTGCCGATGCGTAGCGTGACGCGGCTCTCGGCGCGCAATTCGCGCGAGAGGCGCAGGTGAACCTGGCCGCGGATCCGGCGGGCGGGCCAGCTGGCGATGGTGGCATAGGGTTCGAACTCGCGCGAATTCCGGCCTGGTTCTGCCTCGGCTATGGCGTAGCAGCGCGGCACCGAGGGATCGCGAAAGGCGGCCCAGCTGGAAAACACGCCGAGACTGTCTTTGGCCGACAGGGGGAGCGCGAGGGCCGGGACAGCCATGGCGGCGAGGATCAGCTTACGCATAGTCGATCGCCACAACTTCCCACTCCTTGTCGCCGCCCGGCAGGCGGACGGTGCGAAGATCGCCGACGCTGGCGCCCTTCAGCGCCCGAGCGAGCGGACTCGACCAGCCGATCCGGCCCGCACTTGCATCCTGCTCGTCGTCGCCGACCAGTGTAATCGTTTTCTCGGTATCGTCCTCGTCCGCCAGTGTGACTTGCGCACCGAAGAAGGCGCGGCTCTTGTCGGGCTGGTCGGTCGGCGCAATGACGCGCGCCGCCTTCATCCGCCGGGC
>CAYOWF010000248.1:0-2376 GCA_964407585.1 uncultured Qipengyuania sp.
ACACCGGCATTCTCGCCGGGGCCGCAAATCACCCAAGGTGCCTCGGTTGGCAGTTTCTTGAGGTGCAGGCGGCTCGACTTGTAGGAGCAGTGTTCGCTCCACATGACCGAAAAGATGCCCAATTCCACGAGGTTGGGCTCGCGACCGAGGGCGTGCAGGACGCGCTCGTATTCCTCGCTACTCAGGCCATGCTGTTCGACGACTTCGGGGGTGATTTCACTCATGGCCCGCGCCCTTATCGGGCGCCGCGCAAAGGCGCAATACGGCAGAGCGTCAGATCGGTGGGCTGGCGACGGCGAGACCCATTTCATTGCGGTGCCAGCGGGTCGATCCGACCCAATAGGCCAGCGCGATCATCAGCCCGAATGCAAAGAGGCCGAGCAGAAGGTAGCCGGCGTCGGCATTTTCGGGTTGAGGGCCGAACCAGGCATAGGCCTGCAGCCCAAGCATAACGATGGCGAGGATGATGGGCGGAAGCGAAGGTCCCTTCGTGCGATTCAACCACCACCAGAAGGCGAGGCCGAACAGGGCCAATTCGACCGCGATGGCTGCTGCCGGGTAATTCCACAGGCCAAGACCCAGCTTCTCGCCTGTCCCGGCCAGCGTCAGGTCGGGGCGGTGACTGACCCAGTCGAGCAGCCAGTGCGATAGCACGACCAGCGCGGCCCAGGTCGCTGCCACGGCGTTGCGCAGGACGATCGCGACGACGATCGCGAAGCCCGCCGCCCAAACCGCCGTGCCGAGCAAACTGTGGGTAAGCGGATAGTCGTAAAGATCCAATGGATTCATGGCCGTGATGCCTGGCACCATCCGCATATGCTCGACACCGCCCAGTACGAACAGGAAGAAGGCGATGTCGACCAACTGCGCAGCTATGAAAAGCGTACCAAGCTTTGGCGCTTCGTTGGTTATGGCGCGCGCAGCGAAAGCCGGAGCCATGTGTCCGATGAACATCGCGTGCTTCTCCCTTAGGCCAGCTTGCCCGCTGCGAATGTGGCGATGGACGCGGCGATTGCGGTTGCGAAAGCGCCCCAGCAGATGTCGGTGATCGTCACCGTAGTCGACCAATGCCTAAGCGTCGCCTGGTTCGTGAGGTCGTATGTAGCATAGCAAATCGCGCCCAGGAGCGCCCCGTTGAGCGCCGCCGCGCCCAATCCGTTGGCCAGTCCGGGGCGAACCGCGAACCATACGATCGCGGCGATATAGGCTGCGTAGAAAACGAGGGCAGGCCCCATGCGGAAGCTGTCTGCCAGCAGGTCGCCCAGCCGCGGTCGATAGAAATTGGGTCCGGCCCAGCCGAGCCACAGCGCATCGAGCGCGCCGAACGCCACGGCAGCCGCAATGAAGGCGACAATCCACGTCATATCCGCTCCCCGTTGTTTTCGCCTTCTTGACCGCACGCCCGCGCCTCGTCAATGCTCCCCTGCGATGACAGAGGGTCAAGACAAACCGATCGCCGAAATGAGTTTCGAGGAAGCCTTGCGCGCGCTGGAAGTTACCGTGCGCCGGCTGGAAAGCGGCGAAGTTCCGCTGGATGAAAGCATTTCTCTCTACGAACGCGGCGAAGAACTGCGCAAAGCGTGCCAGAAACGGCTCGATGCGGCGCAGGCGAAGATCGACAAGATCGTCTCCGACGGCGAAGGCAAGCCCACCGGCACCGTACCCTTCGACGCGGACAGCTGAGCGTGAACGCGATGAGTGCGATGCCCGACCTGCTCGCCGAAGCATTCGAACAGGTGCAGCAGGATGTCGATGCGGCATTCGATGCCTTCCTGCCCGTACCCGAAGATACCCGTGCGCGGCTGGTGGAGGCGATGCGTTATGCGGCCATCGGAGGGGGCAAGCGCGTGCGCCCGCTGCTCGTCTGCGCCACGGCCAGACTGTTCGGTGTGGACCGCGATGCGGCCGTTGCAACCGGCTGTGCGGTAGAGTCGATCCATGCCTATTCGCTCATCCATGACGATTTGCCCTGCATGGACGACGACGACCTGCGCCACGGCAAACCGACCCTGCACAAGGCCTATGACGAAGCGACCGCTGTTCTCGCGGGCGATTGCCTCCATGCGCTTGCCTTCGATATCCTCACCATGCCCGGAACCAGTAGCGATCCCTTCGTCCGGTCCGAATTGGTGGCAACGCTGGCCCGTGCCAGCGGTCACACCGGAATGGCTGGCGGGCAGATGATGGATATCGTCTCCGACGAGCAGGAATACGATCTGCGCCAGATTACGCGTCTGCAACAGCTCAAGACCGGTGCCTTGCTTGCAGCAAGTGTCGAGATGGGCGCAATCCTCGGCAAGGTTGCGCCCGAAGGTCGGGCGCACCTGCGCGCCTATGCCCGCGATATCGGCCTCGCATTCCAGATCGCGGACGATT
>CAYOWF010000249.1:0-2356 GCA_964407585.1 uncultured Qipengyuania sp.
CCCGCCGCAAGGCCGAGCATCTGGTGACCCAGGCAGATGCCGAACAGCGGCACGTCGCGTTCGAGCAGCCCCTTGATGACCGGCACCGCATATTCTCCCGTCGCCGCCGGATCTCCCGGCCCGTTCGACAGGAAGACACCGTCGGGTTCGAGCGCGAGGATATCGTCGAGGCCGGTACGCGCAGGCACCACCGTCACCTTCGCCCCCGCCTTCACGAGGTTGCGGAAGATGTTGTCCTTGGCACCGTAATCGATGGCGACGACGTGCGGCTTGGCATTGTCGGCCTGCGAATAGCCCGTGCCCAGCTGCCAGAACCCGCCCTTCCAGTCTTCATTGGCCTCGCGGGTCACACCGGGGACGAGATCGAGGCCTTCCAGTCCGCTCCATTCGGCGGCCTGTTTCTTGAGCGCCTTCATGTCGAACTGGCCGCGCGGATTGTGCGCAATGACCGCATTGGGCGCTCCCTGCACGCGGATCCTGCGGGTCAGCGCACGCGTATCGACGCCCGACAGTCCGATCTTGCCATGCTTCACGCACCATTCGACGAATTCGTCGCGCGCACGGAAATTCGAATGCGGAGTGACTTCCTGCCTTACGATGCAACCGACCGCTCCCAGGCCGCGGCTTTCCACGTCTTCCTCGTTTGCACCGACATTGCCGATGTGCGGGAAAGTGAAGGTCACGATCTGGCTGTCGTAGGAGGGATCGGTCATCACCTCCTGATAGCCGGTCATGGAAGTGTTGAAGCACACTTCCCCGACGGCGGAGCCGGTCGCCCCGAAGCCTTTGCCCCAGATACAGGTGCCGTCTGCGAGGACGAGGACTCCCGTCGCACCTTTGGGTTGCGCGTGCGTAAATGCGGACAGGGCCATGGGCGCTCCGGGTCAGGGGTTTCCAGCGATGTGTGCTAAGTCCCAGCCGCTAGGGTGCCGAACGATTCTCGTCAAGCGGCGTTTGGGCGGAACACTTGGCTTTACGCCTGCTTGTTCTAAATGAGACGCGAAACATCCACAGCTTAGACGAGATGAGGCGAAATGCTCCGCGAAAAAATCCAGTCCGAAACCGTCACCGCCATGAAGGCGAAGGATAAGGAGCGCACGGCAGCGCTGCGCCTGATCGGGGCGAAGATCAAGGATCGCGACATCGAATTGCGTACGTCGGACAAGAAGCCGGAAGACGATGCGCTGGTTACCGACGTGCTCATGAAGATGGCCAAGCAACGCCGCGAATCGATCGCCATGTACGAGGATGGAGGACGCCAGGAACTGGCCGACAAGGAAAAGGCCGAATTGGCGGTCATCGAAGAATTCCTGCCGAAGCAGATGAGCGAAGAGGAAACCCGCGCGGCGATCGCGCAGATCAAGGCCGATACGGGTGCGGAAGGCATGAAGGACATGGGCAAGGTCATGGGAGAACTGAAGGCCCGCCATGGCGCCACGCTCGACATGACCAAGGCGAGCGGCCTCGTGAAAGAGGCGCTTTCGTGAGGAAGCTGCTGCTTATCGTTCCGCTGGCGCTTGCCGGCTGTTCGCAAGGCGAGCCCGAACCGGCGCCGACCCCAACCCCGACCGTCGCCCAGCCGCGAACCCTGGCAGCCGCCGACCTCGACCTGTCGACGCTCGGCGCGAAGATCGTCGGTCCGCAGGGCCCCGAGGTCGAAGCCGTGCTGAGCGCGGGCGACCGCGAAGTCGGCAAGATGGTGAGCTTCGTTGCCTGTCCCCAGGGTACGGACGAATGCACGCCCGGCGAGATGCCCGAAGGCACGATCTACACTTACGTTCACCGCATCACCCTGGCCGAGGGCGATGCCGATGCGGGTGCCGAAACCGGTGCCGGTCCGGAAGTAGTCGAAAATCCCCCGACACTCTTCCGCACGACCGAGAAGGCCCATGGCTTCAATCGAGCGGTCGGCTATTCGACCGCGCAGGCGCTCCATGCACTGGGCGGCGAGGACGCGATTTCGATCACCGTCGACGACGGCCGCCTGATCTGGCGCGTGGTCGAAGGCGATGGCTGGACACCCGGCACGACGCTCACCTTCTGGTGGCAGTCGACCCTGCCCCCTGCCGGTCCAGCCGATGCCTACCTGCTCGAAGTCGAAGGCAATCAGGCGGTGGCAAGGGGCCCGTTCCCGGCAGAAGAAAAAGCGGCAGGGGCGGCAAGCGCGAACTAGCGATTCGCGGCCCTTCGCTATAGGAAGGGCTGATGGCCCTCTCACCCCAATGGCTGGACGAATTGCGGATGCGGACCACGCTTTCCGCGGTGATCGGCCGTACCGTCCGGCTGACCAAGGCGGGGCGCGAGTTCAAGGCCTGCTGCCCGTTCCATAACGAGAAGACGCCCAGCTTCTACGTCA
>CAYOWF010000250.1:0-2307 GCA_964407585.1 uncultured Qipengyuania sp.
GAACCCAGCGGCGCGAGGAGCGCGCCGAAAGGGTCGCGGCCACGCCCGAGGTCGAAGACGTATCGATCTTTCCCATGGCGATCCCCATGCTGGCCGGCCCCGGTGCGATCGCGGCGATCATGCTGTTGATGAACGAGGCCGACGACCTGACCGAGAACTTCACCGTGCTCGGCGCGCTCGCTTCGGTGCTCATCATCACCATGCTGGCCTTGATTGCGGCCGGACCGATTATGCGCTTGTTCGGCGACAAGGTGGAGGCCGCGATAACGCGCGTTCTCGGCGTGCTGCTGGCGGCGCTCGCGGCCCAATATGTGATCGACGGTCTGCGCGGCAGTTTCAATATCTGAGATAGGCCGGCGCACCAAAGGGCGCGGTGAAACAAACGGCCTACTGCAGGGTCACGATCTCGTCGCCGTCGTCGCGCAGGGCGAAGAACTGCATCAGCTGGATCATCAGTTCGCAGCGCTCCGATAGCGTGTCGGTTTCCAGCAGGGCCTGCTTCGCCGCGCTGTCGAAAGGGGCGATCTGGGCTACGCCGTTGATCAGCGTCTCGTCGTCCAGCCGCTCGACAGAATCCCAGTCGACCGAATAGCCCTGCATCGCGGCGAAGCGCTTGGCTTCGAATTCGAAGCCCGCCCGTTCGACGCTGGCGAGCACTTCGTTCTTGGGGTCCTCGATCAGCTCGGCTTCGACCTGGCGGAAAGCGGTGGTCACTTCGAGTTCGCGCTCGATGCGGAAACGCGCCTCGCCCTCGAGCACGATATTGTAGCGCCCGTCCTCGAGCGCCTCGACATCGCCGATACGACCGAGGCAGCCGATGGCATAGAGCGGAGAGCCGTCCGCGTTTCGCTGCGGCTGGACCATGCCGATGAGCCGGTCCTTGGCCAGAGCGCTGCCAACCAGTTCGCGATAGCGCGGCTCGAAGATGTGCAGAGGCAATTGCAGGCCCGGGAACAGGATGGCTCCGGGCAATGGGAATATGGCGAGGCGTCGGGACATGGGTCTCTCTTCTCTAACCGTTCGCCCCGGGCTTGTCGAAGGGCCTCACATCCTGCCCGGCATTCGAACGCCGAAGAAAGGAGGGCGGATCGTCGGGCTCGTTACGAACGGCTCGAATAGTCATCCCCTCAGCCGAATAGCAGTTTCGACAGGCGCCGCCGGGTCGAGACGACCCACGGGTCTTCGAGGCCCACGGCATTGAACATTTCGAGCAGCTTCGCTTTCGCCGCGCCCTCGTTCCATTCGCGGTCGGCTTCGAACATGGCGAGCAGCTCGTCGGCTGCGGCATCGCGATCGCCCGCGGCGAAGGAGGCTTCGGCATAGGCGAGCCGTGCGTCCATGTCTTCGGGGTTGGCCTGGGCCTTCTCGCGCAATCCGGCAAGTTCCCCATCGTCGACCTTGTTGCCGGCAAGGTCGAGCGCCGCCTTGGCATTTTCGATCTGCGGATCGGTCGCAAGCGCAGGATTGGTCCCGATCGCCTCGAGCACCGCCTTGGCCTCCTCGACCTGGTCCGCCTGCGTCAGCGCGCGGATGAGCCCGGCGTAAGCGGCGGCATTGTCGGGGGCCATCTCGGTAACCTGCGCAAAGACGCCGGCAGCGCGTTCCGCATCGCCTTCGGCCAGCACCTTCTCGCCCATCGCCACGAACTGGTCGATCTGTTCGGCGGAAGGGGCCTGTGCCTGGCCCGGTGTCGGCGTGCCACCGGCATCGCCGCCCTCGATCGGCAGCTGGGCGAGGATCTGGTCGAGCGTCTGCTTCAGCTGGGATTCGCTGCGCGCCTGGGTGAGGTCGGCCACCGGCTGGCCCTGGAACATCGCATAGACGGTCGGAATGGACTGGACCTGGAACTGCGCGGCGATGAATTTCTCCTGGTCGACATCGACCTTGACCAGGATCACGCCCTTGTCGACATATTCGCCGGCGACCTTTTCCAGCATCGGGGCCATCGCCTTGCACGGCCCGCACCACTCGGCGAAGAAGTCGAGGATGACGAGCTTCGTCATCGACGGTTCGACCACGTCCTTCTTGAACTTCTCGACCGCTTTTTGCTCGTCGATGCTCAAACCCATGCTCGCCACGTAAAACCGCCTTTCTTCAGGTAAATCGCTTTGTGCCCATGTGGGCTTCGAAGCGCGAATGTGAAGGGCCGTAGGCGCAGACGCGCGAAGGGTCAAAAAAGCACATCTTTTTGCTTGCGAGACTCATAAGCCGTTGCTAGTTGCGCGCCTCCCCACCGGGCCATGCGGTCCGGCGAGCGTCAGTGAGCGGGCGTAGCTCAGGGGTAGAGCACAACCTTGCCAAGGTTGG
>CAYOWF010000251.1:0-2290 GCA_964407585.1 uncultured Qipengyuania sp.
TCGTCAGCCAAAACTGATGGTATCCGTATGCTGTGTAAGACAGGTAGTCAGGTCGCAAACCCTAGGCCAGATACACTTTGAGCGCCACCGATTGCGGGAACCAAAGACAGGCACCACGCGCTTTTTCCACATATGGGTAGCGCGGATAGGCGTGAAAACCATGAACGGTGGGAGCGACCCTCATTCAAACACCGTTCAGCGCGTTTCGGCTACACGATTTGCAATGAAAGCGCAGACGCGGCATTGGCCGTACTCATCAAATTTAGATGGCGCAAATAGGCGCTTTTGCACCCTTTTCCACTCTTGGGAGTTTTCCGAATGATTTTCACCCGTCTCAACAAGGCATCGCGTCCGTCCTCCGCGATTGCAATGGCACTCGTCCTCGCAGCAACCGGCGCGCTCGGCGCGACCGCGCTTGAGACCCCTGCCCAGGCGCAGAAGAAGAAGAAAGACGAAGACGCCAAGCCGCAGTATTCAAAGGACTTCATAGAAGCTTACAACGCTCTTGATGGCGCAATGAAGGAGGAAAGTGCCGATCTCCAGGCCGCTAGGGCCCTCGTCCCTGCGCTCGTTGCTGCAAGCACCAGCCCTGACGAGAAGAAGGCCACCGGCGGCACCATATACAACCTTGCCAACCGGGTCGACGATGATGCGCTCCGCACGCAAGGCATGAAAATGATGCTCGACAGCGGGATCCTCGAGCCGTCGTTGGCTGGCCAACTCAACTTCGGCCTCTACCAGACCTATCGTGATGCAAATGATTTTGCGGCTGCCCGTTCGGCACTCGAAGCGGCTATCGCGGCGGACTATTCCTTCGAAGCTACCATGACCGACGGCAGCAACCGCGTGATCGGGAAGCCCGAAATGCAGCGCATGATCGCCGACATGTATTTCGATGCAGGCCAGACGACCGAAGGACTTGCTTATCTTTCGGGCGTGATCGATGAGCTGAATGCGGCTGGCGAACCGGTCGCCGAGACGCTGATCCGTTCCGGCCTCGCGAATGCTTATGAGAACAACCTTGGTGCTGAGAGCGCACGTTTCGTCGCACTCCTCGCGGAGAACTATCCGAGCGAGACCACTTGGGGCGACGCTGTCATCATCACCCTCAATGCCATGGATTATCCTAACCCCGAAGCGATCGACCTGTTGCGTCTGTCGCGGCGTCTAAACGTTTACAACGATACTCGCGTGCTTTCCGAATATGTCGAATTGCTCGACTCGCGTCGTTATCCCGGTGAAGTCGTTGCAGTCATCGACGAAGGTTTCGCACTCGGCACGGTCGACAAGACCGACCCCTTTCTGATCGAAGCGCGTCGCGATGCGGCCGGGCGCCTTGAGGCCGATCGCCGCGACCTGCCCGCCCTTGCAACGGATGCCCGCAAGCCGGGTGCTACGCTCAAGACGCTTGTCGTCGCAGGCGATACATTCCTGAGCTACGATCAGCCTGCGGAAGCGGAAGAATTCTACAGCAAGGCGCTCACCATGACCGGTGTGGAAACGCCGACGGTACTGACCCGGCTCGGAATCGCGCAGTACGACCAGGGCAAGTATGCGGAAGCGATCGAAACCTTCAACAAGGTCGAAGGCGCGCGCCGAGAACTGGCCAATCTCTGGGCAATCTATGCCGCCCAGCAAACCAGCATGTAATTCGGTACTTCCGAACTGACAGGCGGCGCGGCTCCTTAAGGGGCCGCGCCGTTTTTCGTTCAGCGAAGACGTTTGACGTAAAGCGTGTTGTCCCGCCGCTCGACCTTGAACTGGTCCATCGCCTGGAACAGGTCTGAGAGGCGCTTGAAACCGTAGTTCCGGACATCGAAGCTCGAACGGTTGCCGGCGAGGCTGCCGACTTCCCCGAGCTGCGCATAGCCTTCGTCGTCACGGTTGGCCGCTTTCCAGGCGGTACCCAGAAGTTCGACAAGTTCGTCGTCGATCAGCGATTCCTGCTTGCCCGTCCTTCCCCGATCTGGGGTCGGTTCGTCCGAAGCTCCGGCGATCAGCGCATCGATGTCGATGAAACGCGTACAGGCACTCTTGAAGGCATCGGGCGTCTTCTTCTTGCTTCCGAAACCGTACACGATCAATCCGTCCTGCCGCAGGCGCGTGGCGAGGGGAGTAAAATCGCTGTCCGAACTCATGATCCCGAACCCGTCGACCTTGCCCTGATAGAGCAGGTCGATCGCGTCGATGGTCATGGCCATGTCGGTCGCATTCTTGCCCGCGGTAAGATCGAATTGCTGCTGCGGGCGGATGCCGAACTTGTGCGTGATCTTGTCCCACTTGGCGAGAT
>CAYOWF010000252.1:0-2287 GCA_964407585.1 uncultured Qipengyuania sp.
ATATTGGTGTCGTCGGGGACGAGCTTGAGAAGTTTCATCGTCCGTCCTCCTTACAGGTTCAGATCCGCCGGCCGCTTCTTGCGCAGCCAGTTCGCGACCCACATGCGGGTCAGCGGCAGCGCCGTGAAGACCGAAGTAAACAGGCCGACCACAAGCACGACTGCGAAGCCCTTGATCGGCCCCGAGCCGAAGCTGAACAGCAGCACGCCGGCAATGAAGTTGGTGATGTTGGCATCGTAGATGGCGCGGCTGGCTTCCTTGTAGCCGTTTTCCACCGCGGCAATCACGCGCCGCCCGCGCTTGCGTTCTTCGCGAATGCGCTCGTTGATCAGCACGTTCGCATCGACCGCGGCACCGATGGTCAGCACGAAGCCCGCGATACCGGGCAAAGTGAGCGTGGCATTCATCGCCGCCATGATGCCGAGCAGCATCAGCACGTTGATGATCAGCGCCACTGTCGCATAGATGCCGAAGCGGCCGTAGGACACGATCATCAGCACCATCACCAGCAGCGTGCCGATGGCCATCGCCAAAAGGCCCTGCCTGATCGAGTCCGCCCCGAGGTCGGGGCCAACGGTGCGCTCTTCGACCACACTCAGGTCGACCGGCAGCGCGCCCGAGCTGAGCTGGATGGCGAGGTTGTTGGCCGTCTCGGTGGTGAAGCTGCCGCTGATCTGCGACTGGCCGTTGAGAATGGGTTCGCGCATGACCGGTGCCGAAATCACCTCGTCATCGAGGATGATCGCGAAGCGTTCACCGGTATATTGGCGCGTCATGGTCGCGAAGCGGCGGCCGCCCTGCGGGTTGAAGGCGATGTTGACCACTGGCTCGTTGGTCTGCGAATCGACGCCCTGCTGCGCGCTGGTGAGCGTCGATCCGTCGATCCCGCCAAGCCGCTGTACGACCACGCCGCCGCCGGCAAAGCCTTCGCCGTCGGCATAGGCGACCACTTCACCGCCGGGCACGAAGCCGCGACGAACCTCTTCGGCAGTCGCTTCGCGCAGGACGCGCTTGAATTCGAGCTGCGCGGTCTTGCCGATCAGTTCCTTCAGCGCTTCGGGATCCTGCAGGCCGGGCACCTGCACCACGATGCGCGTATCGCCCTGGCGGATGACCGTGGGCTCACGCGTGCCCAGGCTGTCGATACGGTCGTTGATCACGCTGAGCGCGGCATCCATCGCCGAGCTGACCGCATTGTCGAGGCCGGTGTCGGTCTGGGTCAGTACGAAACGCTGGCCGTCGACGACCTGGAGATCCCATTCCTGGACCGGGCCGGTGCCCGCCATCAGGCTTTCGATTTCGCTGCGGGCACGGTCGATTTCGCCGGCGTCGTCGAGCAGGAAGCTCAACTGGCCGCCGTCGGTCGAGACATCGCCGATGCGGATCCGCGGTTCGGCGCGGCGCAGGGCGTTGCGCACGCCCTCTTCCATGTCCTCGAGCCGCTTGGCCTCCACCTGGTCGCGCTCGGCTTCGAGCAGGATGTGGCTGCCGCCGGCAAGGTCGAGGCCGAGATTGACGGTCGGGTCGGGAAGCTGTTCGGGCCACGGCTGGTTGGTCAGCGAGGCGATCGAAGGAATGGCCGCGAGCGCGCCAAGCAAGGCGATGCCCCAGAGCATGACCTTCTTCCAGGTCGGGAATTCCAGCATGGCGGTGTCTCTCGTCCTTCCGGCCGGATCAGTCGTTGGCGGGCTTGGCGGGCTTGCCGCTGAGCACTTCGCCGATGGTGTTCTTCACCGCCCGCACTTTCATGCCCTTAGCCAGTTCGAGTTCGACGAACTGGTCTTCGACCTTGGTGATCTTGCCGACGAGACCGCCGGCAGTCACCACTTCGTCGCCCTTCTTGAGACCCTGGACCTTTTCCTGATGCGCCTTTTGCTGGCGCAGTTGCGGGCGGATCATAAGGAACCAGAAGACGGCGAAAATGGCGATCCAGGGCAGGACCTGCAGCCAAACCGGCGGCTCTCCGGCGGTGCCGGTCACGGCGAGAAGGGTGAACATGAACTGATAGCCTGTCGTTTGAGTGATCGGTGTCTGGTCGGTGTCAGTTGGGCGCTCGATGCGCGCGCTTCAAGGCACGCAGAAGGCTCCCTCCCGAATTAAGTGGCGCGCGGGTAGCAGCAATGGGTTGGACTGGCAATGAATTGGGCGAGACTGGTGCTTGCCAATGCGAAATGCCCCGCCTATAGGGCCGCCTCCACTGGTTTCGGGATGTAGCGCAGCCTGGTAGCGCACCATACTGGGGGTGTGGGGGTCGCTGGTTCGAATCCAGTCATCCCGACCAGTGGTT
>CAYOWF010000253.1:0-2192 GCA_964407585.1 uncultured Qipengyuania sp.
GGTTATAGGCTCGCTGGTAATAGTTATGACCGAGCTCATGGTGGATGGTGATGAAATCGTCCGCATTGCGCTTGATGCACATCTTGATCCGCAGATCGTCGACGTTGTCCACGTCCCACGCGCTGGCATGGCAAACCACTTCGCGGTCTGCCGGCTTCGTGAACTGGCTGCGCTCCCAGAACGTCTCCGGCAGGGGCGCAAAGCCCAGCGAGGAGAAGAAATCTTCGCCCACGCGGACCATGTCCTTTTCGTCATACCCCTTCTGCTCGATCAGCTCGGTCAGGTCGTAACCGAGATCGCCAGCACCCTCGGGAGCCACCAGGGGATAGATATTGCCCCATTCCTGCGCCCACATATTGCCGAGCAGGTCGGCACGAATGGGCCCCGTGGCGGGCTGAATCTCGTCGCCGTATTTCTCGTTCAGCTTGCTTCGGACATAGGTGTGCAGCGCCATGTAGAGCGGCTTGACCTCTTGCCACATCCGTTCGGTTTCTGCGGCGAAGGCATCGGGATCCATGTCGTAGTTCGAACGCCACATGGCGCCGAGGTCGGCAAAGCCCAGTTCCTGCGCACCTTCATTGGCGATCGAAATCATGCGTAGATAGTCGTCTCGCATCGGTGCGCCGACATTCTGGTGCCAGCTTTCCCACATCTCGGCCTTCTGTGCCGGCGTGAGGTCTAGATTGCCCATCGCCGCTTCGATATCCGAACCGTTGATTTCCTCGCCGTCGAGCGTTCCCCTCCCCTTGCCGTACATCGACCCGAGCTGGGTCGAGAGCGTGGCAAGTTCGGCCGCGGCACCATCGCGCACCGGTGCGGGCATCACGATGCCGTTGCGCAACATGTCGAGCTTGCGGGCGACTTCCGGATCGAGCCCTTCGACGCGTGCGTATTCTGCGGCCTTGTTGGCATAGGAGACCGACTTTTCAGTCGCTTCAGCGCCGTACTTGGCCGCAAGCATATCGCTGTCATGAACGATGTAGGTGGAATTCAACCACAGGACGCGCCCATACTCGACCGAGAAATCGAACATGTCCTCTTCGACATGCGCCACCCAGTCGGCCGCGCCTTGCGGGGTCATCGGATAGGGATCGGCAGCGGCAACGGACTCGACTGCAGCGGGTTGGGCATTGGCAGTGCTGCAGGCGGCAAGCGACATCGCAAGCGCGGACAGGGCGACGGGGGCGAATTTCATGGGTTCTCTCTTCCTCGGCGAACGATTTTCTTTTGCTTGCGCCCGCTTGCACTCCCGCCGTAGCGGAATCAAGCGCTGCGACTTCTGCGCCACTCGCCCAGCAGGCTGGTCAGGATCGCTACGGATGCGACAATCCAGGCTGCGACTTTCCACGGGCGGACCGTTGCCGCCAGACCGGCAAGACCGTCGTCACCCTGGAATTGCAAAAGCTGGACGATCTGGCTTATCGTTTCGGCATAGTCCGTTAGCAGGAACACCACGCCGCTCGCCAGCGCGATACTGCCTGCAACCTGAATCCACCGGGTCGACGCATGGCGGAAATAGAGCCCCCCGAGCACGCAACCGACGCCATAAACGCCGATGAAAACCAGATCGCCGGCCATTGCGAGAACGGCCCGGTTCCAGAGGCCCGCCTCCTGCCAAGCCGACTGGATGCGGTCCACTTCCTTAGCGGATCGGGCCGCCTGATGGTCAAGGATACCGCCAGGGACCTCGGTCAGGACCAGCGGCATGCCAAGCGCAATGACGATCGCGAAAAGGACGAGCCCGCCCACCCAGGTCCCCAGGAAGGCGCGTTTCAGCGTCACCGGGTACGCGCCAGCCATTCGGCGATCGCCTCGCCCAGATCGGGTTTGGTGACGCTGCCCATATGCGTGCCGGGCACTTCGACGAATTCGGAATTCGGGATCAGCGAAGCCAGCTCCTCTGCAGAGCCGTTGTCGCGGTCCTCGTCGCCGCACACGACCAGCGTGGGCATGGTGATATTGGCAAGCATGGCAAGGTCGAGATCGGGCATGGTATCGAGCAGCAGCCGCGCCGCCACGCGATTTACACCCTGCGATTTGAGGAACTGCATCGAAAAATAGGCGGGGTCGCCGCGCGGGATATTCTCGAATTCGTCGATGACCCGCTTGAAGAAAGCACTGCGCTTGGCCCATTCGCCGAGTCCCGCCGTGCCCATTCCGCCCACGATGAGCCGCGCCGGATCGAGCACACC
>CAYOWF010000254.1:0-2172 GCA_964407585.1 uncultured Qipengyuania sp.
CCGGCGAACTGACCATGGTGATCGCTCCCGGGACCGACGATCCGGTGATCGAATCGCGCGCGCCCTACGACCTCCTGATCGCCAATATCCTCGCCGGGCCGCTGGTCGAACTTGCACCCGATTTCGCCGGTGTCACGACACCGGGTGGCAGCCTCCTGCTCGCCGGCCTGTTGTCGACGCAGGAAAGCGAAGTGCGCACGGCATACCGCAAGCAGGGCTTCCGCCTCGCCCGCCGGGTGACCAATGGCGACTGGTCGATCCTCTGGCTGCGCAAGAGCCGTGTAAGGTGACCAGCCGCCGAGCACTGATACTTGTCGGCATTCTGCTGGGCTTGCCGATCGCCGCGATACTGCTGTTCTTCCTGTCGGCCTGGATCGGCAGTTCGCTGCCGCGCAACGGCGATTGGGAAGAGCCTGAGCGCGGCATCGAGATCATGGTCGGCGACAACGGCATCCATACCGAAATCGTGATGCCGCTGGTTTCCCCGGTGAAGGACTGGCGCACGACCTTCCCGGCCAGCGACCTGCCCATGCCCTATCGGCCCTATACCCATGTCGCGGTGAGCTGGGGCGAACGCGAAGTGTTCCTCAACACACCGACCTGGGGCGATCTGGACGTAACGACCGCGCTGCGCGCAGCCGTCGGCGGAGACGGTCTGATCCATGCGTCGCACTACGTGCGCCCCGCGCCTGGCCCCGCCAACAGGCCGCTGCGCCTGACCGAGGAGCAATACGCTAGGCTGGTCCGGGCGATCGAAGCGCAAGTGCCACCACCCGGAGCGCGTGAAACCTATTCGGGTTATGGAACCTACGATGTCTTCTACGATGCGTCGGGGACCTATCACCTGGGCAATACCTGCAACCAGTGGACGGCGGATACGCTGGCCGTTGCCGGCGTGAAGATCGGGTGGTGGACGCCGATGCCCGGCGGCGTGATGAAGTGGATCGAGGATCCTTCGGCGGACTAGGTGACGCCCTTGTCTCGGCCTTCGTGATAGCGGACCACCGCCCGCGTCACCTCCTGCATCATGGCCATGCGCGCGGCGTAGGATGCGCGCGTCCGGCCGATCAGGACCACCAGCGCATATTGCGTATCGTCGGGTGCGGTCAGGATGCCGACATCGTTGTAACCCGATTGGACACCGTCGAAATACTGGCCCGTGCCCGTCTTGTGACCGAAGCTCCAGCCACCCGGCACTCCGCCCTTCAGGCGGCGCGGCCCGCTCTTGGTCTTCTCCAGCGTCGCGAGCAGCAGCGCGGTCGATTCTTCCGACAGCAGGTCTCCGCGCGCCAGCCTCGCCAGCGCCCGCGACAGCCCCCTTGCCGTTGCGCCGTCCATCGGGTCGGAAAGATAGGCGTCGAATGCCTGTCGGCGCTCCCGGTCCGGAACCCGATCACGCGCGTCGTAGAATGCATTGTCGATGGAATAGGCTTGCCGCCATTCCAGCCCGGCGATCTCGCTTTGCTTGCTGCGCTCGTCGGTCCCGAACTGTACGCCGTCTATGCGTTTCCGGCGCAGGAACCCCTCGACTGCAGTCGGCCCGCCGATCCTTCTTAGCAGGCGGTCGTTGGCGGTGTTGTCGCTCTGCGTGATGGCGCGCTGCATCAGGTCGTCATAGTCGGTGCTGAAGGACCCGCGCGCCATGACGATGTTGCGCGTGGGCTGGTAGAAGACGGTCAGATCCTCGCGTCGCAGCGTGACCGGCTCCGACAGGTCCAGCGCGCCCTTGTCGACGAGGTCCAGCGCGGACATTGTCACCCAGAGCTTGCTCACGCTCTGCTGCGGGAACGGGGTCTTTCCATCATGCTCCATGGTGGCCAGCGTCTCGGCCTCGGTGACCGCAATCCCGGCGACGCCGTCGAAATTCTCGCCCAGTTCCCGCAGTTCGTCCTGCAGCGCCTTCTGCTCGGTGGACAGTTCCGGATCGGGCGGGGCCTCCTCCTGCGCGGCAAGCACGATCCGCTGCTGGAACTGTTCCGGGGATTCACCCGGCGTGCTTACGCGTGTGGCGAAAACCAGGAAGGCGCCGACGATTGCGACGGTCAGGAAGGGGACGGGGAAACGGCTCACACCACCCCAACACCACCGCAAGCGCAAGTTTCCTGATTCCCGAAGTTATTGCGACGTTTGGATAGGCATCGTCACTTGCTCAACCGGCCGACGCGACGATTT
>CAYOWF010000255.1:0-2163 GCA_964407585.1 uncultured Qipengyuania sp.
GCCGCTGACGATCGACGGCCTCAAGACCTGCAAGAAGCTGACCGGCGACGGCACGATGGTGAACGTCACGCTGTGCTTCTCGGCAAACCAGGCGCTGCTGGCCGCCAAGGCCGGCGCGACTTTCGTTTCGCCCTTCGTCGGTCGCCACGACGACAACGGGTTCAACGGTATGGATCTGATCCGCGATATCCGCACGATTTACGACAACTATCCCGGCTTCACGACCGAGATTCTCGTCGCCAGCATCCGCAACCCCGTCCACGTCCTCGAAAGCGCGCGGATCGGAGCCGATGTCGCCACCATGCCTCCGGGCGTGATCAAGGGCCTGTTCAAGCATGTCCTGACCGACAAGGGCATCGAAGGTTTTACGGCCGACTGGGAAAAGACTGGCCAGACGATTCCGACTGCCTAAATAGGCGTCCGTGGCAGACCAGACACCTCTCGACCTCTTCAAGCAGGCATTGACCGGCACGGCCCGCGCCATTTCGCGCGAGCCGGAGGTCGAGGTCGCCTGGAGCGCGGACGCGCCGACCCAGTCGGGCAAGAACTTCCGCGTCCCGCTGCCGGGGCGCACCTTGCCGCAGGACCAGGCGCGCGAGGCGCGCGGCTTCGCCGACAGCTTCGCGCTCAAGCTGCGCCACCATAACGAAGCGATGCACGCCAGGGGCGCGCCGCCCGAACCGATCGCGCGCGCCTGCTACGATGCGATCGAGCGCGTGCGCTACGAAGCGATCGGCGCGACCCGGTTCGAGGGCATGAAGACCAATCTCGATGCCGCTGTCGAGATGCGCACCGCCACCGATCCCATCGGGCGCGCGGAAGCCGCCAAGGACGTGCCGCTGCCCACCGCGCTTTCGCTGATGCTGCGCGAGGCGCTGACGGGCGAGGAAATCCCGGACCGCGCGAAGCCGGGGGTCGAGATGGTGCGCGAGGAAATCCTGTCGCGCATCGGCAGCGATATGGAAGACCTCGCCGGTGCGCTCGACGACCAGCGCGCCTTCCAGGACCTGACGCTCGACATGCTGCGGCATCTCGAACTGACGCTGCCCGACACGCCCGAAGACGAGGGCCGCGAGGATGGCGAGGACGAAGAAGGCGAATCCCCCGAGGAAGACCAGGATTCCGACGAGGAGGAAGACGGCGAGGCCCAGCCGCAGGAAAGCGATGCGCGCGGCGAAGTCGTCGACGGCGAGGCCGATGGCGATGCCGAACAGGACGTCGAGGGCGAACAGGAAATGTCCGACGGCGATCCTTCCGACGAGGATGGCGAGGGCATGCAGCCGGTGCGCCCGAACCGCCCGTGGACCGACCTGCCCGAAGATTTCGACTACAAGGCCTATACCGACAAGTTCGACGAGGTGATCGAAGCGCCCGAGCTGTGCGATCACGAGGAACTGGACCGGCTGCGCGCCTATCTCGACAGCCAGCTTGCCGGATTGCAGGGCGTGGTCACGCGGCTCGCCAACCGTCTCCAGCGGCGCCTGATGGCGCAGCAGAACCGCAGCTGGGATTTCGACCAGGAAGAAGGCCTGCTCGATGCCGCGCGCCTGACCCGTGTGGTCGTCAGCCCCGGCCATGCCCTGAGCTACAAGATCGAGCGCGACACCGAGTTCAAGGACACGGTCGTTACGCTGCTGATCGACAATTCGGGCTCGATGCGCGGCCGCCCGATTAGCATCGCCGCGATCAGTGCGGACATCATGGCGCGCACGCTCGAACGCTGCGGCGTGAAGACCGAGATACTCGGCTTCACCACGCGCGCATGGAAGGGCGGGCAGAGCCGCGAGGCCTGGCTCGCCGACGGTCGCCCCGCCGATCCGGGCCGCCTCAACGATCTGCGCCACATCGTCTACAAGAAGGCCGACGAGCCCTGGCGCCGCGCGCGCCGCAACCTCGGCCTGATGATGCGCGAAGGCCTGCTCAAGGAAAACATCGATGGCGAGGCGCTGCTCTGGGCGCACACCCGCCTGCTCGCCCGCCCCGAAGACCGCCGCATCCTGCTGGTGATTTCGGACGGCGCGCCGGTCGACGACAGCACGCTGAGCGTGAACCAGGCCGGCTATCTCGAAGGGCATTTGCGCAAGGTGATCGAGTGGATCGAGAAGCAGAGCCCCGTCCAGCTCGCCGCCATCGGCATCGGCCATGACGTGACCCGCTACTACA
>CAYOWF010000256.1:0-2154 GCA_964407585.1 uncultured Qipengyuania sp.
CCGCCATCGACATAGAGCATCGGCACGCCGCGCTTGGCGAAGGCGAAGTGGTCCGAACGGTAATAGTAGCCGGCTTCCGGATTCGGGTTGGGTGTCGAGACGCGCCCATCGGCTTCGAGGGCGGCTTCGAGGAACCGGTCGAGCTGCGACTTGCCCGGGCCGACCACGGTTACATCCTTGCTGGGCCCGGCAATCAGGAACGCATCCATATTGATGCCGCCGACCGTCTGCGAGAGCGGGAAGACCGGATTCGCGGCGTAATAGTCCGCACCAAGCAGTCCCGATTCCTCTGCAGTCACCGCAAGGAAGACCAGGCTGCGACGCGCGGGCCCGGCCTTGGCATGGGCTTCGGCAAGCGCGACCAGAGCAGCGGTGCCGGTAGCGTTGTCGACTGCCCCGTTGCAGATATCGTCGCCATCGGGCGCCGGCGTACAGCGACCGAGATGGTCCCAATGCGCGGTGTGGATGACATATTCTTCCGGCGCCTCACTGCCACGCAGCACGCCGATCACGTTCTGCGATTCGAAGGTGCGGATGTCGTTCGAAAAGCTGGTCGAAGCCGTCAGGCCGAGCGGGACGGGCTTGAACCCCTTCTTCTTGGCTGCCTGCGAAAGCTTGGCGAAATCCTTGCCTGCGGCCTGAAGGATCTGCTTGCCGACCGCATTCTGCACCCAGCCGTTCATCACGGTCAGGGGCGGTGCGTTCTCGCCGCGCTGGGCATAGGCCTGCGGGCCCGACCAGCTGCTTTCGACAACGTTCCAGCCATAGGAAGCCGGTTCGGTATCGTGGATGATCAGCGCGCCCGCCGCACCCTGCCTTGCGGCTTCTTCGTATTTATAGGTCCAGCGCCCGTAATAGGTCATCGCCTTGCCGTTGAACGGACCTTCGAGGCCTTCGGTGCCGAAATCGGCATCGTTGACGAGGATGACCGCGGTCTTGCCGGTCATGTCCACGCCTTCGTAATCGTTCCAGTCGCGCTCGGGTGCGTTGATCCCGTAGCCGACGAAGACCAGTTCGCTGTCCTCGATGCTGGTTTCCGCATCCTCGCGATAGGTCACACCGACCCAATCGCTGGCGTAATCGAAGCGCAATTCCTCGTCGCCGCCCGAAATGGTGAGCGGGGCGAAATCACGGCCGGTAATCTCGACCAGCGGCACGCGCTGGACCCAGCTGCCGTTGTTGCCCGGCTCCAGACCGGCGGCTTCGAAGCGTTCCTTCAACAGGGCGACAGTCAGTTCCTCGCCCTTGGTTCCGGGCATGCGACCTTCGAATTCGTCGGAAGAAAGACGCTCCGTAATCGACTTCATCGTCTCTTCGGAGATGTCGCCGCTGGCGACGTCGGGGATGTCTAGGCCGGTACCGTTTCCGGCATCGTCGTCGGTGGATATGTTGCAGGCGGCGAGCAAAAGCGCGGACGCTGCAACGAGTGTGGTGCGAAACATTGGGGGGCAACCTCTCGTTAGCTGTGTTCGTGGCGGGAGGCTTCTTGCACTCGTGCGGCCACGGCGCAAGCTTGCGCCGCTGCGCGCGCTTGGGCAGAGCCTGACGGATGAGTGCCGACTGGACAGATGCGCTGGAGCGCGCGCGCAATCATGCGCCTTTCCTTGCACGCGGGCTGGAGAGGCACGGCGAGCTCGCCGAACTGCTGGAACGGGGCGAAGGCGAAGCGGCGCTGGCCAGGGCCAAGGCGGCGGGCGAGGGAATTGCCGACATCGGTCTCGCGCTACGGCAGGAGAAACGCGCGATCGGCCTCGTCCTCGCGATCGGAGATCTTGCAGGCGGATTCGACCTCGAAAAGGTCATGCGCGAGCTCTCGCTTTTCGCCGACCGGGCACTGCATCTCGCGATTGAAGCTGGGATAGCGCGACGCGTCGAGGGCGCAGAGCCCAGGGGCATGATCGGCCTGGCGCTTGGGAAACACGGTGCTGGCGAACTCAACTATTCCTCCGACATCGACCCCATCCTCCTCTACGATCCCGATACCTTGCCCCGCCGCGAGCGCGACGAACCGGGCGAAGCGGCGCAGCGCTATGCGCGCGAAGTGGTGCGGATGCTGTCCGAGGTTACAGCCGACGGTTACGTCTTCCGGGTCGACCTGCGCCTGCGTCCCGCAAGCGAGGTCAGCCCGCTCGCAATCCCGCTCGATGCGGCGAT
>CAYOWF010000257.1:0-2135 GCA_964407585.1 uncultured Qipengyuania sp.
GAGGAACTGAACGCCAAGGTCGATTTCGCAGAGGTTTTCTTCGTCTCCGCGCTGACCGGAGACGGCGTACCCGAGATGAAGGAAGCGCTTGCGGCCATGATGCCCGAGGGGCCGTGGATGTACCCGGAAGACCAAGTCTCGGACGCCAGCGAACGCCTGCTTGCCGCCGAAATCACGCGCGAACAGCTTTACAAGCAGCTGCATGAGGAACTGCCCTACGACAGCGCAGTGCGTCCCGAGAAATATGTCCAGCGCAAGGACGGCAGCGTCGAGATCCACCAGCAGATCGTCGTCATGCGCGACAACCAGCGCGCCATCGTTCTCGGCAAGGGCGGCAGTCGTATCAAGGCCATCGGCCAGGCCGCTCGCGAGGAATTGAGCGAGTTGCTCGGCCAGAAGGTCCACCTCTTCCTCCACGTGAAAACCGACGAACGCTGGAGCGAGGACAAGGAGATGTTCGAGGAAATGGGCCTCGACTGGGTACGCTGATTGCGTTTCGGCCACCGACCTGCCATCGAATGACGCAAGGTTCATAAAACAGAGAAAACATGGGGGTCGCGGTCCAGAGGGGGAAGGTCCGCATGGCCAAGACACTGAAAGTCCTGAAATGGCTCGGCATCGGGTTCGCAGCCATAGTAGTGCTGCTCCTGGTGGCGATCTACGGCATCAGCCAGTACCATATCTCACGCAGCTGGAGCCCCGAACCGATTGCACAGCGCGCGCTTGTGCAGGGCGATCCGGTCGAAGGCAAACGGCTCGCTGCGATATACGGTTGCTCCGGGTGTCACAGGCGCAATCTTCAAGGCGGAACCTTTGTGGACGAGCCCCTGATGGGCAAAGTCTATGCCAGCAACCTGACGCGCAAGCTCGAGCAGTATAGCGAAACGGAGATGTCACAGGCTATCCGTCAGGGCATGCGGCCCGACGGGTCCGGTTTCGTCATAATGCCTTCCAACGCTTTCGCAGTCCTGACCGACGAGGAAGTCGCCGATCTTCTGGCCTATGCCCAGACCATACCCGTAGGCGGTGAGGATTACCCCACCCCGAAACTTGGCCCGATTGCACGAGCGTTTCTTGCGATGGGCGAATTCAAGACGGCCCCGGCCATGGCGGAGGCTGCGCAAGGCAATATGCCGTGGTTCATCGAGGGCCACGAAGAGGGCCGCCGCCTGGTCTATGCTGCGTGCAGCGAGTGCCACGGCACGGACCTCACGGGCGAACCGCTAGCGGGATCACCCGATCTTGCGATTGGCGCAGCCTACGACCTTGCGGACTTCACCAAGCTGATGCGAACCGGCAAAGGTGCAGGCGGGCGCGACCTCGGCCTTATGAGCGAGGTCGCCAAAGGCCGCTTCGTGCATTTCACCGAGGAGGAGATCGGCCTGATCCACGCCTACCTCGTCGAGCGGGCGGAGAAAATTCCGGCCGACTAGCGCTTCTTCGCGATCTTGATCTTGTTCTGCTTGGCGAAGCTCTTCGTCGATTCTTCGCTTCGATTGAGTGCCTTGGCAATCTGCTTCAGCCCCTGCCCCTTGGCGGCGAGGGTGCGGAGTTGCCCCGCTTCCTCGCCCGTCCAGGGCTGCTTGTGCCGCTCGAACCGTTCCTTGGCCATCAACCGGCCTTCTTCTTCGCCGCCGCCTTCTTCTTCGCCGGAGCCTTGCGCTTCTTCTTTTTCGCCGGGCCCTTGGCCGCTCGCACGTCGATCAGCTCGATGGCCTGCGCCTCGGTCACGTCTTCGGGCTTCATGTCCTTCGGGATCGTGGCATTGGTGGTTCCATCGGTCACATAGGGGCCATAGCGCCCCGGCATGACCTTGATCTCGCCGCCGCTGGTCGGGTGTTCGCCCAGCGTCTTGATCGGTTCGGCCTTGCCACGCCCGCCGCCCTTGCGATTGGCAGCCTGTGCCAGGATATCGACCGCACGGTTCATGCCGACTTCGAACACTTCGCGCGTGCTCTGCAACTTCCCGTATTTGCCGTCATGCCGGAGATATGGGCCGTAGCGTCCGATGGCCGCTTCGATTTCCTTGCCGGTCTCGGGATGCGCACCGACGATGCGGGGCAGGCTCAAGAGCTTCAGCGCCCATTCGAGGTCGAAATCGTCGAGGTCCTTGGGGATGCTCGCGCGCTTGGCCT
>CAYOWF010000258.1:0-2115 GCA_964407585.1 uncultured Qipengyuania sp.
GGTCGCCGAGCCAGTCGGAGCCCTTGACCGTATCGTACATGTGCCACGACCAGTGATCGGGCGTGTTGTTGCCCAGCGAAGCGGCGATACCGCCCTGTGCTGCGACGGTGTGCGACCGCGTCGGGAAGACCTTGGTGATGCAGGCCGTCTTCAGCCCGGCTTCGGCGCTGCCCATGGTGGCGCGCAGGCCGGATCCGCCCGCGCCGACGACGACGGTGTCATAGGTGTGGTCGACGATGGGGTAGCTGCGACCGCCGATTTCGAAAGTGTCGGTACGGGCCATCAGGCGGCTCCTCCGAGGGCGATGCGGGCGATCGATACGAGACCGAAGGCGCCACCGCCGATAGTTGCTAGATTGAGAAGGGCGAGCGTGGCGAACTTGGTGCCGGCATCGTGGACATAGTCCTCGACCAGGACCTGCAGCCCGAGCCGCGCGTGCCAGAAAGTGCTCACGATGAGCAGCGCCAGCGCCGTCGCCGGAAGCGTCTGCGAGGCCCATTTGGTCACCGTCGCGAAGTCGTAGGCGGGAAGCAGCGCGAGGCTGACCGCGAGGAAGAGCATCAGCACGAGATTGCCGATGGCGGTGAAGCGCTGCACCAGCCAGTGATGCGCGCCTTCATGCGCCGGGCCGAGCCCACGCACGCGTCCGATGGGGGTTCCGTCTGCCATAATGTCAGCCCTTAGCGAAGCAGGATCGCCGCCCAGAAGGCGGCGGTAAGGAGAATGCCGAGGATCGGGGAGAGCACCGACCAGGTCTTGTTGGTGTCGAGCTCGTAACCCGCGCCGATGTCGAGCACGAAGTGACGCAGGCCGCTCATCATGTGGGTGAAGAAGGCCCAGCTCAGTCCGACCAGCACGATCATGCCGACGGGCGAGCCCATGGTTTCGGCGAAGAAGGCATAGCTTTCCGCTCCGCCCGCCATCGCGCCGAGCCACCACAGCAGGACGGCAAGACCGACCAGCGCCAGCCCGTCGCCGGTAACGCGGTGGAGGATGGAGACCAGCATATGCGGGCCCCATTTCCAGATTTGCAGATGCGGTGAGAGCGGGCGATTTGCCATGCGTTTGCGTCCGTTGCCTTGAAATTCTTGGGGCCTCCTTAGCGAAGTGGGCGATGCGTGCAAGGCGCGCGGCCTCGACATTTGATGCAAAGTTTCGAATAGCGCGGGTATGACATGCATCCTCCTCACCGGTTCATCGCGCGGAATAGGCGCAGCGGCACGCACCACACTCGAATCGCGCGGCGCCAGGGTTATCGGCCAGTCCACTTCGGGCGACGGGTCCGGTACGCTCTCCGCCGATTTCCGCGAGCCACCCTCGCCCCAAATGCTCTGGGAAGAAGCCATGGATCTGGCAGGCGGCACGATCGACGTGCTGGTGAACAATGCCGGGCTGTTCGCCCCCAATCCCATCGACCGGTCGGACATCGAATGGCTCGATGCCTGGGAGGACACAATGCGGATCAACCTCACCGCCTCCGCACAGCTCAGCCGCTTTGCCGTTCGGCACTGGCAGAAGTCGGGGAAAGGCGGACGCATCGTCCATGTCGCCAGTCGCGCCGGGCACCGGGGCGATTCGCCCGCACACTGGCACTATGCCGCGAGCAAGGGCGGCATGCTGGCGATGCACAAGAGCATTGCCCGGGCCTATGCGAGCGAAGGCATATTGAGTTTCGCGATCACGCCCGGCTTCACCGATACCGCTATGGCGGGCGATTACCTGGAAAGCCGGGGCGGCGAAGGCCTGCTGAAGGACATTCCCCTCGGTCGCGTCGCCCGGCCGAAGGAAATCGCAAAGATCGTCGAATTCTGCGCCCTGGATGCCCCGCCGAGCATGACGGGAGCGACCCTCGATGCGAACGGGGCAAGCTATGTTCGCTAGATTGCCTGTCCTGTTCGCCGTGGCGCTCGCCTCATGCGCGACTCCGGCGGAAACCGCTCCTGCGGAAAAGATCGGCGCGCAGGCCTTTCTCGAAAGCTGCGAGGACTGGGACGATTGGGAAAAGCCGGCCCCGCCCTTCCACATATACGGCGGCACCTATTACGTCGGGACCTGCGGGATTACCGCAATCTTGATCACCGGTGACGATGGACACATGGTTATCGACAGCGGCAC
>CAYOWF010000259.1:0-2104 GCA_964407585.1 uncultured Qipengyuania sp.
CGCCGAAACCGCACACCGCGTAGAGGAACAGGATGTCGCCCGCCCAGATGAAGTAATAATGGATAAGGCCGAAGCAGCCGAGCCAGAACAGGCGCCGCGCCTGCAAGCCCAGCGTGCGTCCGCTTTCCCAGTTCTTTTCGAGGAAGAGATATAGCCCCGCCCCGAACAGCAGACTGAAAAGCCCGCGCATCTTGCCGTCGATCAGGACGAACTGCCCGACCCACAAGTGCATATCCAGATCGGTCGGCGTCAGCGTGAAGGCGCCGGGGAAGAAGGCGGCCTCGAACGGCTGACCCATGGCGATGATGTTCGCGACGAGAATGCCCATCACCGCGATCCCGCGCACGAAGTCGAGGCTTTCGATCCTATCGCCGCTTTCGGCGATCGGCTGGATCATGTCGGGTGTCGTGTCGCTCACGTGAGGGCGCTGTCCTGCATCATCCCCAACACCCATAGCGGTATCGGCGAATCAGGAAAGGTGGCCGGATCACCGGGTCACAAGACAATCATGCCCGCGGCGCTTCAGCGCGGCGCAGGCGGCATTCGCCTGCGAACGGCTGGCGTAGCCGCCAGCCTGCAAGATCGTGAGCCGCCCTGCCGGTTTCTCGATACGCTCACGTCCTTCGATTTCGGGTAGCGCGGCGACACTGTCCCACATGCGCCCGACATTGCCCGGCACGCCGAAGGCGCCAAGCTGCACCTTCCAGGAACCCGCGGCTCTTTCGGCGGATGCAGCGCGAACCTGCGTTTCAGCCTGACGTTGCGCAGCCGGAGCGGGAGACGCGGCAGCAGCGGGTGCAGCGGGTGCAGCGGTTCGCACTTGGCGGGTCGATGCCGCCTTTGCGCCAGGCGCCATGGCCATCAGGCTGATGTCCCGCTTCGGGGTCAGCCCGCTCTCGCCGATCTGTTCGGCCAGCAACAACGCCTCGCGCTTCTGTTCGGCAGAGAGGTATGGGTCCATGCGACCGAGCGCGCGGGTGGCTTGCGGGAGCCCGCCGACATCGGCCAGCGATGCAAGGGCATAGGCGAGCGGCCAGTCCTTCTCCGCCACATCGCCATTGAAATGGGCAAGCGAGAGAAAATATCGCGCGGCAGTGTTCCCGCGCCTCGCGGCCGTACGCAGATAGGGAAGCGCCTCTGCCTCGGCGCCGCGCTGGAACAGCAGGATGCCATAAAGATCGGCTGCATCCTCGTGACCCGATGCGGCTGCTGCAGCATAAAATTCCTCGGCGCGGGTCAGATCCTGCGACACGCCAAGGCCATAGCGATAGGCCTGCGCGAGGTTGAACTGGGCATTTGCATCGCCTTGCGCGGCAGGCGCCTGCCATTCGCGTACTGCAGCAGTGTAGTCACCCGCATTCCAGGCGATAACGCCGGACCGCGTGTCCGCAAGCGCGGGCCCCGCGCAAACCACCGCGATTGCCGCAGAGCCCAATGCCACCAAATATTTACCCGCCGCCGTCATAAGTCTGCCCCGATCCAAGTGGGAGCGGGACCCGTCCCGCCTTGCTCCACGGAATAGCAGGCCGTGCGTTAACATCTCGCAGCCACCCGGGCGATGCGGAATGTTTAACAGGATTAACCTTAAATTAGGGGTAGTCTGCGATCCCCTCAATTCGAGACCGCCGCACACCAGCGGCATAATGATTGTTACAGGCGCTATAGGGGGACCTAGCCTTGCGTGTACTGGCTTTGGCATCGCAGAAGGGCGGATCGGGTAAAACCACGCTCTCCGGACATCTGGCCGTTCAGGCCCAGCGAGCGGGCGCTGGCCCGGTCGTCCTGATCGACATCGACCCGCAGGGGTCGCTCGCCGACTGGTGGAACGAGCGTGAGGCAGAACTGCCCGCCTTCGCCCAGACCACCGTCGCACGTCTTGCAGCCGACCTGGCGATTCTCCGCCAGCAGGGCTTCAAGCTCGCGGTCATCGATACGCCGCCGGCGATCACCATGGCTATCCAGTCGGTGATCTCGGTCGCCGAACTGATCGTGGTTCCGACTCGCCCCAGCCCGCACGATCTTCGTGCCGTTGGCGCAACGGTCGACCTGTGCGAACGCGCCGGCAAGCCGCTGATCTTCGTGGTCAACGCTGCAACGCCCAAGG
>CAYOWF010000260.1:0-1998 GCA_964407585.1 uncultured Qipengyuania sp.
CGCATGTGGGGCCGCGCCTGCATCACCGCCCTCGCCCGGTTGGACGGATGGCCGGTGGCCGTGCTGGCGAGCGATCCCTCCTATCTCGGCGGATCCTGGGAAGCGAAGACGAGCGAGAAGGTCGAACGCTTCGTCAAGCTCGCCGACCAGTTCCGCCTGCCGATCGTCCACCTGGTCGACAATCCCGGCTTCATGATCGGGCGCGAGGCGGAAATGGCGGGGACGATCCGCTATGGCGTGCAGGCGATGAACGCAGTCTACAAGGCTAGCGTCCCGCTCGCCTCCGTCGTGCTGCGCCGCGCCTATGGCATCGCCGGGAGCGCGATGAGCAATGCCGAGACCTTCCAGTACCGCTATTGCTGGCCCTCGGGCGACTGGGGCAGCCTCCCCATCGCGGGAGGGCTGGAGGTGGCCTACAAATCGGAACTGGAGGCGGCCGAGGATCCGGCAGCCGAGCTCGCCGCGATCCGCGAGAGACTGGACAAGGTCACTTCGCCCTTCCGCAGTGCCGAACGCTTCAATGTCGAGGACATTATCGACCCGCGCGACACCCGGCCGCTGCTGTGCGAATTCGCCGGGCTTGCATGGAGGCGGCTTGAAAGCGAATAAGGCAAGCGGGAGGGAATTCATGACCGCAACCGACACGCCTGCGCAATCTCATCGCAAGGTGATCATCGCATCCTCGCTCGGCACTGTGTTCGAGTGGTACGATTTCTACCTATACGGCCTGCTCGCCACGATCATTTCGGCGCAATTCTTCTCCGGCGTCAACGACACTACAGCGTTCATCCTCGCGCTCGGCGCCTTTGCGGCAGGCTTTGCTGTGCGGCCCTTCGGCGCGCTGGTGTTCGGACGGGTCGGCGACCTCGTCGGGCGCAAATACACCTTCCTCGTCACCATGGGTCTGATGGGCCTGTCTACCTTCGCGGTCGGCCTCTTGCCGAGCTATGCCAGCATCGGTGTCGCCGCACCGCTCATGCTGGTCGGCCTGCGCCTCCTGCAGGGTCTCGCATTGGGCGGCGAATATGGCGGGGCGGCGATCTACGTCGCCGAGCACGCACCCGACGGGAAACGCGGGCTCTACACCAGTTTCATCCAGACCACAGCCACTCTCGGCCTGTTCGCCGCCTTGCTGGTGGTGATCGGCCTGCGCACCGCGATGGGAGAGGAAGCCTTCGCCGAATGGGGCTGGCGCCTGCCGTTCCTGCTGTCTTCGCTATTGCTGGCGATTTCGATCTGGATCCGCCTCCAATTGTCCGAAAGCCCCGTCTTCCAGCAGATGAAGGCCGAGGGCGAGACGTCCAAGGCGCCGCTGTCGGAAGCCTTCGGGCGCTGGGGCAACCTCAAATGGGTGCTAGTCGCGCTGCTCGGCGCGGTCGCGGGACAGGCGGTGGTCTGGTACACGGGCCAGTTCTACGCGCTGTTCTATCTCGAGAAGATTCTCAAGGTGGATGGCGGGACGGCCAATATCCTGATCGCCATCGCGCTGGTAATCGGCACGCCCTTCTTCGTGATCTTCGGCTGGCTGTCCGACCGCGTGGGCCGCAAGCCGATCATCATGAGCGGGCTGGGCCTCGCCGCGCTGCTTTATTTCCCGCTGTTCGGTGCGCTGACCAACGCCGCCAATCCCGCGCTGGCCGAAGCGCAGGCGCGTGCGCCGGTGACGGTGTTCGCCGATCCGGAAACCTGCTCGGTCCAGTTCGACCCCGTCGGCAAGACCCGCTTCGACAGGACCGGTTGCGACATCGCCAAGTCTGCGCTGGCTAAAGCCGGTGTGCCCTATGCCAACGGCGTGGTGGAGAGCGGTACGGTCGCGGTGGTCGCGATCGGCGACAAGCGCATTACGATAGAGCCCGGGAGCGACATCGACCTCGCCGAGGTGGCTGCCGACGCCGGATATCCCGCCAGGGCCGATCCGGCGCAGATCGACAAGCCGATGGTCGTCGCCATCCTCACCTTGCTCGTGCTGCTGGTGACCATGGTCTACGGCCCCATCGC
>CAYOWF010000261.1:0-1958 GCA_964407585.1 uncultured Qipengyuania sp.
ACGATGCGATGGTCGTGCTGGGCAATTACCCGCGTATCGACCTCGACGAGCCGAAGCAGGACCTTCCGATGGAGAGCCGCGGCCCGGACGGCGTCGCGATCCTGCGCCCGGCAACCGATGCGGCCTATGATCCGGTGAGGATCGGTTCCGCGAGGATCACCGGCGACGGAGTGGTGTTCGTCAAATGTAGTCGCTAGCGCCTGAGAGGCCCCTGCTCGGCGAGCCGGTTGCGGATCGTGGTCGAGGCGACGCCCGCCTGGCCCATGGCATGGCTTATCTGATCGAGCCCCACCACGACGTCACCCGCGGCGAACAGTCCCTTCACGCTGGTTTCGAGATGCTCGTCGACTTCGATGCAGTCTTCATCGCTCACCTTCGCGCCGCATTTGCGCGCCAGGCCGGATCGGATGACGCTGCCAAGCGCGGGGTAGAGTGAATCGAACCCCATCCGGCCCGTGGCCGTATCGAAAGCGATCTTCCCGTCTTCGATGGCGAAATCGCTGCACGGGCCGGCCACCCGTTCGATACCCGCCTCGTCCAGGACCTTGGTGTATTGCTCCGACAGATCGTGGTCAGCCTCGGGCGATATCAGGGTAATGTCATCGGTGAAGGTCCGGATGAATTGCGCTTCGGCGGTGCCATGTTCGCCGGTGCCGATGACGCCGACCTTCCTGTCGGTCACTTCGTAGCCATCGCAAACCGGGCAATAGCGGATCAACCCGCGCGACAAAGCTTCGTCGTGAAGCCGATCTCCGATTTCTTCGGGGCGGTTGTTGACCACGCCGGTCGCCAGCAGGACGGTCCGCGCACGAAATTCGTCTTCGCCGCAAGTGACCGTGAAGCATTCGTCCGGCTTGCAGAGATCGGTCACTCGTCTGGGTTCGCGCATCGCGCCGTATTTCGCAGCCTGTTCGCGCATACGCTCGAGCAGTTCGTTGCCGTTGATGCCCTCGGGGAAACCGGCATGATTGTGGCTGATCGGTATCCAGCTCGCCCGACTCGTTCCGCAGTCGAACATGCGGATATCGAGGTGATAGCGCGCCAGATAGATGGCGGCGGTTAGGCCGGCGGGGCCGGCGCCGATGATGATGCAATCATCCGGTTTCATGCCCACCATACGCTCGGACGGGACAAGCGTGCCGACGTCGCTTGCAGATCGCTGTATTACACGTATAGAACGCCAATGGCTTCGATCGCGAGTGCCGCACAAGGTCGTGCAGTCGATTGAGCAATGGGCAAAAGGGACGAAACGATGTTCGATACAGCAGCCTTCGTAATGGGATCCTATGCTGCGATGAGCGCGGGAATGAGTGGCGCGATCGCCAGGCTGTCGCCCACGATCGGACCGCGTTTGCGACACCTGTTTGCCGGTGCCTCGCCCCTGGGCGTGCTTCTCGCCATCCGTCTCGAAGGCGGGCCGAGCACCACATTGCACGGCATGGACCTGTTTGCCGCGGGCGGCCTCGTAGTTCTGGGCGTTGTGACATCGAGCGTGGTCGGGAAGTTCGTCCCGACGCAAGGGACCGAGGGGAACAAGCTTTCGTCCCGCTGAGCGGGGCGCGGGATAGCCAAGACCGGCCCGCCGCGATATGCGCGGCGGCATGACCGAAGTGAAAACCGCCATTGTCCAGGCCGCGCCCGTCCCGCTCGCCATCGGCGACGGGATCGACAAGGCAGTGCGCCTCGCACGCGAGGCGATCGATGGCGGCGCGCAGTTGGTGGCGTTCGGCGAGACTTTTCTCGGCGGGTATCCGCTGTGGCTCGACGAGGCACCGGGTGCGGCGCTGTGGGACCATCCCGGCACTAAGGCTTTGCACCGCATCCTCCTCGAACAGGCGGTTGTCGCGAATGACGAACGGCTGCTGCCCCTGCAGGAATTGTGCGACGAGACCGGCGCGGTGATCAGCATCGGCGCGCATGAGCGGGTGCGGCAGAGCCTCTACAACAACCAGATGACC
>CAYOWF010000262.1:0-1944 GCA_964407585.1 uncultured Qipengyuania sp.
TTCGTCGGCCATTCGGAAGCGGTGAATATCGAATTCGAGAAGGAAATCAGTGCCGAACAGGCGCAGGAAATCCTGCGCGAGGCTCCCGGCTGCATGCTCGTCGACAAGCGCGAGGACGAGGGATACATCACCCCGGTCGAAGCGGCCGGCGACAGCGCAACCTACATCAGCCGGGTACGCGAAGACCCGACGGTAGAGAATGGCCTCGTGCTGTGGTGCGTTTCGGACAACTTGCGCAAGGGTGCTGCGCTCAATGCCGTCCAGATTGCGGAACTCCTCGGGCGCGAATGCCTTAAGAAGGGATGATCAGAAAGCCATTCCTTCTTGCCCTCCCGCTCTTGGTTGCGGGATGCGGCAGCGATCCTGACAATTCCGACGAAACTGCAGCGCCCGCGGCGATTCAATCGCCAAGGTCCAATCCGCTGATCGAACGCTTCGACGACACGGCGATCGTGGTCGATGCCAATGGTGTGGGAGCCAGGGGCAGCGAGCCTTTCCGCTTCAGTGCGCCCCGGGGCGAAGTGGATGCCGCGCTCAGCGATGCATTCGGTAGCGAACCCGAGCTCGGCGAGAATTCCGAATGCGGTGCCGGACCGATGCAGTTCAGCACCTACGGCCCGCTCACGGTGGCCTACCAGGACGACAGGTTCGCCGGCTGGTTCCTGCGTCCGGGGGAGCGGGTGACGACGGTCGATGGAATCCGCCCCGGAACGACGACGTTCCAGGCGCTCAAGGACGAGCGGCAAGTGCGCGAGATCGAGTCCACCCTTCCGGGCGAATTCGAATATACCAGCCTGGATTACGGCACCATTCGCGGTTTTTCCGAAGGCGAGACCATCACTGGACTGCAGGCGGGGCTGAGCTGCTTCTTCCGCTAGAACGCGGCTTCTGTATAAGCAGGGCATGACCCTGACTGCAGAGCTCTATTTCAGCTTCCGTTCGCCCTATAGCTATCTCTCCGTCGGCCGCTATCGTGCCATGGCGGAGGAATACGATCTGTCCATCGCCTTGCGCCCAGTCTATCCGCTGGCGATCCGTCAGCCCGATTTCTTCGAGCGCAACCATCCCAACTGGCTCGGCTACACCATGCGCGACATGATCCGCGTGGCGCAGTTTCACGAGATACCCTTCAGTGCGCCGCGACCCGATCCCATCATCCAGGACATGGCGACGCGCGAAATTGCCGAGGACCAGCCCTATATCCGCCGTGTCACCCGCATGGGTCAGGCAGCCGCGCGGCGCGGCGCGGGTCTCGTCTTCGCGCATGAAGCGGGAAGGATGATCTGGGGAGGGCAGGAAAACTGGCACGAAGGCGGTCACCTCGAACGTGCAATCGAGGCTGCCGGGCTAGGCGTCGAGGAAATCATCGCCGAGGTGCAGGGTGAGGCCGAAGCGCTCGATGCAGAGATCGCCGCCAATCAGGGCGCACTCGAAAAGGCAGGCCATTGGGGCGTTCCGACGCTGGTTTTCGAAGGCGAACCCTTCTTCGGCCAAGACCGCATCGAAATGGCCAAATGGCGAATGGAACAGCAGGGGCTCTCCAGGCGATGAAAATGGAAAGCTTCGATAGCTTCGACGGTACGCGCCTTGCGCTCCACCGTACGGGCGAAGGCAGGCCGCTGGTCCTTTTGCATGGCCTGTTTTCCAGTGCGGAGATGAACTGGATCAAGTGGGGTCATGCGCAATTGCTGGCCGAGCGGGGCCATGAAGTGCTGATGCTCGATTTCCGGGTGCATGGCGAGAGCGAGGCACCGACCGAGCCCGAAGCCTATCCACAAAACGTGCTGGTGCGCGACGTGGCGGCGCTGGTCGAGCATCTCGGCCTCGGCGATTACGACCTTGGTGGCTTTTCGCTGGGCGCACGGACATCGCTGCATGCGGTGGCCCATGGTGTGCTCGATCCGGCGCGGCTCATCGTGGGCGGAATGGGCACGGCGGGACTCG
>CAYOWF010000263.1:0-1923 GCA_964407585.1 uncultured Qipengyuania sp.
CGCTACCAGGGCAATGCGCTGGTGGTCGACAAGTGGTTCTCGCTCCAGGCGACCTCGCTCCACCCGCAGGTCATCGAGCATGTGAAGGCGCTGGCGGAGCATGAGGACTTCACGATGAAGAACCCCAACCGCGTGCGCTCGCTCTACATGGCCTTTGCGGCGAACCCGCATGGCTTCCATGCGCCGAGCGGCGAGGGGTACAAGATGATCGCCGACCTGATCCTGGCGCTCGATCCGATCAATGCGCAGACCGCGGCCCGCTTCGTGCCGTCGCTGGGGCGCTGGAAGAGGATGGAGCCGGGCCGATCGGCGATGATGCGCGAACAGCTGGAACGCATCGCGGCCTCGCCCGCACTGTCGCGCGATACCTTCGAACAGGTGACCCGCTCGCTTGGCTGAGATCCTCACCTGCGAGCTCCTGTCGGGCATTCCGCACGGCTTCTCCACCCGCGACGGGCTGGATAGCGCCGACCTGCTGCCCGGCGCACCGCTCGTGCAACTGCGCCAGGTCCATTCGGCCCGCGTGGTGGTGATGCGCGAAGCGGGCGGGGAAACGCATGAAGGCGATGCCATGGTCACCGATCGGCCGCGCCTGCTGCTGGGCATCGTCACTGCCGATTGCGCGCCGGTGCTCTTCGCCGACACCGAGGCCGGGGTGGTTGGCGCGGCACATGCTGGCTGGAAGGGCGCGCGGGCGGGCGTGCTCGAGAATACGCTGGCCGCGATGGAAGAGCTGGGCGCGGATCGCGTGCGCATTGCGGCCGCGATCGGGCCGACCATCGCACAGGCCAGCTACGAGGTGGACGATGCCTTCCGCCGCCGGTTCGAGCCGGAAGACGAAGGCTTTTTCGCCCCCGGCCGCGAGGGCCATATGCAGTTCGACCTCCCAGCCTATGTCGTCCACCGCCTGCAGCAGGCAGGAACAGGGCGAATCGCCGACCTCGGCCTCGACACCTATCCCGATGAAGCGCGGTTCCACTCCTTCCGCCGCTCCACGCATCGCGGCGAGGAGACCGTCGGGCGGCAAATCAGTGCCATAGCCTTGCCCGCGTCCGGCTGACCGAACCGCACCAAGCTGCGCATCGGGGCCAAAATGGCGGTTGGCAATAGGCCGCAGAGCCGCTAGAGGCGCGTCCAAACCGGATTACCGGGGGGCTTCCGCGCAGGCGCATGTCGCCGAGCGCAGGGCCCTTTCGGTTCCCCTCCGGCCAGGATCGCAACTCTTCCCGCCGCGTATCGAACGCGGCATGCAAGGCAGGCAAGGCAAGGCGCTGATGGCAGACACGACTGCAACCGCTACTCCCGAGACGGTGACGACGACCGAAGACGGTATCCGTCGCCGCGATTTCCTCGACATCGCATCCGTCAGCGCGGCAGGCATCGGCGGACTCGCCGTGCTCTATCCGCTGGTGTCGCAAATGGCGCCTTCGAAAGACGTGCTCGCCGCCAGCTCGACCGAAGTCGACATTTCGGCGATCGAGCCGGGCCAGGCGATCAAGGCCGTGTTCCGCAAGCAGCCGCTGTTCGTCAAGCGCCTCACGCCTGCCGAAATCCAGGCTGCCAACGCCACGCCGACGGGTTCGCTGCGCGATCCGCAGAGCCTCGCCGACCGCACCAAGGAAGGCCATGAGGACATCCTCGTCACCATGGGCGTGTGTACCCATCTCGGCTGCGTGCCGCTCGGCGCTGCCGAGGGCGAGGTGAAGGGCGAATTCGGCGGGTATTTCTGCCCCTGCCACGGATCGCATTACGATACTGCCGGTCGCATCCGCAAAGGCCCGGCGCCTACCAATCTCGAAGTGCCGGAATACGAGTTCACCTCGGATACGGTCATCCAGGTCGGTTGAGCTAGAAGACGAGAGACAGACACATGAGCTTTCCCTGGGCACGCCAGTACGAACCGAAGAATGCGGTCACCAAGTT
>CAYOWF010000264.1:0-1891 GCA_964407585.1 uncultured Qipengyuania sp.
GCCGGATCGAGGGGCGCTGTCGGACCCTGCTGGAGCGCCTCGATCCGGTTGCCGTATAGCGACAGACCATCGAAGGGCTTCAGCACCACGCCGATCACGGGGGTGACTGCACTTTCGTCGTATTCGGTCGCCAAGTCGCCGCCGAAATAGCTGTAGCTCTTCACATTGATAGATTGCAGGCGCAGGCCCGCCGTGACCTGCAAACGGTCTTCGATCATCCCGATCGTATCGGATGCGAAAGCGCTCCACAGTCGCGTCCGCGCAATCGGGAATGGATCATCCAAGTCGCCGCCGACGAGGGTCGAAGACGGCAGGTCCACTTGGGGAGTGTCGTAGATATTGGTGGCGTAGCCGGCAAAACCCGGCCCGTAACGGAAATCGTAGGCGTTGCGATTCACCTGCCAGCTGGCATTGCCGCCGAAATTGAACTCGTGGGTAATCGCCTCGCCCAGCTTCGCGCGGATGCCAGCTTCGACCGCTTCGTTGTTGTCGGTCCGCGGGACGAACAGCGCCGTGCCGTTGGCAGCACCGCTGGCGGCATCAAGAACTGTGATGCCGCCGTAAATACCTTCCTCGCGCCCGTCGCGCGCACCGGCCCTGAAGTATGCCAGCGCATTGTCGGAAAGATCGTACTCCACGGCCAGCGTGCCGAAGACATCGCGCATTTCGGTGTAGGTGAAATCCTGCGCATAGTTCGCATCGCCATCGGGAACGGCAGGAATAGTTGCGCTTCCGACGGTGACCTTCGGCCGCAAGGCGTCGATCCGGACATTCTGAAACGCCAGGTCGAGAGCTGCCCGAAGCGGGCCACTGTCATAGTCGATCGCACCGCCCACGACCTGCGTGCGGCGGTCTTCACGGTCGATCGAAGTTTCGCCGTCACGATAGGCTGCATTCAGGCGAACGCCCCATTCGCCGTTCTGGCCAAAGCGGCGTGCGACATCGAAGCTGCCGCCGAAATGGGCATTCTCGCTGGCTGAAACGGTTACGCGATTGAGATCGATGCTGCCGGCCCGCTTGAGCTGCAGGTTGACGCTACCGCCAAGTCCCGAACCTCCGGGCGCTGCGCCATTCAAGAATGCGCTGGCCCCATTGAGGACCTGGACGCTCTCGAACAGCTCGGGTGCAACTAGCTGGCGCGGCGTGATCCCGTAAAGCCCGTTGAGACCCACATCGTCTCCGAACAGGGTGAAGCCGCGGATCACGAACTGCTCTGACGCATTGCCGAAGCCGTAGGTGGTCCGGATGGTCGGGTCGTTTTCCAGTACATCGCCCAGCGAGCGAGGTTGCTGATTGAGGATCAGGCTTTCGTCATAGGAACGGATTGCGAAGGGCAGGTCCTCTGCCGACTTGTCGCCGAGCACACCGGCGCTGCCACCATTAACGACCTCGGTTTCGTTGTTACGCTGGGCGGTCACTACGATCACGTCGTCCGCTTGTTGCTCCTGCGCTTGAGCCGAGGTGGCGAGCGAAATGCCGAGAGCGAAGATGGAGATCTGGGAAAAGCGGTTCATTGCGATCGTCTTTCGTGAATAGGGTCGCGATTAATTCGGTGAGCGGCGCAGCAGCACTGCGGCAATGATGAAGGGAGCGAGCCCGACCAGCAGCCATGCGAAAAGGTCGCCAAGGCCATCGCCCGTCAGACCGAGGAAGAGCCCCAGCAGGGAGGCTGCGCCAATCGCGGCGGGAACTGCGAAGATGGCGCGCAGGCGTCTGCCTTGCTTTTTCATGACAAAGCCCTTGCAGCTGGGCCGCTTCGTATTTCCTCGATGCGGCGCTCGACTTCACCCGGCTTGCGGCGAAGCCAGAGCATGATGCCGGTCCACAAGACCCAGATCGTCGCGAGGGTCAGGACAGCCCAGATCAGCTTGAGCGGAAGGCCGCCGTAATC
>CAYOWF010000265.1:0-1869 GCA_964407585.1 uncultured Qipengyuania sp.
CGACATGGCGAATTCGTCCGATGCGGCTGCCGCAGCGGTCACGCCGCCCGAAGCCTGCCCCATGGCATCGGAGACCGCCTGGCTCTGATATGTCGCCTGCTCTGCGGCGGCGGCAACGGTCGAAGCCGTCGAGTTGAGCTGTGCGGATGCTGCAGCGACGCCGCTGGCCACTTCGCCCACGGTGCTTTCGAATTGCACGGCGAGACGTTCGAGGTCCTGCTTGCGCTCGGCACGCAAGGTGTCCTTTTCATTCGAGATCTTCTCGAAACGGAAGGCCGTACGAAGGAAGACATGGAGCGAGCGCGCGAGCCCGCCCAATTCGTCGCGGCGTTCGAGGCCGGGTATCTGGATCGACTTGTCGCCCGTGGCGAGACGTTCCGAAGCGTCGGTCAGTTCCCCGACTGTCCCCGCAATGTCGCGTGCGATGATACGGGTGGTCAGGAGTATGAGCGCAACCCCCAGCGCGGCGACGCAAAAGAAGGCGACGAACAACCAGAAAACCGTCGTCTCGCCGGCAGCGTCGCGGCTCTGGCCCAGGCGGAACAGGTCGGACTTGAGTTGCCTGGCAATGGCATTGAAGGCCTCTCCATGTTCGAGAACCTGCTGCGACAGGGCAGTGCGGGTGGCGTCGTCGACGGCGGTCTTCTGAAGCGCGAAATCGGCGACCAGCACATCGAGCTTGCTGCGCAGTTGGGCGATCTTTTCGAGTTCCGCGGGTGCGATGTCACGGATCTCACCTTCGAGCGAATTGAGATCGCGCCGCGCTTCTTCGAGGCCTGCCTCGGCTCCGGCTATGGCGGCAGCGTCTCCGGTCCATCCATGACGCTGCGAATTCAACAGCGATTCGTCGATGTTGGTCTTGAGCTCGGTCGAGAGGACGACCATTTCGCCGACCTGGATGCGTTCGCTGCGGACCTGCATGGCAGTCCAGCCGCCGATCACGATGGCCAGCAGGATGAATACCACAGCGCCGACATTGGCGAGGGCGACGATGCTCAGCTTGCCGCCGATCGAGAGGTCGGCGAAGCGGCCGCGGAGTCCGGGGCTTCCCGCACCGATATCGGCAAGGATCGCGCGATCCTCCGCAATCTCGTCGGAGTAATATTTGGTGCTATCGGAATCCTGCGATCCGAAATCATGCATCATCGCAGTCATGCTACCTTGCTTTCCCGGCCGGTGTTTTCGATTGGGTTCTTCATCGCGATCTCGGTTCCGAGATGCTGCTTGATCTGGTCGGCCGGCATGGCCTTGAAATAGAGCCAGCCCTGGATCTGGTCGCAGCCGGCGGCGCGAACCATGTCGGCCTGGGCTTCGGTCTCGACGCCTTCGGCAGTGACTTCCATCTTCATGGCGCGGGCCATGGTGATGCTGGAAAGCATCATGGCGCGACTGGAATCGTCCTCGCTCGCCTGGCTGACGAGGCTGCGGTCGATCTTCAGCTTCTCGAAGCGGAACTGGCGCAGGAAGCCGATCGAGGCATAGCCGGTGCCGAAATCGTCGAGCGCCACACTGATGCCGAAGCCGCGGATGAGATTGAGACTGCGCTCGGCGACCACCGGGTCGAGCACGAGGCAGGTCTCGGTAACTTCGAGTTCGAGCCGTTCGGGGTCGAAGCCGGTTTCTTCCAGAATGTGGCCGAGCTGAATCGGGAATTCCGGATTGCGCAGCTGCGCGGCGGAAATGTTCACCGACAGGGTAACGCCTTCCCATTGCAGCGCATCGCAGCAGGCCTGGCGCAGAACCCAGAGGCCGATGGGATTGATTAGGCCCGATTCCTCGGCGACCGGTACGAAAGTGTTGGGGCCGATGACCTTGCCGTCGGGACGCTCCCAGCGCAGCAGGCTCTCGACCGAGACGACCTTGCGCGTA
>CAYOWF010000266.1:0-1849 GCA_964407585.1 uncultured Qipengyuania sp.
ACCATGCGGTCGAACTCGGCATCGTCGACGAAATAGTAATCCACGCCGTCCTTTTCGCCCGGGCGAGGGGGGCGCGTGGTGACGCTGATGGAGAGTTTGATCGCCGGGTCCGCGGCCAGCAGCATGCGGCTGATGGTGGTCTTTCCCGCCCCGCTGGGCGAGGAGAGGATGAACATCAACCCGCGGCGGGCGAGGGCATCGTCTTGAGTCTCGATGGAATCGGCCATGCGCGCTAGTGGCGCAAAGCGGGGGGCGGAATCAACTTCTGCCTGTGAATATCAGATTTTGGAATCGGGATCGGCCTGCTCCCGCAGCCTGCGTTCGCCCTTGCGGCGTGCGCTGCGGCGCGAGGTGCTGCGGTCGAAAATCGTCTTGGCGAGCAATCCCGCACCGACGAGAAGAGCACCGGGCACGGATTTGGTCGCCACCTTGGTCACGCCATAGGCGGCCAGGGTTTGCACGAGCGAACGGTTCTCGACCACGTCCTTGGCGAACTTGCTGCCGTATTGGCGGCCGAGCAATGCCTTCTCCAGTGTCTGGCGGGTCAGCCGGCCCGCACTGCGCAGGATGATATCGTGGATGATGAGATTGGTCGATGGATTGGGGCTGGGGCCGGGGACGGTCTGCTCGTCGCTGACCTCGCGCTCAACGCGCGCGATTCCATCACTCACCTTGTCGGTGAGGTGGTTCGGTGCCTTTTTGCTCGATAAACCCATGCCTGCCCCTGCTTCGTCCGGGAGCGATCGGGCTCCGGACTTAGTTCTTGCGGCCGAAATCGACCGTGACGACGTTGGAGCCGTCTTCCGCCCCTTCAACGGGTTCGGCTTCGCCCTGTTCCTCGTCATTGCCGGCCTGGTCGGTCGGCGCGGGGGCCATGTCGGCGACGGTGGCCTGGAACTGGAGCCCGAAATCGACTGCCGGATCGACGAACTGCGTTATCGCCGAATAGGGTATGTCGAGTTCCGCCGGGATCTGGTTGAACGACAGGCCGACCGAAAAGCCGTCTTCGCGTACGTTGAGATCCCAGAACTTGTTCTGCAGCACGATCGTCATCTCGTCAGGGAAGCGTTCGCGCAGGTGGACCGGGATCGAAACGCCGGAGGCCTGGGTCTTGAAGGTGATGTAGAAATGGTGCGCGCCGGGCAGTTCGCTGCCGCCCTGTTCGATTTCGCCCAGCACCCTGCCGACCACAGCGCGCAGGGCTTCCTGCACGATGGTATCGTACGGTATCAGGCTATCGGGCGTCTCTTCGCTCATGCGGTATAGGTGGAACCGCTCGCGCTTCGGGTCAAGCGGTTTAAGCCTGTCTTTACCCTGCCGATAGTCGCAATTCCTTGCACCCTTCGCCCCGGCCCCTATAGGCTCGACCCCATGCGAACAGGCCGTATCGAAAGAAACACCGCGGAAACCAAAATCCTTGTCGAGGTCGATCTCGACGGGACGGGGAAATACGATGTCTCCACCGGCATCGGTTTTCTCGACCATATGGTGGAACAGGTGTCGAAGCATTCGCTCATCGACGTGACGATGAAGGTGGATGGCGATCTGCACGTCGACCAGCACCATACGACCGAAGACAGCGCACTCGCGCTGGGGCAGGCCCTCGCGCAGGCGCTGGGCGACAAGGCGGGCATCGCCCGATATGGCAGCGCCTATTCGCCGATGGACGAAACGCTGGCGCGCGTGGCGCTCGATATCTCGGGGCGGCCCTATCTCGTATGGCGGGCAGGTTTCAGCCAGGAAAAGCTGGGCGAATGGGACACCGAACTGATCGAACACTGGTTCCATTCGGTGGCGCAGACCTGCGGGCTGACGCTGCATGTCGAGCTGCTCTACGGCACCAACAACC
>CAYOWF010000267.1:0-1806 GCA_964407585.1 uncultured Qipengyuania sp.
AGTCGAAGTTCGACAATCTCTACGGCTGCCGCGAATCGCTGGTCGACGCGATCCGTCGCGCTACCGACGTGATGCTTTCGGGCAAGGTCGCGCTGGTCGCCGGCTTCGGCGATGTCGGCAAGGGTTCGGCGCAGTCGCTCCGCAACGGCGGAGCGCGCGTGCTGGTGACCGAAATCGATCCGATCTGCGCGCTGCAGGCCGCGATGGACGGCTTCGAGGTCGTGACGATGGAAGAGGGCGTGAAGCGCGCCGACATCTTCGTCACCACCACCGGCAATGAAGACGTCATCACCGCCGAGCACATGAAGGCGATGAAGCCCATGAGCATCGTGTGCAACATCGGCCACTTCGACAGCGAGATCCAGATTTCGGCGCTCGACAATTACGAGTGGACCGAACTCAAGCCCGGCACCGACCTCGTGAAGTTCCCCGACGGCAAGGAAATCATCGTGCTGGCCAAGGGCCGCCTCGTGAACCTCGCCTGCGCCACCGGCCACCCCAGCTTCGTGATGAGCTGTTCCTTCACCAATCAGGTGCTGGCGCAGATGGAGCTGTGGAACAATGCGGGCGACTACAAGAACGACGTCTACGTCCTGCCCAAGAAGCTCGACGAGAAGGTCGCCGCACTCCACCTCGACAAGCTCGGCGTGCAGCTGACCAGGCTTTCGCAGAGCCAGGCCGATTACATCGGGGTGCCGGTCGAAGGCCCGTTCAAGCCGGAACACTATCGTTACTGATTACGATCTGCGGGGCGGTTCCTATTTCGGGTAACCGCCCCCTATTCCGGTTGCATCCGTGCCGCTAGCCGAATAGCTGGCAGGTAATGGAAATCTCGCCCGTATTCCTGCCCATCATCGGCGTGCTGCTCGCGCTGTGGACCGGCGCTGCGGTCTGGCTGATGCTGAAGGCGAGCCGCGAGACCCAGGCGGCGAAGGCGCATCGCACCGTCGCCCGCCGCCTTTCGCGCATGGTCGAGGAAGGGCCGGCCATCCCCCTGATGGTGCGCGTCGACGGCCGGATCGAGGCCCCCGACCGCTTCGCCCGCTGGATCGGGCTCGACAAGGTTCCGGAGTACCTTTCCGAACTGGCCGGGCGCGACGGCATGGGCCTGTCCGAAGAACAGGTCGAACGTCTTTCCGCCCATGTTCGCCGCACGCAGAAGAGCGCCAAGCCGTTCCGCATGGCGCTGCGTCCGCCCGGATCGCGCAAGTCGCTCGCGCTGCGCGGCGCGCTGGCGGACCCCACGGTCTCGCCCAGCGGTGCGGCGCTCATTTGGGTGTTCGACTTCACCGAGACCGAGGATGAACTCGCTCGACTGGGCGAAGAGGCGGCGCGTGCGCGAGACGATTTCGGCGCGCTGGTCGGCCTGATCGAGGCCGCGCCAATGCCGATGTGGTTTCGCGGCGCGGAAATGCAGCTGCGCCTCGTGAACAAGGCCTATGTCGAGGCGGTCGGCGCGAAGAGCGCTGACCAGGTCGTAACCGAGCAGATCGAACTGGTCGAGACGGTGGGGGGACGGACTGCCGCACAGGTCGCGCAGCAGGCGTCCGACCGGCGCCAGCCGATCGAGCGCATCCTTTCGGCCACGATCAACAATGCCCGCCGAACGGTGCGGGTTACCGACCTGCCGCTGATGGGCGAAGGAATCGCCGGCTACGCGGTCGATATCGAGGAAATGGAAGAACAGGCGCGCGAATTCCGCGCCTTCCGCGAAGCGCAGCGCTCGATGCTCGACCAGCTCTCGATCGGGGTCGCCCAGTTCGATGCACAGCACCGGATGACCTTTGCGAACCAGCCGTTCCACCG
>CAYOWF010000268.1:0-1780 GCA_964407585.1 uncultured Qipengyuania sp.
TGCGCTTCTTCATGTCGGCGATGGAAAGCCAGGGCCGCGACATCAAGATGGATGAGAAGCGCGTCGAGGGCTATCGCAACTTCGCGACAAAGCTCTGGAATGCCACGCGTTTCTGCCAGTCGAACGGTATCGGCGCGAGCACCGGCATCGCCGCACCCGCAGCCAGCCAGGCGGTCAACAAGTGGATCATCGGCGAAGTCGTCGAGACCAAGGACGCGCTCGAACGGGCGATGGCGGACCTGCGCTTCGATGCCGCCGCCAACACGATCTACCACTTCGTGTGGGACCGTTTCTGCGACTGGTATATCGAGCTCATCAAGGGCAATTTCGACGAGGAAACCAAGGCGGTCGCCGGCTGGGCGCTCGACCAGATCCTCGTCATGCTGCACCCCTTCATGCCCTTCATCACCGAAGAGCTGTGGTCGAAGCAGGGAGACCGCCCCGACTACCCGCTGATCACCGCCGAATGGCCCGATCCGCAGGCCGAGGTGGATGCCGACGCCAAGGCCGAGATCGACTGGCTGATCAACACTGTCACGGCCATTCGCTCCGCGAGAAACGAATTGAACGTTCCGCAAGGTGAGCGCCTAATCGGTTATCTCGAAATGGAAAATCCTGCAGCGGAAAAACTCCTTATTAGGAATGACGACAATCTTATTCGATTGGCGCGAGTATCTTTCCAACCGGTCAAAGGTCAGCGTGCTGGACCAACTATGCGAGTTGCAACCGGCACCACCGAACTCGTTATGCCGCTGCAAGGCGTGATCGACATCGAAGCCGAGAAAGCCCGCCTGACCAAGGCGATGGAAGCCTCCACCAAGGAAGCGAAATCGCTCGAAGGGCGACTGAACAACGCCAATTTCGTCGAGCGAGCCAAGCCCGAAGCGGTCAAAAAGGCCCGCGCCGACCATGCGCATCACACGGCGGAAATCGAGCGTCTGCAAGCCGCGCTCGCACGGCTGGGCTGAAGCGACCGCTTGCGATGGCTGTCCTACAGGTCTTCCCCGTGCCATAGGTCGCGGTGTGATCATTTGCGACATTTCTCGACCGGCACGGAAGGCCCCCACCCCCATTGGCGGGATGTGTAACCCTGCGCCTGAAAACGTGAATTCTTTCAGCGTCTTGAGCTGTAGGAAAAACCGGACACCCCTGTCACCCAGTGTAACCTACACGCCATGCTGACCCTCGCCACCGACGACACCGGCGGGCCGGAAATCTTCGCTTCGGTCCAGGGCGAAGGGCCGAGTGCGGGCATGCCGGTCGCCTTCTTGCGGCTGTCGCGCTGCAACCTCGCCTGCGTGTGGTGCGACACCGCCTATACCTGGCACTTCGAGGGCGACGACCGCCCGCATCGCGACGGCACGACCTTCGAGCGCAAGGCCAACCAGGTTACGATGGACGAGGAGGAAGTGGCGGCGCGCATCCTGCGGCTGGGGCAGGACCGGCTGGTGATCACCGGCGGCGAGCCGCTGTTGCAGGCGCCCGCACTGGCGAAGCTGCTCGATCTGATGCCGGACATCGCGGTCGAAGTGGAAACCAACGGGACGACCAGGGCTCCGGCGGCGCTCGACATCCGTATCGACCAGTTCAACGTCAGCCCCAAGCTGGCGCATAGCGGCAATCCGGCAGAGCTGGCGCTGCTGCCCGAACGGCTCGATGCCTATGCCACCGATCCGCGCGCCTGGTTCAAGTTCGTGATCGCCGAACCCTCCGATGTCGACGAAGTGCTGGCGCTACGCGACCGCTATCGCTTCAGGCCCGGACACGTCTTCCTGATGCC
>CAYOWF010000269.1:0-1694 GCA_964407585.1 uncultured Qipengyuania sp.
GGCAATGGACCAGCACGGCAGGTGCTTCCTCGCCATTGTCGGTGTCGATCGAGAAAGCGGCGATATCGCCATGATTGAAGCCCGGCAACTGCTCGACCGCCCACTCGATATCCTGCGGCCAGAGGTTCTTGCCGTTGATGATGATCATGTCCTTCGCGCGGCCGACGATGAACAGATAGCCATCGGCAAGATAGCCCATGTCTCCGGTGTCGAGCCAGCCGTCGACGAGGCAGTCGTCGGTCGCTTCCTTGTTGCGGAAATAGGAGTGCATGACGCTCTTGCCCCGGCACCAGACCTTGCCGATGTGGCGGTCGCCCTTGGGCTTGTCGTCTTCGCCGCGGATCTCGACCTCCATGCCCGGAAGCGCCTTGCCGCAGTTGACGATCGCCCGGTAGCGGGCCGGCTTGCTCAGGTCGCGCGGACGACCGGACAGGCGCTCTTCCTCGACCAGCTCGACGCGGATTCCTTCGTCCGGCGGCATGACCGTGACGGCGAGGGTCGCTTCGGCAAGTCCATAGCTGGGCGTGAAGGCCGATGCCTTGAAGCCGGCCTCGGCGAAAGCATTGACGAAGTTCTGCATCACGTCGGGGCGGATCATGTCCGCGCCATTGCCGGCGGTGCGCCAGCGCGAGAGGTCGAAGCGGTCCGACACATGGCTCTGGCTGGAAATTCGGCGCGCGCAGATGTCGTAGCCGAATGTCGGCGAATAGCTGAGCGTCTTGCCCTTGTTGCGACTGATAAGGTCGAGCCACGCCAGCGGGCGGCGGGCGAAGTGTTCGGTCTTGATGTAATCGACCGAAGCCTGGTTCGCGATCGGCGACAGGAAGCAGCCGACCAGGCCCATGTCATGATACCACGGCAGCCAGCTGACGACGCGATCGTTTTCGCCCAGATCCACGCCGGTCGCATGGCCGTAAAGATTGTGCAGCAACGCTTCATGGGTGACCGCAACACCGGTCGGGAAGCGCGTCGAACCGCTCGAATACTGCAAATAGCTGATGTCTTCCGGCCTGGCTTCGGGCAGATCGCATTCCGGCCCTTCGCGCTCGGCGAAGACATCCCAGCTTTCCCCGTCGCAGCCTTGCCGGTCGGCAGCGGCCTTCGCCATTTCGGCGATTTCGGGGGGATAGATGAGGATTTTCGGGTCGCTGCTTTCGAGCTGGACCTTCAACTGGTCGATATAGCTGTCCTTGCCGCCGAACGTGGTCGGCAGCGGAAGCGGTACCGGCCACGCCCCGGCATAGATGCAGGCGCAGAACAGAGCGGCGAATTCGGGGCTGGTTTCCGCAACCAGCGCGACGCGATCTTCCTTGCCGATACCGTATGCGACCATCTTGTAGGCCAGCTTCAGCGCATCGTCGCGCATTTCGGAGAAGGTATAAACACGCTCCAGCGTGCCGCGCATATCGTGAAAATTGAGACCCTTTTGGCTGCGGGCAGCGTAATCGATGGCCTCATTGAAGGTAGCAAAATCGCTCCTGCGGCGCGGCAGGTTGCAATCGTTCGGCGTCGGCGTCAAAGCGGCGTCGGTCATATTTGCTCTTTTTACCTTTTGAAAACAATGCCTTACTGGCGACCCTCGATCGAACCTCCATCGCCCTCCCACACGCGATTTCGTTTCAGCCTTTCCCATTCGTCAAGGTTTGTGGCACGAATATGGCCGATGGCTGATGGTGATGCAACACGCAGGCGCA
>CAYOWF010000270.1:0-1672 GCA_964407585.1 uncultured Qipengyuania sp.
TGCTTGGCGGAGCAGGTCGGGGTGAAGGCACCCGGGACCGCGAACAGCGCCACGGTCTTGCCTGCGAAATATTCCGATGACTGCACCTGCTCGGGGCCTTCGGCGGTTGCCTTGACCAGTTTCACGTCGGGCAGGCGGTCGCCTACAGCGATTGTCATATGTTAAAACTCCTGTGTCTTTCGGTCCACACTATGCACTTAGTGAGACAGGCCGTGCATGCAAGGGCGCCCGATGGTTAACCTCGGTTTACTGCGCGGGTTTTAATTTCAGTAAACTTCTGCACGCATGTTGCTGGAGGTGAGCACGGGACGCTCGCCAATCGGGAGACCAGGGACATGAAATTCAAGAAAACTTTCGCAGCAGTCGCAACCGGTGCCGCACTCGTGATGACACCGACCAGCGCCAACGCTGCGAGCCAGGACGAACAGGTCCGCAAGCTCGACATCATGCTGATGGTCACCTCGCTTCGCTGCCGTATGGGAGCGGACGATTTCCAGCCGGAATATCGCAAGTTTTCGGCCAATCACATCACTTCGCTGAACGCTGCCGCGCGCAGCCTCGAAAGCGGTCTCGTGGCACGCCACGGGAAGAAGGGTGCCAAGCGCGCACTCGACCGCATCAGCGTGGGGATGGCCAATCAGTACGGGCAGGGACACCCGTGGCTCGGTTGTGCGGAACTGAAAGAGGTTACCGAAGATCTTGCCAAGTCGAAGGATCCGGGAGTTCTCGCCCAGGCGGCAGACGAACTTCTCGGACCTGCGCCGCGCAGCGGGGGCGTTTGGGCGCGGCGCTAAGGCCTTTCGGGATCGCGGAAGGAGTGCGTGAGGGGCTAGCTTGCCCTCCGACCGACGAAGGGCTAGGGGCGGCGCCAAGATGGTGCCGCCCCTTTTCCGTGCGCGGCCTCTTTCATCGATTTCGAAGTTACAAACCAAGAAGGACCGCACGTGGCCCAATTCACCGATTACGTCATCAAGGATATCTCCCTCGCCGGTTACGGGCGCGAGGAAATCCGCATTGCCGAAACCGAAATGCCGGGCCTGATGGCCACGCGCGAGGAATATGGCGATGCCAAGCCTCTCAAGGGCGCACGCATCGTCGGCTCGCTCCACATGACCATCCAGACCGCCGTGCTGATCGAAACGCTGGTGGCGCTTGGTGCCGAAGTACGCTGGGCGACCTGCAACATCTTCTCGACGCAGGATCACGCCGCTGCCGCCATCGCCGCGCAGGACATCCCGGTCTTCGCGGTGAAGGGCGAAAGCCTCGCCGATTACTGGGACTATGTCGGCAAGATCTTCGACTGGTCGACCGACGACGATGAAGATCTCACCGCCAATTTGATCCTCGACGACGGCGGCGATGCCACCATGTTCGCCCTTTGGGGTGCGCGCATCGAGGCGGGCGAGGAAATGCCCGAGCCGCAGAACGCTGAGGAAATCGAGATGCAGCGCGCGCTCAAGGAATTCCTTAAGCGCAAGCCGGGTTACCTCACCCGCTCGGTCAAGGCGATCAAGGGCGTCTCGGAAGAGACCACCACCGGCGTCCACCGTCTCTACCACCTCGCAAAGTCGGGCAAGCTGCCGTTCCCCGCGATCAATGTGAACGACAGCGTCACCAAGTCGAAGTTCGACAATCTCTACGGCTGCCGCGAATCGCTGGTCGACGCGATCCG
>CAYOWF010000271.1:0-1656 GCA_964407585.1 uncultured Qipengyuania sp.
ACGGCGAAGAAGATCGTGATGCCCCAGAACAGGACCTTCGAGGCCATGCCCGGCTCGATCTCGGCGACCATGTCCTCGATATGGCGCTCGGGCTCTTGTGCCTCGATCAGTTCGGGCTCGTGCTGGGGGTTGGCGGGGACCATGTTCATGGCTGCTTCTTCCCCTGTGCAAGCTTTTCAAGGACCTTGTCGCGCGGGCCATCGGCCACGACCTTGCCGCGGTCCATTATGATGATCCGATCGACCAGTTTCAGCAGCGGCTGCCGGTGGGTCACGACCACAAGCGTGCGGCCCTTGAGCTCATCTTCGAGGCGGTTGATCAGATCGGCTTCGGTCTGCGCATCCATCGCACTGGACGGTTCGTCCATCACGACGATCGGCGGCTTGCCAGCAAGGGCGCGCGCAATGGCGATCGACTGGCGCTGTCCGCCCGAAAGCCCCTCGCCCCGGTCGACCAGAGTGAGGTCGTATCCGTTCGAAATCCGCGATACGAACTGGTCGGTGCCCGACACGCGCGATGCGCGCAGCATCTCGTCATCGTCGATATAGGGCCGCTCGAGCACGATATTCTCGCGGATCGAACCGGAGAAAAGCGCGGGCTCCTGCAGCACCGAGCCGATCTGCGCGCGCAGCGAAAAAGGGTCGAATTGCGCGATATCGATGCCGTCGACCAGCACCATGCCGTCTTGCGGCGGATAGAGACCGAGCATCATGCGCGCGATGGTCGACTTGCCCGAACCGACACGGCCCAGCAGCGCGACATGTTCGCCCGGATTGATCTTGATATTGACCTTCTCGAGTGCCGGTTCCGTCCCGCCGGGATAGGCGAAAGTCACGTCGCGCAGTTCGATCGAGCCGGAAGTCGAACCCATCTTCAATGGCTCGGTGGCAGGCCCCTCGACCGGCTGTTCCATCAGCTGGCGAACCTGCCGATAGGCAGTGCGGGTAGAGGTGATACGGCCCAGCAGCTGGCTGATCTGCGCGAGCGGTGCAATCGCGCGCCCGGCAAGGATCGAGCAGGCGATCAAGCCGCCAAGCGTCAGGTTCTGGTTCGCCACCGCGAAGACACCGACGATCACGACACCCGCATAGCTGATCATGCCCGCGGTGGTCGCGAAGGTCGTGCCGATCGAAGAAATGAGGCGCTGGCGAAGATTGCTCTGCGAATGCTCGCGCACAGCATCTTTCCAGCGGCGGCGCAGCATCGCATCGGCGCCGGACACCTTCACGTGTTCGATGCTGCCGACGGTCTCGACCAGCACCGATTGCTTGAGCAAGCCCTGCCCGAGGGTCTTCGCGGCGATGCGCTGGAGCGCGGGCTGCGCACCAAGCCCGACGAGGATGACGAGCGGCACCATGGCCGCGGGCACAGCCACGACCCAGCCGCCGATGATCGCGACCACGGCCAGGGTAATGATGATGAACGGCAGGTCGACCACGGCCACCAGCGTCGCCGAGGCGAAGAAGTCGCGGATCGTCTCCAGCTCGCGCATCATGCCGGTGAGCTGGCCTGTCGAACCCTTGCGCAGTTCGAGGCGCATGGCGAGCAGGCGCTGGAACACGTCCTCGCCCACTTCCTCGTCAATGCGAGCGCCTGCGAAATCGACGAAATAGGCGCGCAGCAGCTTGAGGATGAAATCGAACAGCAGGATGATGC
>CAYOWF010000272.1:0-1627 GCA_964407585.1 uncultured Qipengyuania sp.
AATTCCTCGACGGCCAGTACACCGTCTGGGGCCAGGTCGAGAGCGGCATGGAACATGTCGACGCGCTGCCCAAAGGCGAACCCCCGGCAAACCCGGGCAAGATCGTGAAAGCGACCGTGTCTTAAGTCTCTTCCCGACATCGAATTGGAAGGGCGGCCAGGTGCCGCCCTTCGCATTGTAGGAACCCAGCATTTTCGCTATGTGCGCCCGCCTGTCATGAAACCGACCAATTCCCCCAAGACCTACAGGGTCAAGAGCTTCGGCTGCCAGATGAACGTCTATGACGGCGAGCGCATGGCCGAGATGCTGGGCGAGCAGGGCATCCTGCCCGCGCCCGAGGGCGAGGATGCCGACCTCGTCGTGCTCAACACCTGCCACATTCGCGAGAAAGCGGTGGAGAAGGTCTATTCGGACATCGGCCGCATCTCCAAGGCGGGCGCGGCAGCGGGCAAGACCCCGCTGATCGCGGTCGCGGGATGCGTCGCCCAAGCCGAGGGCGAGGAAATCATGGCGCGCGCGCCTGCAGTCAGCATGGTCGTAGGCCCGCAGGCCTATCATCGCCTGCCAGAAATGCTCGACAAGGCCGTGAAGGGCGAGCGGGCGACCGACACCGATATGCCGGCCATCGCCAAGTTTGCCGCGCTGCCGGAGCGTCGCCGCACAAATCCGGCGAGCTTCCTTACCGTGCAGGAAGGCTGCGACAAGTTCTGCACCTATTGCGTGGTGCCCTATACGCGGGGCGCGGAAATCTCGCGTCCCTACGGCGACCTGGTGACCGAAGCGAAGAAGCTGGTCGATGCCGGCGCGAAGGAGATCACGCTGCTCGGCCAGAATGTCAGCGCTTGGTCGGGCGAGGACGAGAGGGGCAGCCAGGTCGGCCTCGCTGGGCTGATCCGCGACCTTGCAAAGGTCGATGGGCTTGCGCGCATCCGCTACACCACCAGCCATCCGGCCGACATGGATGACGATCTGATCGCCGCGCATGGCGAGATCGACAAGCTGATGCCCTTCCTCCACCTGCCGGTGCAGGCGGGAAGCGACCGCGTGCTGAAGGCGATGAATCGCAGCCATACGGCGGAAAGCTATCTAAAGCTGCTCGACCGTTTCCGCGCGGCGCGACCCGACCTCGCGCTGTCGGGCGATTTCATCGTCGGTTTCCCCGGAGAGACCGATGCCGAGTTCGAAGAAACTCTCGCGCTGGTCGACGAGGTCGAATACGCGCAGGCGTTCAGCTTCAAATATTCTCCGCGTCCCGGCACGCCCGCCGCCACGATGGAAGGGCAGGTCGCAAAGGAAGTCATGGACGAACGCCTTCAGCGCCTCCAGGCCGCATTGAACCGCGACCAGCTTGCCTTCAACGCGGCAAGCGTCGGTAAGACCTGCGAAGTTCTCGTCGAACGCAAGGGCAAGCATCCGGGGCAATGGCTTGGCAAATCTCCCTGGCTCCAGAGCGTCTGGTTTGAAGGCGACGCTGCGATCGGCGATCTCGTCGAGGCCGAACTGGTCGAAGCGGGACCCAATTCGCTCGCGGGGAAACTGCGCGAAACCGTTACGGCCTGATTGCACTTCGGTGACTTTCCACCGCCATCAGCCGGTCCCCTTCTTGCGCGTCGTGCGTTGAAGAGTA
>CAYOWF010000273.1:0-1558 GCA_964407585.1 uncultured Qipengyuania sp.
GATCGAGATCGTCGATGCCAGCCACGATGCCGAGGAACTGCTCGAGCATACGCGCCTGGCGATTTACCAGGATCGCATCTTCGCCTTCACCCCCAAGGGCGCGCTGTTCCAGCTGCCCAAGGGATCCACGGCAGTGGATTTCGCATTCGCGGTCCATACCGAACTTGGGACGCAGACGGTCGGTGCCAAGATCAACGGGCGGCACATGCCCTTGCGGACCCAGCTCAACAATGGCGATGTGGTCGAAATCCTGAAAGGTAAGAATGCCGAGCCGCAAATGAGCTGGCTGGGCTTCGTGATTACGGGCAAGGCCCGCGCTGCCATCCGCCGTGCCGTACGCCTGAAAGAACGCGCCGAAGTCGCCGACATTGGCGCCAAGCTTTACGACGAGATCGTCACGCGTGTTCCGGCGAAGATCGGCAAGAAAGCCATGCGCGAGGCGCTGAAACGGCTCGAGATGGACGAGCCGGAGGACCTTTTCTACGCGATTGGCGCGGCCAAGATCACCGACCGCGCGGTCATGGAAGCGCTGATGCCGGGCAGCACCGAAGGCATGGCCGACGAAGACGACGAATGGCTGCGTAGCGGAAAGTCGCTCTCGATACGGGGGCTGACCCCGGGAGTCGGTTACAGCCTTGCGGAATGCTGCCATCCGGTGCCGGGAGATCGTATCGTCGGCCTGCGACAGCCCGACAAGCGCGTGGAGGTTCATGCGATCGATTGCCACCAGCTCGCCACGGGCATCGACAACGACTGGCTGGACCTGTCGTGGGGACGCCGTTCGCGCGGGGCCGTGGGTCGTTTGCGCGTGACGCTTTACGATCGGCCTGGAACGCTGGCCGACATGGCCGGGATATTCGCGCAAAATGCAGTCAATGTGAAAAGCCTCGAACAGACGCAGCTCGATCATCCGTTCACGACATACGAAGTCGATCTCGAAGTGCAGGACCTCGCGCACCTTACCCGTATCCTCAGCGCCCTGCGGGCGAGCGATTCGATCGCCCAGGCGGAACGCACGTGAGGCGGGATCTATGAGCCTGCTTGTCGGCATCGACCACATCCAGCTGGCCATGCCGCATGGCGGCGAGCCGCATGCGCGCGATTTCTGGACCGGTGTGATGGGTCTCGAAGAAGTCGCCAAGCCCGCGCATCTCGCGCTCAACGGCGGCTGCTGGTTCGAAGGCGAGGGCATTTCGATCCATTGCGGCGTCGAGGATGGCTTCCTTCCTGCACGCCGCGCGCATCCTGCGCTGCTGGTCGAAAACCTCGGTGCCCTGGTGGCCAAGCTCGAAGCGTCGGGCGTGAAGTTCAAGCCCGGCAAAAAGCTCGAAGGCTATCGCCGGGGCGACATCGCCGATCCCTTCGGCAACCGCATCGAATTGATGGAAAAGCTCTAGAGCAGCTGAAGTTCGAGCGGCACCGGCTCGCCTTCGGCAAGATCCTCGGCACGCATCACCTTTTTCGAGATCAGCAGCACCCATTCGCTACGCTGTGCCTGCGGGAAGACGGAGGTCCGCCATTCGGTTCCGCCCACGCGAGCGAGCACCTTGACCGATCC
>CAYOWF010000274.1:0-1520 GCA_964407585.1 uncultured Qipengyuania sp.
ATGATGATGTCGAACTCGTCCTCGATCTCGGCGACGAAATCCATCACCGTGAGACTGTCGAATTCGAGATCGTTCTGGAAGGTCGTTTCTTCCTTGATGGGAATACCCTTCTTGTTGAAGGGTTCTGCGAGTTCGCGGATTTTCGCGTCTACCTCGGCTCGGTCCATGAATGGGTCCAGTTCTTCAATTGCGGTGCGACCCGCGGGTTTGCGTGTCGTAACGAATGGGGCGGCAAAGCGGTTTCCGGGCGCGCTTGTCAAGTTTTCGCTGCGATGGGCAAGGCCCCGGGCTAGTCCGACAGCAGCTTGCGCACGGCCGCCATGAAAGGGCCGATCGAAACCGGCTTGGCGAGATAATCCTCCGCCCCGGCCTCGCGGATACGCTCTTCGTCGCCTTTCCCGGCATAGGCGGTAACGGCCAGGACCGGTACGCTTTCCATGCCGCCGTCGGCCTTCAGCTGGGCGATCAGGTCGACCCCGCTGACATTGGGCAGCTGGATATCCATGATGACCAGCTGCGGATCGGACTTCCTGGCGGTGGCGAGGAAATTGTTGCCGTCGGAAACCGGCACCACCTCGTAACCGTTGGCCTTCAGCACGTCACAAAACAGCTTACGGTTGAGATCGTTGTCCTCGACAACGAGTATTCTCTTTGCCACGGGGCCAATCACTCCTGCGTTTAGGGACGACAGGCCTAGAGCCAAGCGGAAGGACTGACAATTCAAGACCGGAAGAAATCGGCAGGTGGAGACTCTCGCGCGCCCGAAGTGCTCGCGCTGGAGGCGCTGGGCTGGGCGTTGACCGACGAACGGCGCGCCGAACGGCTGCTGTCGCTGACCGGTCTCACGCCCGAACGCCTGCGCCACGGTATCGGCGATCGCGCGGTGCAGGCGGCGGTGCTGGATTTTCTCGCAAACCACGAACCGGACCTTATCTCTGCCGCAGACGCTTTGAATACGAAGCCCGAAACTCTTGTAGCAGCTGCCAAGGAATTGAATACATGACCCGCCCGCTGATCATCTCCGATTGCGACGAGGTGCTGCTCTATATGGTCACGCCGTTCAAACAGTGGCTGGCCGAAACGCAGGGCGTCGAATTCCGCATGGTCGGCAATGATTTCAGCCGCGCCTTGCGCTGGCAGGACAGCGGCGAGACCCTCGCGCCCGAGGATATCTGGAAGAAGCTCGGCCTGTTCTTCGATACCGAAATGTATCGCCAGAACCCCATTCCCGGGGCCATCGAGGGCATCAACACGCTGGCTGAAGAGGCCGATGTCGTGATCCTTACGAACCTGGTCGACAAGCGGCAGGAAATGCGCACCGAACAGCTGGCGGGTCATGGCGTGAATGCGCGGGTCTTCACCAACCAGGGGCCGAAGGGGCCTGCGCTGCAAGCCATCCTCGAGGAGTATCGCCCCTCGAAGGCCATTTTCATCGACGACCTCGCGCAGCATCACCGCTCGGCGCGCGAGACCGTCGAAAGCATCACCACGCTCCACCTGTGCGGCGAACCCATGCTCGC
>CAYOWF010000275.1:0-1518 GCA_964407585.1 uncultured Qipengyuania sp.
TCATGCAGGTCTCCAGCCCCATGGCGCGCACGCCCTTCACGATCTCGACGATCGCAGGCATGTCGCGGTCCTTGGGATTGCGCCAGGCTGCGCCCATGCAGAAACGCTGGCTGCCCGCATCCTTCGCCTGCGCCGCGCGCTGGAGGACGGATTGTACCTCCATCAGCTTGGTCGCCTCGACCCCGCTGTCGGCCTTCACCGACTGCGAGCAATAGCCGCAATCCTCCGGACACCCGCCGGTCTTTATGCTGAGCAGCGTACATAGCTGGATCTGCTCTGGCGGATGGAACTCGCGGTGGACCGTGGCTGCCTGGAAGAGCAGCTCGGTGAAAGGTAGGTCGAAGAGCTCCGCGATTTCCTCGCGGGTCCAGTCGTTCCTCACCCTGTCAGACTGAACTTGTTCCAGCATCCATGTTTCCTATCGTACAATTGTTCGTGAAATGAGTTGGACCCCGAAACAACTTCAGGGCGCGGAGTTAGGAGCCGGTGCGACTGGATAGGGGCCCGCGCTTCTTGTCACTCACTCCGCCGCCTCGTCCAGGTCATCCCCTGCAGGCGGCATGTTGTGGCCCATCAGACGCAGCACGTCCGCTGCACATTCGACCACATTGCTCCCCGGTCCGTAGATGCCCTGCACCCCGGCATCGCGGAGGAAGTCGTAATCCTTCTGCGGAATCACGCCGCCCGCAATCACCTTGATGTCGGGGCGTCCGGCGTCGCGCAAATGGCCGACCAGTTCGGGGATCAGCGTCTTGTGGCCGGCGGCAAGGCTGCTCGCGCCGATCGCATCGACATCGTGTTCCAGCGCCATGCGCGCGCTTTCCTCGGGTGTCTGGAACAGCGGTCCCGGGACAACCTCGAAGCCCATATCGGCAAAGGCGCTGGCGATCACGTTGGCGCCGCGGTCGTGACCGTCCTGGCCCATCTTGGCGACCATCAGGCGCGGTGCGCGGCCCAGGCGGCGCTGGACGGCCTGAACGCCCTCGACGACGCGGCGGTAATAGGGATCGTCCGAATAGGCCTGCGAATAGACCCCGCTGACCGGTTTCGGAACGGTGTCGTAGCGCCCGAAAGCCGCTTCCATCGCCGCCGAAATCTCGCCCAGCGTGGCATTGGCGCGCGCGCATTCGACCGCGCGGGCAAGCAGATTGATGTCGCCGCCGGACTTGAGCTCCGCCATGTGCGAGGGGCGCAGCGGAACGCCGCGCTCGTCACGACCTTCGGCCAGCTTGGCGCGCGAGGCGCTCGGATCGGCGGCAGCCGCTTCGGTAAGCGCCTTCAGCGCCGCCTGGCAGGCCTCCTCGTCGCGCGTGGCACGAATCTTCTCGATGCGGGCAATCTGGCTCTGGCGAACTGCGTGGTTGTCGATGTCGAGAGTATCGATTTCGGCTTCCTGCGGCAGGCGGTACTTGTTCACCCCGACGATGACCGTATCGCCCTTGTCGACGCCCGCTTGCTTGGCCGCGGCCGCTTCCTCGATCTGCGCCTTGGGCTTACCGCTGGCGACATATTCGGTCA